>JAYGDO010000296.1:0-3415 GCA_046582885.1 Pirellulales bacterium | reverse complement strand
ACCGCCGTGACCTGGCGCCGCTTCGGTGCCTCGTTTGTCGAGTCCGTCATACTGGGCGGCGTGGCGTACACCGCCGGAGCGGTATGTCAAATGGCATTTCAGCCGACGCTGGTTCCGGGCATCATTGGGCCGCATGAAATTATGCACGTTGCCGTGTTAGTGGGAATGGGATTCCACTGGAGATTCATATACCGGTTCGCAGATGGGCGGCTGCCCGAGCCGGTACCAGCAAGATCGCCGGCAGATTCCCGCGCGAGTGCCACCTAATCAGAGGCCGCTTGGCGTCTACTTCAGTTCCGCCAGATTCAACTCCCACAGCCGAATGCGGCCCGCACTGTCAGAGGTGGCCAGCAGATTGCCGTTTGGAGAAACGGATGCGGCGAAGATTGTGTTCTTGAGGTCATCGATCCGCGCGAGCTCTTCGCCGGTTGCGGCGCTCCAAAGAATGACTTGCCCCGAGCCCTGGCGCGTTGGTGTACCCGCAGAGCCGGCGGCCGCGATGATTACCCGGTTGTTCAGCGAAAATTCAAGTCGTCGTATCGGCAACGTATGACCTGTTATTTCGCGTATCATTTTGGTGGTTCGCCCGTCACGGATTCTGATTTTTTGATCGAGGCTACCGGTCGCGAATGCTCCGATTGGTGCGAAACAGACGGCCATCAATGGAGATGACTCGGCAACCTCGGTGTGCACCTTGGTCGTATGTGAATTCCACAGCTTAACGGTCGTGTCGAATCCAGCGGATGCGAGCACTCGGCCATCAGCCGAAAAATCCAAATCCTTAATGGCCTCTTGGTGGCCCGTAAACGTCTTTAGTTTGGCTCCATCGGAGGAACTCCAAAAAATGACTTTTTTGTCTTTGCTCCCCGACGCGACGATCGTTCCGTCGGGCGAAAACCCAACGCAATAGACGGCATCACCGTGACCGGTAAGAGAATGCCGCTCGACGCCGTTGGCCAGGTCCCAGATCCGCACCGTTTTATCCTCGGATGCGGACGCCAGCCATTTTGAATCGGGTGAAAACGCCACGTCGATGACGCGGTCGGTGTGCCAGTTGAAAGCTTTGAGCTGCTTTTCGGTGGGTACGTCCCAAAGCCGCACCGACTTGTCGGCTCCGGCCGAAGCCAACAGACGGCCGTTTCTCGCGAATGTCACGCAGAGAACCGCGCCTTCGTGCCCGGCGAGTTCCTTTTTCAGCCTGATCGATCCTACGACGGTGTAATCCGGTAGTGGAGTCGCATCGACCGGTACCGGCTCAACGGGCTCGGTCGCGGTCTTTAACGCAACCGGGCCGACCAGCGTTGCTAAGTCCAATGGTGGATCGAAGGTTAGATTCCAGAGTTTGATTTGCCCGTTGTTCAGTGCCGCCGCCAGTACGCGTCCGCCGGGCGAAAACCGCACGCTTTGAACTGCCTGTGGTCCCGTCGTTAGTTCCATCAACTCGCGTCGTGAGTCGGTGTCCCAGATTTGCACGCCTCCGCGGCTACCGGCAACGGCCAAGATTGAGCCGTCGTGTGTACTGGTGATGTCGGTCACCGCCGATTGCCCGCTCGCTAAAATGGAAAGAGGAACGCCACTATTGAAATCGGAAAATTGCACGCCGTCTCTGCCCGCTCCGATTGCCAGGATGTCGCGGCCCTTGAGAAACGCAAGGCAATTACCGCTCGACGGGACGGGCTGTAAGGACCTCTGCTGCTGGCCCGTTTTCGCGTTCCAGATTCTTAAAGAAATCGCTCCACTGGCGGTCGCCAGCGAGTCGCCCAGCGGCGCGAAAACGGCGCAGGTTAAAGCAGCGTCCGGATCAGAAAGAGACTGCACAGGCCGCCCCGTGGCGGCGTCCCAAATGTGAATTTCCGTTTTGGTACCGGCGCTGGCAATCAGCTTTCCATCGGCCGAATAGGAGACATTTCGTACCGACTCAGTGTGGGCGTTGGTTTCAATCTTGCTTTCGAAGTCGGCCAGCTTGCGGATCACCACGCGGCGGTCGTCGCCGCAGGAGACCAGTGTCGTTCCGTCCGGCGAAAAGGCCACCCCGGTTACCGAGCGGGCGTGGTCGGACACAGAAGCCAATTCCGAGTGCTTCTGCTGGAGGCCCCAAATCCGCAGCCAACTGTCGCGACATCCAGCCGCTAAGTACTGTCCGTCTGGCGAAAACGCCAGGCAGTTTGCGGCTCCCGGTGGTGTGAGTGTTGTGCGGACTTGGGCGGATACGGATCGCGGCTGGTGGGCGGCCGTGCGGTCGGCCGGTTTTGATTCGCCTGAAAGTGACCGCAGCCGCACACTGTGAAAAATGGTTTCCTCCGCCGCGCCAAATCCCGGCACGCTGGCCAGCGGTAACGACCAATCGCCGCCCGGATCAGAAAGCGCGGTTTGCGGACCTCGCCAAGTGACAAACGCGGTGTCGTCGACCCACGAATCGATCTCGACATCCGCGCCCTTCAGCTTTACCGCGACCTGAATGATGCTGCGTCTGCCCGCCGCAATCGCCGCTGCGCTGCGGCGAAGTTCGCTGAACTGCAAATCGCGGCGATTCAGTCGCTCCAGACCTCCGTATTGGCCCGTCTCGTCGACCAGCGTGAGCATCGTATTGCTACTGCCCGTCGGCAGTAGTACGTGGAGGCCGTGATTACTGACGTTGGGCGTCAATTCAATTGCCAATTCGTAGCTTCCCTCGGGAGAAATTGGAATCATTGCGCGGCAGCCGCTGCTGCCCGGCGCGAACAGCTCGCCGTCGCGGCGGGTCCAAGCCGCACCCAGACAGTCGGTCGATAAATCGATCTGCGGTTGAACGTCAACCCACTCGCCCCCCGTTTCACCCTCCCCGACCACGGGCGGGGAATCATCGTCCAATAGCGACGTGTCATCCGGCGTGTAAAAGGCCGCTAACAGGCCAAGTACGACGACCATCGTCAACAAGGCTGTGCCCAAAAGGGAAACCAGCATCCAACGGCTTCGCCGTAGTGGTGGCTCATTCGTGAGAACGCCCGTACTGGTGTCTTGCTCGGCCTCAATAGCGACCACAGTATCGTTTGTTGTGGGCGTCGGTACGGGAGGTGGCTTGGCGACGATCCCCGCGTTGATTGGCTGCGTCGAGACTAATTCGGCTGCGACGAACTCGCCTCGGGGTGAAATTTTGCCCTCTTCCACCATGAAGGAAGCTGACGAATCTTGACTCACCGGCGGTGGTTCGGGCGGCGGTTCGGGCGGCGGAGCCAGACCTCGCGGAACGGTCGGCACCGCTGAGTCGGTGCTCAATTCGTTGTTGTTGACCGTCGGCGGGAGAATGGGCCTTTCGGTGTTTGGAGGTCCGCTCGGTCCGGCGAGCGGTCTTTCTTGGTCGGATGACCGCGGGTCCGGTGGTGTTCGCATGCCCGACTGGGCTGCCCGCAATCCGCCAATGACCTCGCCCATCGAT
>JAYGDO010000253.1:0-7912 GCA_046582885.1 Pirellulales bacterium | reverse complement strand
CCAACGTCATTTATATCCTTGCCGACGATCTCGGGTACGGCGATCTGTCGTGTTACGGGCAGAAAAAATTCCGCACGCCGAATATCGATCGGCTGGCGAAGGAGGGGCTGAAATTTACGGCGCATTACTCGGGCAACACGGTGTGCACGCCGAGTCGGGCGGTGTTGATGACCGGCCAGCACTCGGGTCACTGCTACGTCCGCGGGAACCTCGGCAACGAGCGGGGTGCGGCGCTTGATCCGAAAATGATCGTGCTGCCGGAGGTCTTCAAGTCGGCCGGTTATCGCACGGGCGCGTTCGGCAAATGGGGTCTGGGCAACACGCATCTGCAGGGCGCGCCCAATCCGTTGAGCCACGGCTTCGATGAATTTTACGGCTGGAAAAGCCAGGGAATCGCCCACACGTATTATCCCACCACCGTGGTGCACAACGGCAAAGAGCTGCCACTGAAGAAGGGCACCTACCTGCACGGCCCGGTGATGGCGCACGCCCGCGATTTTATTCGCCGTAGCGTGCAAGCGCAGCAACCGTTTTTCTGCTATGTGCCCACGGCTATCCCGCATGCGGCGATGCATGCGCCAATAAAATTGCACGACAAGTGGCGTACTAAGTTTCCGCAGTTCGACCGGAAGATTGGCAAGTACGGCGCGGCTGGCGAGCCGTGCCCGGACGTGGTGAATCCCATCGCCGGATTCGCGGCGATGATGGAGCATCTGGACAATGAGATCGGTGCGCTGCTGACGTTGCTGGACCAGCTCGGCGTCGACGACAACACGTTGGTGATGTTCAGCAGCGACAACGGTGCGCACAAGGAGGGCGGGCATGACCCGGTTTTTTGGAATTCCACCGGCGGCCTGCGCGGTCATAAGCGAGACATGCACGAGGGCGGCATTCGCGCGCCGATGCTGGCCCGCTGGCCGGGGGTCATCAAGCCGGGCCGCACCACGGCACACCTGAGCGGCTTTCAGGATTTACTGCCGACCGTGTGTGAGTTGACCGGCCAGCCGGTTCCGCCGCAGAACGACGGCATTTCCTTCGTGCCCGCGCTACGCGGCGAAACGCAGAAACAAAAGGCGCACGACTACCTCTACTTTGAATTCTGCAAAGGCCCCAAACAGGTGATCGTCTCGCAGGCCGTGCGGATGGGGAACTGGAAAGCTTTTCGATCCGCCGGCAAGCCGCTGGAATTGTACGACCTGAAACGGGACCCGTTTGAGAGGGACGACCTCGCCAAGGCCCGGCCGGAGATCGTCCGCAAAATTGAGGTGCTGATCAAAGCGGCGCACGTGCCGATCAAAAAACTCAAGACAACAAAATGAAGAACACGCAAAAATCGCTTTCGGCCGTAGCCGCCATGTTGCGTCTCGCCGTTACGCGATCCGCTGCGGCCAAGCCCTGCGATTAATCAGGAAGATAGACACCAAAATGCGTTCCGGTGCAAAACCGCTCCCGATCATACTCATCTGTCTGGCAGCAGTCGCTTGCCCGGTTATCGAAGCGGCCGCTGAGCCGCAGTCCGCCCCAGCCTCCGGCGACGAGGTTCGTTACCGCTGGGTGCAAAGTTACGACGCGGGCTACAACGACGACAAGGGAGCCTGGGCGGGTGGATCGGAAATCATGCACCTCGCTCGGCACAAGGGCAAGCTCTACGCCTCCAATGGTTACTGGGTGGATGCCCGCTGGGTGATTCCGCCGGAAGGGCGGAAGCAGTCGGCCCAGGTCCTGAGGCTCGATGCTCAAGGAGCGAAATGGCAGGTCGATCTGGATACCGGGCGATCAAACGGGCTCGGGCTCGAATACATGAAGGGCAACATCCTGAAGTCGGTCACCTTCAACCGCGACAGCACCGGTAAAGAGTTGCCCGAACCGGTCCAACTACTGGTAATGGCGGCAGGTGCCAATTTCGAACGGGGAGGTGCGGTATCGACCTGGGTGCGTGATGATGATTCCGGCAAATGGACCCACACCCTTGTCCGGCACGGCTCGAGCGCGGGAGGCGTGCGTTGGGTTCCGCGTGATATGGAAGTCTACCGGGACAAGGTGACGGGAGTAGAGCGGTTATTCATGTCACTGGGGAATCCCGGGATTATTTCCGGAGTCTACGATTCCTCGGTCCCGGAAAAGATTCGTTGGGATCGGAACCTGGAGTATCCATTTCTGATGGAAGGAAGCTTTGGGACGCGTCCCCTGGGGATGACTCAGGCCAATGGATCGCTCTTCTTTTCCGAAGGAGACTCCATTTACCAGCGTATCGACGGTGAACGGCCGCGGTATCGTGAAGTTCTCGATCTCTTCTCAGATACGGACACAGACGTGGGTGGGATTCGCGGCCTGACCAATGTGCCAAATCCCAACGGAACCGGTGAATCGCTCCTTTTCCTCTGGGCTCCGGGCGACAGATCCGCCGGCCAGGTGAAACGTCTCGATCCTGACGGAAAGGGTGGGTTCAGCCTGCACGATGAGATTCGGATCATCGATCTGATGAGCAAGAGGCTGAATGTCGAGGTTTCCTACACACTCGGGGCGCACAACATGATGTACCCCTTCACCGATCCTGCCACGGGGGAGACGCTTCATATTATCGGGTTCCAGGGGAACATCCGAGGAAAGGATCAACTGCGGTGGAAAGGCAGCAGTCTCTATGCGGGAGCGATGTATGCGATCCGTCGAGCCGACCAAAGCTATTCGATTCACGAAGTCAATAACGCCTACCGCCCCGGGAAACAGGTCTTGGTCTCGCCGCGGACGTTTTGCCCGTCACCCTTTAGCAATAGCCAGATCTACATCGGAGGGCACGACTCGAGTTTCAGGGTTTCGGACAACATGGCCTGGGTTTTCAACGCGGCGGCGGAGGTGGTTCTCGGCCGGAAGACCGGTCTTGATGCCGCGCTGCCCAAGCCGGAGCCTCAACCTCAAAAACGTCTTCTGCAGGGGCCTGTTTACGAATTGCGTATTTACGCGGCGAACGAGCATCGGTTTGAACATCTCAAAACCCGCTTTCGGGATCACACTGATCGCCTGTTCAAAAGGCACGGACTGGAGCCCGTGGGCTACTGGATCCCAACGGAAGGACCGGCAAAGAAGCGGCGCCGTTTTATCTACATCCTCAAACATCCTTCGGTGTATGCCGCCTACCAGAATTGGATCGACTTTTCGAATGACAGCGAATGGCAAGCTGTGCTCGATCAACCGACATTCCGGGGCCTGTTGTCTGAAAAACCGTTCAGCATTTTCATGACTGAGACCAACTACTCAGCCGCGGTCGCAAGCAAGATCGATCCGCGCGGTGGCGTCTTCGAGTTGAGAACCTACGTGACCAATTCCGGCAAACTCGACGATCTTAATAAGCGTTTTCGAGAACATACCACGCGAATCTTCAACAAACACGGAATCAAGAACGTTGGCTATTGGACACCGTTCGATCAACCCGAGTCCAGCAACACGTTGGTCTATCTCGTTCACCACGCCAGTCGCGAGCAAGCCGATGCGAACTGGAAGGCGTTCGGCGGCGATCCGCAATGGAAGCAGGTTGCGATGGAATCTAGGAAAGGCGGTAGGTTGCTAGCCAAACCTCCCGAGCGTATTTACTTGAAAGCGTTGGATTTTTCACGCTTGAAATAAGAAGCAGGGGAACCGCATTCTTCAAAGCGGACCAGATTCCAGGTTTTTGCCGAAATGGGGATCTCACCGACAGTTTTCCACAACAACTAAATTCGCGGAAGAACCAGAAAATGAAAATACGTGGCGTAATATCCGTTCCGTTGCCATGGATCGCATGGCTGGTGGGCAAGTTTTCCAAATCGACCTTGTGGCTTCTTTGCGCCGGTTTGCTGGCATTCACTGCCAGCGCCGCGGCCAAGAAACCAAACGTCATCCTTATTCTTGGCGACGACATGGGCATTGACTCGGTCTCCGCGTTCAACGCCAAGATGGGGCTGAAGACGCCTGCCATCGACCAACTGGCCAGCGAAGGGATGTCGTTCATGGATGCGCATTCCACCTCCGCCGTCTGCTCGCCGACGCGTTACTCGGTACTCACCGGGCGTTACAACTGGCGTAGCCGTCTCAAGCGAGGAATCGTCGGCCAGTGGGAACGCCCGTTGATCGTTGATGCCCGCCTTACCTTGCCGGAGATGTTCCGTAACAAGGGCTATGCCACCTGCATGATCGGTAAGTGGCATCTCGGCTGGCATTGGCCCAAGAAGGGCGGCGGCGTAACTCAGACATTGCAGGAGATCGACTTCACCAAACCCATCAAGGGCGGCCCCAACAGTCATGGCTTCGATTATTACTTTGGCGACGACGTGCCCAACTGGCCCCCTTACGCCTGGTGCGAAAATGAGCGCCTGCTTGGCAAGCTCACCGCCCAGATGAAGCGTGGCGCCATGGTGGGCGTATCCGCCGGGCCGGCCGTACCGAACTGGGACTTCTCCGCCGTGCTGCTGGAGTACGGTCGCCGGTGCGCCCAGTACGTCCGCGAGCGAAAGGACAAGGAAGAGCCCTTCTTCCTCTATTTTCCCATGCCCTCTCCGCACACGCCCATTGCTCCCGGCGGGAAATTCAAAGGGATCACCAAGATTACACCCTACGCAGATTTCATTGTGGAGACCGACTGGGCGGTCGGTGAAATCCTCAAGGCCTTGGAGGATACCGGGCAGGCCGAGAACACCGTGGTCTTCTTCACCTGCGACAACGGCACATCGCCCAAAGCAGGATTCTCCGAACTGGAAGCCAAGAACGTGCGAATCAACGAAAATTGGCGGGGATATAAGGCCGACGCCTACGAGGGCGGTCATCGCGTGCCGTTCATCGTGCGTTGGCCCGGTCAGGTAAAGGCGGGTACCCGCACGGATCAGACGATCACCCTTGCCGATATAATGGCCACCTGCGCCGACGTCGTCGACTCGGAGCTAGCACCCGACGCGGCCGAGGACAGCGTGAGCCTGTTGCCTGTCTTGAGCGGAAAAAAAATGGCTGCCCCTTTGCACAACCTAGTCATTCACCATTCCATCAGCGGCCATTTCGCCGTCCGCCGCGGCAAATGGAAACTTCTTCTTTGTCGCGGCTCCGGAGGCTGGAGCCCCCCGCGTGAAACACAGGCGGCCAAGAAAAAACTACCCATGCTGCAGCTCTATGACTTGGAAAACGACCCCCAGGAAAAGGAAAACCTTCATGACAAATACCCGGACAAGGTGAAGGAACTCGTCGATGCGCTTGCGGGCGCCATTCGCGAAGGCCGCACTAACCCCGGCCCCCGCCAATCCAACCAAGGCTGGCCCAACACAATTCCCCAACCGCTGCTGAAGAAGTTCCCCCAACTTTCCGCTCGAGGAAAGTGACAGGAACCCCGCGGCCAAAGAGCCCCAACGGGTGGAACGGAAGAAGGCTTTAGTTGAGGAACGGATCGACCCAGGTTGCGGCGGACCGAGACCGAAGCAGAAGAACGACACCAAGTTCCAGCATTATCGGCGACAACGGTGGTAAAATCGGGGAACTGAAAAACACGAAATAAAGGAGTGCGTTCTAATCGTGCTCGGCCCAACCTGGATCAGCCCGCCGGCTCCCGACAGCAAACCGCGCAAAGGATCGAAGAAAAAATGAGAGCAATAATTCTGCTACTTACAGTGGTTCTACAAAGTGCATCAGCACTTCAGGCCGCGGATCGGCCCAACCTTCTTTGGATCACGAGTGAGGACAATGGCATTTCATGGGTAGGCTGTTATGGCAGTAAGAATGCAAAAACGCCCAACATTGACCAACTCGCTAAGGAAGGATTTCGCTATACGCACTGTTTCGACAATGCGGCCGTATGTGCGCCTACCCGGTCCACTTGGATTACGGGGCACTATGCGATCTCGCTGGGGACTCAGCCGATGCGTAGCCGCTATGCCATTCCGCATGCCAAGATCCCCTACTATCCGGACCTGTTGCAGGCGGCCGGTTACCACGTCGCGAACGGCGGTGAGACGGATTACAACATTGGAGGTCGCGATGATAAGGCGGTTTGGAAGAAGAACGGCAAGTTTTTAAAGCGAGAAGCCGGTCAAAAGTTCTTTCAGATCAGAAATATCGGGGACAGTCATGAGAGCAGGGCCTTCCCAAAGAAAAACCGAGGGGAGGTACTGACAGATCCGGAAAAAATGGTTCTCCATTCCTATCATCCCGATCTTCCGGAGATGCGTTTGACCTATGCCACCTACACCGATGCCGTCCAGCGAATGGATGCCAAGGTGGGGGAAATTCTCGCGAAGTTGAAAGCGGATGGGCACGCCGAAGACACGATTGTGGTCTATTGCTCTGATCATGGCGGGGTTTTGCCTCGCAGCAAACGGTTCCTCTATTCAAGTGGAATCCATTGCCCTTTGATCGTTCGAATTCCGGAAAAATGGAAACACTTTTGGCCGGCGGAAAAACCGGGAATGACCGTGGATCGCATCGTTAGTTTTGTTGATATGCCGAAGACTTTTCTGAGTCTCGCCGGCGCCGATGTGCCCCAAAGCTATCAGGGAAAGGTATTTCTCGGGGACGGACTTGAGGGGGCACCCACTTATCATCTGAGCTTCCGGGAGCGGGCCGATGAATGTGCCGACATGGTTCGTGGGATGCGGGATCATCGCTATGCCCTTATCAAGAACTACATGCCCTGGGCACCGAATGGGCAGCGCCTCAATTATATGTGGACCATGGCCGGCACCAGGGCGTGGGAGAAACACTATCTGGAAGGGAAGTGCGATGATATTACCGGTCGTTTTTTTAAGCCGCGGCCAGCGGAGGAATTCTACGATACCGAAGCGGACTTCGATAATGTAAACAACTTGATTAATGACCCAAAGCATCAGGCAAAGATCGCCGAGTTGAGGCGTGCCATGCGGAAGAAGCAGTTGGAGTTGTTTGATTCAGGACTGCTGCCGGAAAACATGAGGCTGCGGCGTGCGAAAGCCAACGGGATGACCATCTACGAAATGGTCCGTGATTCAAAATTGTATCCTCTTGAAAAGTATCTCGATTTTTCAGAGATGGCTTTGACTCGTGATCCCGCGAATCTCGGCCAACTGATGAAGGCGATGCAGGATGCTGATGAAGGGATTCGCTACTGGGCAACCTGCGGGCTTTTTCTTCTCGAAGACAAGGCCAAGCCAGCGATCAAGGTTTTTGAAAAAGCACTCGCTGATGACTGCACGGAGGTTCAGATGATGGCAGCCTGGGCAATGCATCGGTTCGGTTTTGAAGAGAAGGCTGACGCGACTTTTGCGGCGGTGAAAAAGGTAGCCATGAAGGACAAACCCCTTCTCGAATCGATCCACCGCTGGAAGAATGCCGCACATCCGCGCGAACGGCTGAAATAGCAATGAGGACACTTCTTCTTATTCTGGCCGTGGCTTGCTGGACGTATCCGACGGCTCTTCAGGCTGCGCCGCCAAACATTCTGCTCATCGTTTCCGACGACCAGGGCTATCGCGATCTCGGCTGCTTTGGCTCACGCGAAGTAAAGACGCCGCACCTCGACCGCCTTGCGAAAGGCGGTGTGAAGCTGACGAGTTTTTATGTAGCGTGGCCCGCGTGCACACCCTCACGCGGGGCGTTGCTCACCGGCCGCTATCCGCAGCGCAATGGCATCTACGACATGATCCGCAATGAGGCCCCCGACTACGGCTACAAATATAAACCCGGCGAATACGAGGCCACCTTTGAGCGTATCGGCGGCATGGACACACGCGAGGTGCAGCTGCCGCGCGTGCTGAAGACCGCCGGCTACACCAGCGGCATTTTCGGCAAATGGGACCTCGGCGTGCATAAGCGATTTCTCCCGCTCGCGCGCGGGTTCGATGATTTTTATGGGTTTGTCAACACCGGCATAGATTATTACACCCACGAACGCTACGGCGTACCGTCGATGTACCGCAACAACTCG
>JAYGDO010000226.1:0-2475 GCA_046582885.1 Pirellulales bacterium | reverse complement strand
TTCGATGGTAAAGCGAACGTACCGTGCTTTGACGGGCGGAAACGTGTCCTCGTTGCGGCGGGGGTCGACCGGCGGCAGCCTTGTCGGCTGACCGGCGGGCTCCGGATTTTTGGCGGAGTCCGCCGGCGATTGAGCCTCGTTGAGCCAAACGACCCGGGGGCGAAGTTTTGCCAGCAACCGGTCGCGCGCTGCCGACGGGGCCAGTGGACTTTGCAGGTATTTTTCCATCGCACCGCCGCCGGCCAGCAGCCGCGGGTGGTTCAACAGCGTCAGCATCTGCGCGACGCCGTGGGTGAAGTCGGTGGCGTCTTCTTCGTTCGTACCAAACCTTCGCTGAAACTCCAGGTAGGCATCTCCCACCGGTGCGGCCATGCCGACCGTGCTGTGCTTGACCTGGGTCCGTAAGTCGAGATTCGGGTCACCGTACGCCAGTTTCAACGAGTCGTAGAGCATGTCGGCCGTCATCACTCGCAGCGGCATGCGGCCGAAGGCCGTTAACAGACCGCCGTCGGCCTGTTCGTTTTCCCCCGGGTCCGCCCGGCTCGTTCGCTGGTAGGCTTGGGAATTGCAGATGCAGCGAAACAGATGCTTGATGCGGTATCCCGAAGCGGCAAACTCGGCCGCCAGCATCTTGATCAGCCCCGGATGCGACGGCGGGTTCAATTCGCGCATGTCGTCGATCGGGTTCACGATTCCTCGCGAAAATAAATAAAACCACAGCCGGTTTGTGAAGGCGGGGCCAAAGTAAGGATTGTCCTTGGCGACCAACCAATCAACGAAGGCCCCACGTAAATCCGGGTTGTCTTTTGCTTCAAATTTTTCGCCCCTCGGAAACGCTGCCGTCACCGCCGTGCCCGCGTTCTTGAAGGCGGAACCGGGAATGTTGATCTCACCGGGCTTCTTGCTGGGTCCCTTGCCGTTCTCGATCTTATTGAAATCGCCTTGCGAGCGACCGAAAAATGCAGATAGAGACCAGTGCTCCTGTTGCGACCAGGCGCGGTAGGGATCGTCGTGGCAACGGGCGCATTGCAATTGTATCCCCATAAACAGTGAGGCGGCGGCCCGCGCCGATCCGTCAGCGGTGGTTTTCCCGTCTTGGCCAACCAGCCCGAAGAAGATCACTTGCGGGCTGTTCTTAATTTCGCCTTGTACCGTGAGAATGTCCCGGGTGATCTTGTCCCACGTTTCGTCCGCGGCAAACTTCTCGCCTAGCCATTTGCCGAAATTTCGGGCTTGCTGATGCGGCTGCACGCCGGCGTTCTGATCGGAGGGCAATTCGGGCGGGCAAACCCAATCGCGCCATACGCGGCCAAATTGTTCGCCAAACTCGCGGCTTGCCAGCAGCGCGTCGATCAGTTTCCCTCGCTTGTCGGGATCGTCGCTGTCGAGAAACTCCGTCGCCCGGTCGGCCGTGGGGACGCGGCCGGTTAAATCGAGATGGACGCGGCGGAGGAATTCGACGTCGCCGCTGCGGGGCGCCGGCTGCAGTTTGGCGGCTGCCAGACCGCGGTCGATGTGTTGGTCAATCGCCGCCGCCACCGTAGGCGGTTCGTGCTGTTGGTCGGCGGGCAGCAGCGGGTCGACGTCCTGCTGGCGTTGTGTAACGGTCGGCAGACCGGCGTCGATCCACGACTTGATGATGTTCTTTTCCTCGGCGGATAGTTTCTCGCGGTCATCGCCCTCCGGCATTTCGTCACCGGCGATTCGCTTCCAAAGTTCGCTGTTGTCCGCATGTCCCGCTTCGATGGCAGGTCCGGAGTCACCGCCTGCGAGCATGGAGGGAAGTGTCCGCAGGTCGAGCCCCGCACGTTTGCGCAGTCCGCCGTGACAGCCCATACAGTTCTTGGTGAGAATCGGCAGGACATCGTGTTCCAAGAGCGGCGGTTCCGCGGCCACGACCAAGGGGAGCGCAAATGACAACAGCACTGTTGTCGCTTGTAAGCTGATGCTGGTTGACCGTGCCGCGAACATCGGCACATCTCTTTTTTCTAGCGGTGATGTCGGATGGCGGGGAAAACGCGACGATACAATCCTCACTCGGGGCGGCCACCATCATCGCGTATTTCTAGAATCAGGGCAATGTGATTGACCGCTGCTCCGCTGAGTTGTAGAAAACCGCCGCTATGCGGCGGATGCGATATTGACGCTTCGGGCTTGCGCCGGCGGTCCGGTTGTCAGTCGCCGTGAGTATTACACCGTCGTTCGTCATCTATCCGCGCGGCTTCAAAACACAAAGTACTTCTGGGCCAGCGGTAATGTCTGCGCCGGTTCGCACTTTAGTGATTGTCCGTCCGCGGTGACTTCGTACGTTTCCGGGTCTACTTCGATATCTGGAGTCGCGTCGTTGAAGATCATGTCCTGTTTGGTGACCGTGCGGCAACCGGAGACCGGTACGATTTGCTTGCGCAGATCGTAGGAGCCGACCGAACCGTCCTCGAGGCTCGCCCGACTTACGAACGCCGCCGACGTCGGCCC
>JAYGDO010000168.1:0-12313 GCA_046582885.1 Pirellulales bacterium | reverse complement strand
CAACTCGGCTACCGGGATATCGTCCGGTCGCGGCGCCATACCGACACTCAGCAGCTTTTGCGCGGCCTGCGGGTGTTCGCGGAAATGGCGGAGATGCTTGTCCAACAGTCGCGATACCACGGCGGTTTCGCGCGGTGCGGGATTTCGGGATGTTGCTTGCCGCCAGAGCCAAGTGATCCGCGCCGCGGTATCGTTGCCGCCTTCGCGGATAATACGAACGGCAAACACGCGGGCCGCTTCGACAAAAGTTGGGTCGTTCAACAGCGCCAAGGCCGCTAGCGGCGTGTTGCTCGTCGGCCGCTGTGCCGTACATTCTTCGCGGGACGGCGCGTCAAACGCTTTGAGCATAGGATGCAGATATTGCCGCTGCCAATAGGTGTAAACGCCGCGGCGATACTGATTCTCGTCGGTATCGTGCTTGTAAGTCCGACGCGGGAAATTCAAATGGGCATAGTACCCGACGGGCTGATACGGCCTCCCGCTGCGGCCGCCGAGTTTGCGGACTAGCAAACCGCTAATGGCCAGCGCGTGGTCGCGAACCATTTCAGCAGGCAGCCGAAACCGCGACTGCCTCGCGAAAAGTTGATTCTCGGGATCGCGGGCGCGGAGTTCTTTCGTTTCCAAAGACGACTGGCGATACGTATTGGACATCACCAGCAGCTTGACCAGCTGTTTTACATTCCAGCCGCTTTCCACGAATTCGACCGCCAGCCAATCCAGCAATTCCGGGTGCGTTGGCCATTCGCCGCGGGTGCCGGTGTCGTCGAGAATTTTGGAGAGACCCACGCCGTAAAGCAAATACCAGAGACGGTTGACAAAGACTCTCGACGTTTGCGGATGGTCTTTCGACGCCAGCCACCGCGCCAAGTCGAGTCGCGTCGCCCGATCCTCGCCCGCGATTGGCTTCAAAAAATGAGGCGTTGCAGGTTTGACGACCTCACCGGAGTCGTCGAGCCAATCGCCCCGCGGCAGTACGCGAACCGTCCGCGGCGGCCCAGAGACGGCAACCATCGTGCGGTGTTTTTGCCCGGGATCGAGCGGCAGCGGCACGTCGATTTCCGGGTCGCGCCGTGTCGGATTCGAATTCGTAGCGCCGCTAAAATCGCCCTTCTCCTGGATGTCGGCAAAAAAAGCGCCGAGGCTATAAAAGTCTTTTTGCGTGTACGGATCGTACTTGTGGTCATGACACTCGGCGCAGCCCACCGTCGCGCCCATCCAGACGGCCGTCATGTTGCGGACGCGGTCGGCCATGTACTTGGCCAAATACTCTTTAGGCTGCACGCCGCCTTCGTGCGACGTCTGCAAGACGCGAAGATACCCGGTGGCGATTTTTTGATTGGCGGTCGCCTTCGGAAGCAGGTCGCCCGCGATCTGTTCAATCGTGAACTGGTCAAACGGCATGTTGTCGTTCAGCGCCTTAATGATGTAGTCGCGATACGGCGTGATATTGTGCTGCTGGTCGCCGTGATAGCCGACCGTGTCGGCATAGCGGACCAAATCCAGCCAATAGATCGCCATCCGCTCGCCGAAGTGCGGCGATTCGAGCAAACGATCGACGACCTTCTCATAGGCCGCCGGACTTTTGTCCGCAACAAACGCCTCGACTTCGGACGGCGAAGGCGGAAGTCCAATCAAATCAAAATACAATCTGCGCATCATCGTAACATTGTCGGCCGCCGCGGACGGCGCGAGATGATTGGCTTCCAATCTCGACAGAATGAAAGAGTCGACGGTGGTTTGCGGCCACCGCTTGTTCCGGCCCTCGGGAACAGCGGGTCGCTGCGGCGGAATATAGGACCAATGCGCCTCATACTTCGCACCTTGATCGATCCAACGCCGAATCAACGCGACGTCGGCCTCGGCCAGCGGCTTTTTTTGGGACTTTGCCGGAGGCATCTGCTCCTCGGGATCCGCGCTGGTGATGCGCGACATCAATTCGCTCGCTGCGGCGTCACCGGGATCGATGGCTGTCTCGACGGCCACCTGGCGAACGTCCAAACGCAAATCCGCCTTGCGTGCTCGCCGGTCGGGTCCGTGGCAAGAAAAGCAGCGGTCGGCCAGAATTGGCCGAATGTCGCGATTGAATTGAACCGGAGCATCCGCACTTGCCGTACGCACCCCGACCGTCGGCGCGACGACCATCAGCGAGACAAAAACAGATCGGTAAGAGCAGATACGGAGCATGCCCCTATTTTATCAAAGCAACTCGCGGTTGTTATCTCCCTCCGGGAGACGGAACGGTATCGAGGGAAGGGGAAACGAGCGTTGTCCCCGGCAGCCGCGAAACAGCGGACACGCCGACCGCACCCGCGGTAACCGTCCCCCGCCAGCGGAAAAAATCTTGCGAAATTAGCGGCTGCGCCAAAACCCGGGAAGCAACAGCACGACGAGCACAAAAATCTCCAGCCGGCCGATCATCATCAAGACCGTAAACAGCAGCTTTGCGGCTGGGCTAAAATAGGCGTAATTCTGTTTTGGCCCCACCGTCCCCAGCCCGGGGCCGATGTTGTTTAGCGTCGCTGCAACGGCCGATGCACTGTCGAGCAGTTTGTGTTCGCTGCTCCCATTCTGGCGCGACTCCCAAGTAGAACTTGGTTCAATCGTGACCAGGACGATCCAAGACAACATGAAAATGACCAGAACCAGACCGAAGTAGACGAGGATATTTTTTCGCAGTTCCTGGTCTTCGACGGGCTGACCGCCCATCCGCAGCGGCCGAACGACGGTCAGGTGATACGACTTTTCCAATTCCAAGTGCAGTATCTTAACGAACAGCACGTGCCGGATAACTTTCATGCCGCCGCCCGTACTGCCGGCACAGCCTCCAACAAACATCAGCAACAACAGCACGCCGCGACCAAAACTATTCCAGGAGTCGAAATCCGTCGCGCTGCCGTAGCCGGTCGTCGTTAGAATCGAGACAACCTGAAAGCCGCCTTGCCGCAAAGCCGAGCCGATGCTGCCCCAGAAATTGCCCTCCGTGTAAAAACCATCGTCTTGATTTACGTATCCAAACACCACCACGAGCAAGGTCACGCCGATCACGATCATCATATAGGTTCGCCACTCAACGTCGGCGATTAACTTGCCCGGCTTGCGGAGTACCACCAGGAAATAGAGCAGCGTAAAGTTCGTGCCGGCCAGGATCATGAAGATGACGATGAATATCTCCGCCCATAGTGCCGCGCTGGTGCCAATCACCGATTCAAAACCGCCGATGCTGCCGTCGTAGGTGCTAAATCCGCCGGTCGCCAGCGTGCCGAAGGCATGGCAGAGCGAATCGAACCAGGATAACCCGCAAAATTTCAAACAAATCGTCAGCACGACGTTCAGCGCACAGTAGATCGAGGCAAACACCAAAGCCGTGTGCTGCATGCGGGCCTGCGTGCCTTCTTTGCTGGGACCAGGCATTTCCGATCGCATCAGCGTCTTACCGGCGGAACCCTGGCCCAACACGGCAACAAATAAAACGATGATCCCCAGTCCGCCCAAAAAGTGCGTGCTGCTGCGCCAAAACAAGATACAGCGGGGGACCAATCCCGGCATTTCAAGTTTCTCAAGCACCGTGGCGCCGGTTGTGCTGAAACCCGACTGCGCCTCGAAAAACCAGTCCATCGGCTGCATCAGCACCGAATCGCCGTTTGAATCTTCCCCCGTACAAGTTCCGCTCAGCGCGTAGGGCAGCGCGCCGAGAACAGTCGCCAGAATCCAACTCAGGCCAACGATGGCCATGGCTTCGCGGCGATAAAGCGGTCCGGCGGCCGTCTTGCCGAAATACCAGAACACTCCGCCCACAATCAGCGAAATAGAAATCGAACCGAGCAGTGCAAAAAATCCGCCCAATTCGAAACCGCCGCTCCGGATGTTGTCGGTCTGCAGCGACGGGTGCGCCCAGGGCAGGCTGAAGACCATGGTCGCCGCAATCAAAAACGTAATGCGGCTGAGCAACTTGGAAAGCAAGCGGTAATTCATCGGTTCACGTACGGCAACTCACTTGGCCGCCGACCACAAATCTCAAACTTCAAACATGGTCAGCATTTCATTGACTGCCGAATCATCTACCAAGACGATGGCCGTATCGCCCGGCCGCAGTCGATCGTCGGCCCCCGGCACGCGAACAAATTCCTCGTGAACGATCACGGCCACGAGACATTTTTCCGGCAGCTGTAAATTAGACAATACGTGCTCCGTGCAAGCCGCGCCCTCCACCACCGCCAATTCACAGACGTGAATGCTGCCGGTTCCCAGCGTCGTGCGTGAAATGATGGGGCCGCGATAAAGAAAACTCCTAACCTGCTGCGCCATGACTACCCGCGGGCTGACGGCCTTGCCGATACCAAGCTTGCCCACCACCGCGGCGTAGTCGGGACGCTCGATAACCGCCATGATTGTTTTGGTTCCAATCTCGTGCGCAGTGACGCAGGCCATGATATTGTCTTCATCTTCAGCGGTACAGGCGACAAACACATCGGCACTGCCCACGCGTTCTTCTTCCATTTGATCGCGCCGCGTGGCGTCGCTGTGAACGACCGTGGTCCGTTTAAGATTCTGAGAAAGGAAATCGCAGCGGTCGCGGTTGTGATCCATGAGCACAACGCCGAATGAGCCGCTTCCCTCCAGCGCCTGGGCAAGATGGTATCCCGTTTCACCACCGCCCGCAATGACGACGCCCCGTTTGGCGGGCAGTTCTTTTTGAAACATATCTTTGACATTGTCGATGTCGTCTCCCATGCCAATCAGCGTGACCCAATCGCCAACTTCCAGTTGATCCGATGCCACCGCCAGTTCTGTGCGGCCATCCCGAGTGATAGACGCGATGCGGACATTCTGCGGAAGCCCCAACTCTCGAATCGGCCTGCCGATCACGCCGGTCTTTTGGGTGATTTCGACCTCCTCCACTTCCAATTCGCCGCGCGCGAAATGTTCCATCATGACGCTTTCCGGGTGGCGAATTTCGTGCGCCAACTCCATCGCCGTTAAATGTTCCAAGCTCAGCAGTCGATCGATTTTGAAATGCCGCTGATAATCAAAGGTGCTCATGTCGTAGTAAACCGGCGCGTAGATGCGGGCCACACTGCGGGCTGCGCCCATCGCTTTGGCCATACTGGCCGCGATCAAATTGACTTCGTCATTTCCGGTTACCGCCAGACAAAGATCGGCCGTGGATACGCCCGCCTGAAAGAGCACGCTCGACTGCGACGCCGAACCCGTCACGGCGCGGACGTCCAGTCGCTCATTGACCTCGTGCGTCTGCACAACGTCCTGGTCAATGACCGTCACGTCGTGACGGCGTTCGCACAACAAGTCGGCGATCGAGATGCCGACCGTGCCGGCGCCCATGACAACAATGTTCATCGTTGAAATCCCAGTGACCGAGTCTCCACGACCAGCGAGTACTGGCGAATTACGTCACTCATTAGAATGTTGCGATTGGAGTTTTGGTCATTGCTTCGGCACTTGTCCTTTTGTGTTCAGGCAATCTTCCTGAATCAGTAAATCTTCGAGAATGCGACCGCCGACCACCGTTTCCTCGACAATTCTTTCGACATCCTTGAGCTGAACTCCCCCATACCAAATTTGCTCGGGATAGATGACCAAGGTCGGACCTAATTCGCACTGGTCGAGGCAACCCGATTTATTCGCACGGACTTGCGGAGCTAGGCCCCGTCGTTTGACTTCGGCTTTGAGAGCATTTCGCAATTCTTCATTGCCTTTTGGGTCGCAGCAGCCTCGACGGTGACCTTCGGCGCGACGATTGCAACAAACGAAAATGTGGCTTGTGAATTTTGCCATCGATCAGCGGCCAGCGGGCGGCATTACGTTTTCTTAGAATTTGTGCGAACGATCATGGAATGCGGGAATAGTCCTGAATGCCGACCGCTGACTGCCGAGTACTACCTATATCTGAAATCACCCGACGCACGGGGTCAATAGTCATCCGAGTAAGAACGCCGCGGCGACGGAGATGTCCGTGCGTGGATTTCCCGTCATTGACAAGCGGTTACGGCGGCGTGTGGAAGAATCGATTATCCAGATTTTTTTTGCCGTCATGGATGTAGTAACGGACAAGTTCAACGCGCAGGTCACGTGGTGCGAGTTGTTCGGCCCGCCACTGGGTTACCAATTCAGAGTGCCGCTGTTGATATCGTGAAATCTCCCGAATCTCTTCGGCCTTGACTCCCTGACGGCGCAGGGCCGCAGGCCGGCCAGAGCGCACGGCGCGCCGCGCGGCGAGAAACTCAGCGCTTGCGCCATAAGCGATTTCGTCCAACGTCTCGACGACCGCGCCCAATTTCGCGGCGGCCACCAAGTTCATGTTGCGATTCACTCCAGCGGCGTCCGCCAGCGCTTTCGCCAGCGTAGGATTGTCTTTCGCCGCAACCGCCAGCGAAAGCCGCAGCGACTGAAACCAGTCCCGCGACGGCGTCAACTCGGCCTCGCGCAGCTGTATGGCGAAGTGATCGTAAATGGTCTGTTCGATTTCGCGCGTCGGTGAATACATCGGTTCGCGGCGCCCGACGATTTTCATGAACGGGGAAAACAAAGGGCCGGTGGGTGAAAGAAAATCGCTTTGCATGGAGACGTCGAGTTTGGCGAGATTTGACAATGTCATACCACCAGCCGGGTGCTCGGGAATGGGGAAAAATTGTGTCAGCGGCACCGATGTCTCTTGAGCCGCCAACAACAAAAGTCCTGCGCAGTAGCCCTCGATTTTTTTTCCCCGCAGTTCCTCGCCCTTCAAGCGGGTAATGCCCGCGCTGCGAAAATTCAAATCGAATTGTGAGGCGTTACCGATCACCGAAGCAACAGTCTGCCCCATCTTGGGGCCGACTTGCGGATCGGAATGCCGCAGGAAAACATAATCGAGCGTGCGCTTGACGAAGGTGTCGACCGTAACCGAAGGAATCCGGCTGCCTTGCTCGGGCAGATCGACGACGAGAAACCGCCGTTTGCCGTCGCTGTTCCGATGGGCGACCACCACGCCCACATGGGTAAACAAACCGGGAGGCAAGTCGGTAAACAGATTGTAAGGCGACGGATTGCGCATCAGCAGCCAATCGCCACCGCGAACGATACTCGTGCCAACTCGGTATTCGTCGCCGGCCACGCCCAATCGTCGCCGCTCGTCAAGAAACGCAAGCAGTTCCGCATGGAGTTTCTGCCAAACCCCCGCGAGTTTTGCAGGGTCTATTTTTCCAACCATGCCGTGCAATTCGCCGGCCGTTATTTCCGGTGCGGGCAAGGTTTTATCGCGACCCACTTGCGGGTCTTGCGGTAAACCAATGTCGCGAACGGTGACCGCTGTCCAGAGCGTCATTTGCGGCGACAGGCCGGGCTGACGGATGTACTGCGCAAGGCGGCTCAGCAGGCCGTTGTGCCGCGTGACGCGAATCAGTTGCAGTATCTTCGTCTTGGCGCGGTCATTGAGCCGCACGGCGTCCGAATCACCGGGCGGATCCATCAGCGCCCCGGATACAATCGCCGCGCCAATGGAGCTTTTCCCCGCCAGAAAAATATCGACCAGCTTCTCGTAGTGAACCGCGGACGAACTTAAGTCGAAATTCGCGTCCCTAAATACGTCGGAGGACAAGTAACGCAGCCGCCCCGACAGTTCCGTCAACGTTGCCGTGCCGGTGAGAAAATTCCGTACAGCCTGCCGCCGCGTTGCGCCCGGCGGCATCGCAACAAATTGTGTCCGCAGCGGAACGGTCCGCGCCAGCAAATCGTCGGCCCGCTGTTTGATTTCGACGACACCCCGGACCGTTCCAAGAATTTCCTCGGGAGCGGCGTCCGGCGGATAGAATCCGAACCGCTCGGCGGCGCTTTCAATTCGCGGAACCAGACGAGCGACGGCATCGCGAGCATCGTCGGTAAAACCGACGGCCTTTTGCGGCAAGACCTCGGCCAGCGCCTCGAGAAGTTCTTGCGGCGATTCCTGCCCGTCGCCGCGGGCGGCAAAAGCAAGCGAGCAAAATGCCAGTGCAGCGGCGATCCGCCGCGCCGCGCGGCCACAATACCTGGCACAATTCCCGGCACAATACGTAGTGAGCATTAAATCACCCCCTCCCCGCAGCAAGCTACTTCCCCCGCATTAGATGTACCGTGTCGTAAACGAGATTTCCAGGAGATTCCAAGCATGACGGTTCTCCGCTTTGCCGAGCGCGTCGCCAGACACCATGGAGTCCCTCGGCGTCGCTGTCCGGGATAAGGCGTGGCCACTTGTGACAACCGTCCGGTGTTTGGGCCGCAGTGAGTGAGAGAATTGGGCCAAGTAACCCGGCCATATTTTGGAGGCGAAAGCGAAGCCACGCGAGAAACATAGGCCGGATTCAACCCATTGTTGTCGGCCAGTTGTTTCTCTGCAAAGACCACATACTCTGCGAAAGTGCCGTAGCGTTCCTGCATGTACCGCAGAAAGGCCAATACCGCGTCCTTCTCATCCTGCGTGAACAACGTAAGTCGCTTTTCGTATGTTTCCTTCCAATCGGGCTCAGGCTCTCCAAACTGATATACTACGAATTCGCCCAGAATATCGGCGTTTTCCGGGTCTCGAAGTTCCGCCAACATGTACGCTGGGAGATAATACCGAAACGCCCCTGGCGTAAAGAAGCACATTTCCGCTTCGTGCATGCGGAGGGTAGGCACGTCGTGCCCGTCCCAAGTTCGGCCCAGAAAATACTCGCTCGTCCCCTCGTCATCGTAATGCGTATCCGTCAGTTCACCTGTCGGCGGCGGGGTATTTCTGAAACCTTCTCGGATTATCGCTTCAACTTCGCGCGTATTCATTTCTCCGTGCGCCCTATTCTCGAAATCAAATATTCCCGGATTGTCATCGGAATAGAACATCGCGACGGCGCTTGAGTCTGAACAGGTCGGCCATCTAATTACCGAGCCAACCACTGTTATATTTATTTCGTTGATTTACCATGGGTGTCGCCTGTTTGTCTCCCCAGTCCGATTTTAGTCGTCTCCAGCCACGGGCCGCGGCAAATGTCACTATTTGAAGCCACCGAACAAGCCCATCGGCAAAGTGTCATGCCGCTGGCCGCGCGGATGCGGCCGGCCACACTGGAAGAATTCGTCGGTCAGCATCATTTTCTGGGTGAAGGCAAACTGCTGCGGCGGCTGATTCAATCAGATCAGCTCGGGTCGGTGATTTTCTACGGCCCGCCGGGCACCGGAAAAACGACGCTCGCAAACTTACTGGCCGGCGCGACGCAGAGCCAGTTTCGCCAAGTCAGTGCCGTGGCCAGTGGCGTCAAAGAGCTGCGCGAAATTCTGGAACAAGCCCGCGACGGCGTGGCGACTGAAGGCGAGCGGACGCTGTTATTCGTGGACGAGATTCATCGCTTCAATCGAACTCAGCAGGACGTACTGCTGCCGGACGTCGAAAATGGAGTTGTCATCCTGGTCGGCGCGACGACGCAAAATCCGTTTTTTGCGATCAACAGCGCGCTTGTCAGCCGCAGCCGGATTTTTCAGTTTCAATCGTTATCGAGCGAAGACGTTAAATTACTGATTCGCCGCGCGCTAAGCGATGGACACCGCGGCCTCGGCGACATCGACGTGAAACTGCAGGACGACGCGCTTGAATTTTTGGCGGAAACGAGCGACGGCGATGCACGGCGGGCGTTGGGAGCGCTGGAGGTCGGTGTGCTTTCGTCGACCGAACGGCCCGTACAATTCACGCGACAACTTGCCGAAGAATCGGTACAGCGCAAGGCCGTCGAATACGACGCCGCAGGCGATTCGCATTACGACACGGCCAGCGCATTGATCAAAAGCATCCGTGGTAGCGATCCGGACGCCGCTCTGTATTGGTTGGCGCGGATGTTGGAAGGTGGCGAGGATATCCGGTTCATCACCCGCCGACTGGTCATACTGGCGAGCGAAGATGTCGGCAACGCGGATCCGCATGCGTTGCCTCTGGCTGTCGCGGCCATGCAGGCTTGCGAATTCGTCGGGCTTCCCGAGTGCCGAATCACGCTGGCCCAGGCCGTGACCTATCTTGCCTGTGCGCCCAAATCGAACGCCGCAACCGTGGCGATCGACGAAGCCTCATGTGACGTGCGCGAGGGCCGTATTCTGCCGGTACCGATCCACTTACGCGACCGCCACTACACGGGTGCTGACCGGCTCGGCCACGGCGAGGGCTATCAATATGCCCATAACAGTGCCGACGGTGTCGCGGCCCAAGACTATCTGGGCGTCGAGCGCGAATACTACCGGCCCGTGGACCGTGGGTTTGAAAAAGAACTGGTTGGGCGGCTTGAATCGATTCGGGCGAGTTTGCGGCGGACAGATCAGGCACCAGCTGACGAGGTCGAGTGACGATTCTCGGTGTGGCGGCAACTGAAAGGGGTGGCTTGCAAAGCTGTCGGTACCCCGTATTCTGCAACATAGTCTGGAACCGCGAGAATGCAGGAAATTCTCTTCCATTATCAAAAGATACACCCGATGAACTGGGTGTATCTCTCTTCGATTTTAATGATCGGCCTGTACTTCAAGTTCAGCCGGTTCTGGAGCGTGCGCAATGCGGATTTGTTAGGCCTGGCGCTGCTCGCACCGGGGTTGATCCTGGTCGAATACGGCCGCAATCCACCGACGCCAGCCGCGGCGCTGCCCGACATCGAATTGGCCGGCTTTATCTGGCTGTTCGTGGTCGGCGGCATCTTTCTGGTTCGCGCGCTGATGGATTCCATGATGGTCCGCCGGCCCTTGTTGGAACCGAACTTGTCCGTCGGAGGCATGCTGTGGGTCGGCATCTGCCTGTCGATCTTTTTGCTGGCCAACGTCGCCAACAGCGAACCGGTATTTACGCCGGATACCCCATCCGTTGCAGATCATCCAAGCGAAGATTCCTCTGGCGAAATCACCGCCGGAGAAGATTCTGCAGAAAAAACGGGGCTGCAAAAGTATGGACCACGGTTCGCAATGCTTTCGCGGCTGCCGCGAATCGAAACACAAATATTTTTTGGAACCGAAGCCAGCACGCAGCGGCAACCGCTTTCCGATTCCGAGCAATTACTTGTGTCCGTGACCAAAACACTCGCCATTATTTGTCATTTGGCAGTCGTCATCGGATTGATTGTTGTAGGGTATCTGCACTTCGACAACATCCGCACGGGGGTTGCGGCTACTGTGCTGTATCTGATGCTGCCTTATACGGCCGAAATGACGGGCGACATCAACCACTGTCTGCCGGCCGCTCTGCTGGTTTGGGCCATTGCTCTGTACCGCCGCCCCCTGGCGGCCGGGTTGGTCTTTGGGCTGGCGCTGGCAGCTATCTACTTTCCGCTGTTCCTGTTGCCGCTATGGATCAGTTTCTACTGGCAGCGTGGCATGCTGCGATTTTGCATCGGCGTCGCCGTGGCGCTGGCGATTTCAGTGGCGGCGTTGGCATTTTTCTCCGACGGTGTGGACCAGTTTGTGCTCGATTTACGACAGATGCTCGGATTGTCAATGCCGCGGTTCGATAATCTGAGCGGTATCTGGAAATTTATTCCGCCGTGGTTCCGCTTGCCGATCATTGCGACATTCATTGCGCTGGGGGGCAGCTTCGCGCTGTGGCCGGCACAAAAGAATCTGGGCACATTGCTCAGCGGCACGACCGCGATGATGATCGGCGCTCAGTTCTGGCACGGCCAGGACGGGGGTCTTTGCATGGCATGGTATCTGCCGCCGCTACTGCTAACGATTTTTCGACCGAACTTAGAAGACCGGGTCGCCACGACCGCGGTGGGTGTCGGTTGGCTGTCGCGGCGGCGCACTGTCAAAACAGAAAGATCCGCCGTGTAATTGCGGTAATCCTAGCGGGACTTTTGCTGCGCGGCATTGACGGTTGTACCAGCGATCTGACCAAACCTCGGAAAGCTGTCCGCCTGGATCCCGCCAAAGGACGTGCCGATGATCTTTCGACATCGCATATCGCGGCGCGAAACGATACTGATACGATACTAGCGCGCCATCAGTTCGACGGTCATATCGATCGTTTGACCCCCGCGACGGACAGACAGATCGACCTTGTCGCCGGGGTCCTTACCGCCTTTGATCGGTTCCATTTCGAGATAGCTGAGCACCGGCTGGCCGTCCATCCGGAAGATGACGTCGCCGGCCTTGATGCCCACTTTCTCGGCGGACGAACCCGCTTCGACACGATCGACTCGGGCACCTTGGTTCGAACCGGTGCTGATGATGCCGATCCTGGGAGTGCTCCAAAGCAACCACTTCCCCCACACTTCACCCGCCGTCAAGCGATCCCAGTACTGCAGAGCGCGATAAACCCGGCAAAACTGCGTGTGAGTGTTGACGT
>JAYGDO010000166.1:0-9818 GCA_046582885.1 Pirellulales bacterium | reverse complement strand
AAAACGGTCGTGTTCCATCCCTCGCTCGACTGCCAGTCGATGGCGTTCGAACTGGCCGACCCCAAGAAGCGCGTCGAGCCGTTTCGCGCCAGCATCCCTTACGCTCCCGGTGGCGAGGCGATCCATATCCAGTTGCAGCTTTCGACCGCGGACAAGGACAACCTCGAATCGCTGCCGCAACATAAATTCGATCCGAACAGCTCGATCGCCGCGCAACGGGGCGAAACCAGCCTGCTCATTGGCAAAAACGGTTTTTTGCGCGTCAGGCTGATCGCAAATTGGGACGAAAAAGACAAAGGCTTCGAGTTGGTCCGCCAGCGGCCGGACTGGAAGACTCCCAAGATGGAAAAAGCTAGGCCGTTCGATCGCCAAGAACTCAACCAGCGGTTGGCCGCGGCGGACCAGCGGGATAGAAAACTTTTAGAGTTGATAGCGTTTGTAGAAAAAAGATTGCCTGCTAACGCTAAATCCGCAGAAAGAAAACGGTGGGAGAGGGCGAAGGCAATCTTAAAGAAAAATTTCCGCACCGATGATCCGAGGGCAGTCAAGGTTTCGGAAGAGTACAAGAAAATGATTCAAGAGCGCGATCTGTACGACGAACTGTTGTCGGCTGCCGGCGACTTTGACGCGGAATTTGGAGGTCGCCTGGAAATGCGCATTTACTCGTTGGCCGATACCACCGAAATCGAACTAATGCGATCGGCCGGTTGGAAAGACTAGCGCCGGTTTTGACTGCGGATTACCCGGCCGATGTCGTCGGCAACCGGCGTAGCCGTTTCAGATGTTCTGGTGAGACGTCAATCATGTTTGTGGCGATTACCGACACCACGCCGGCGCATCCCGAAGCGATGGCTGCGGTTGCTGCAACAAGAGCGAGTACGACAAGCTGATTGCTGATTACACCGAGGCGATACGTCCGCAGGATTGAATTCCGCATTTGCGAAGAAGTTGCTTAGAAAACAGGTTCTGCCGCCGGCAGGAACTACTTTCGCTTCGTCGTCCTACCGGTCACAATAGACCGTGTCTCTGAGGGGGATCGGAACGCGATGGCCGAGGGAATTGATGTTTATTACGAATGGCTCGGCATAAAGCCGGAAGATCAGCCGCCGAATCACTATCAGTTGCTTGGCGTCGATTTGTTCGAATCCGACGAGCACATCCTGTCGCGGGCCGCCGACGAACGGATGGTCTTCGTCAGGACGTTTGCCACCGGGCAACATAGCAATCAATCCCAATCGTTGCTCAACGAAATCGCGGCGGCGACGCACTGTTTGGTCGATGACAGTCGGCGGGCCGAGTACAACAAAACTCTCAACACACCTGCCGAACCACCGCCTGTCGTCGGAGTGGGCAATAGGCCCAATACTGCATTCAGGGCCGATCCAGTTGAACCGCGGAGAGAAGCGGCGTTGGTCGAGCCAGTGGACGCGAAGAAGATGTCCAAGCCGGTACTGCTGGGCGCGATCGGTGGCGGCGTCGCGCTGATTCTGGCAATCGTTATCGCAATTATCGTTCTGAGCGGTGAGAAATCGGATGTTGCCGACGTCAATACGGTTCTAGACGGCACCCCGGGCGAAAGTTTCGAAGTCGTTGACGTCGAGGATGTGGCGTTCGATCTCAGAGAGCTTCGCGCCGTCATCAAGGACGGAGGGTGTTTGATCAAAGGAACGGTCGACGGCGTGAGTCCGGACAAGGCGACGTACACGCTTATCGCCGAGGTCAAGCAGCCGGAGCTGACGGGATTTCGCATCGACGAGATTGCCGGTCGATCCGAAAACGGCATGTTTGCCATCAGTGAGATCGAGGCGTATGCGGTTCCCGACAATACCGCTTATTTGGCCAGCCACCGTCAAGCTATTGCTACGGTGACGGATCGAGCGGCCGATGAGATGTTGGATCGTAATTTGGGAACCTTTTGGTCGCCCTCGAAGCCCGGCGCTGCGGCGTTAACGTTTGCGTTTGCCGAGCCCGTCAAACGTGCCGATGTGGCGCCCGGAAAATCGTCGTTCTGGTTGCACATCGTCATCCACCAACGGTCAGGCGGCAGACAAACGATCGGCAAGTTCCGCTTCGCCGTCCGCACCGGAGGCAAAACGTCCGGCGCTCGGCCCGCAGAAAATAATTTCTTGTCGCCTACGCTTGCTCACTGGCGATTCGAGGACGATCTAATGGACGAACCGATTCCGGTCAACAACGGATTGCCGGCCACCGTTGACTCGTCACCCAATCAGAATCAACTTTATGCGCATCACGAGGGATCGGTGCCGACGTTCAGCAAAGATACGTCCGCAGCGACACTCCGCGGCAGTGGCGCGGAAAACAAGCAGAGTCTCGACGTCACCGCGGATCCCGTGGATGGGCAGACGGCCCGGTATTTAAAGACTGCCCCTTCGTATGTACGTCCCGCGCGCGACGTTGGCTGTGTGCAGCTGGAAAAATGGACTGTCGAGGCGGCTTTCAAACTCAATGATCTAACCGGGCGCCACGTTTTGCTGTGCAAGTCGGGCCAGCCGCCGCAGGTTCCAGAGGCGGCGTTTGAATTGGCTGTGGATGCCGCGGGCAAAAAGATCCAGATTACCGCGATCGACCAGACCGGCGCCAAGCGGACGGCGAGCAGTCTGGGCGAGTTGTCGCTGGTAGCGGGCGGATGGTATCACGTCGCGGCAATCTGCGACGGTGAAAACTTGCTGCTGCTGGTCGACGCTCCGGGCGACGGGCGGGGATACCTGCGGCAGCAATCGGTTCCGTTTGAAGGCTCGCTTATCGACAGTTTTGGCCAGTGGTGGATTGGCTGCGGCTGCTCGGTGGGGGAGCCGGCGGGCAGTTCGGCCGCACTGATCGACGAGATTCGCATTAGCGGCGCGGCGCTGCCTGAAGCCGATTTGCTCTTCCACGGGACTGCCGAACAATATGCCCAGGAAAAGGCGGCCGCTCCGCCCACGGTTGCCACAACCGACGGCGGGCCGAAGACGCCCAATCCGACCGAACCGCCCGATCCGGGCACGCCACAACCCACACCACCTGTTTCCAACGCCGAGATTAAATTCCATCTGGTCAAAGTCGACAAAGATCCTGTCGCGGGCGAGGGCGACAGCGAGACGAAAATTAACAAACCGGACGACGCCGGCTGGATGGTGGTCAGCGGCGTCAACCCGGATGGGATTATTTACCACGTCGAGGCAGAAACAGACCAGAGCCAGATCACGGGCTTTCGCCTCGAAGTTTTGTCCGATGGGAAAAAGGGTGGTGGCCGCGGCGACAGCGGCAAGTTCATTTTGACCGACTTCAATGTTGAAGTAGCCGACGAAGCGGGCGAAAACTGGGATGCCGTCAACTTTGTCAAGAAGAAACATGGCCTGCCCGACGACAAGACTGGAAGCGTTTTTGGCGCCAAGTGGACGGTCACCGACACGAGGAGTCACTGGGCTGTGTTCGTTGCTGAAAAGCCTGTCGGTTTCAAAGGCAAGACGCAGTTGAAAATTCACCTGCATCAAGCCGACGGCGGCAAGGCGACGATTGGCAAATTCCGTCTGGCCATAATGACGGGAGCGAATGCCGAGTCCGGCGAAGCGCCCGGCGATCAGATGTTGGCCGAGATTGTTAAGTCCGATCCTTTCGCGCGGATGGATGCGATGATTGAGTTGCCGCTGATCAACCCCGACGAGCCACTCGACGAGGACAAGTTGGCTCCGACTCCGCTGGGTTACGTCTATATGAGCCCCGACGGTGTTTTCGAGCCTGAGCTTATCGGCGTTGAAAAAGGACACGGCGCGCCCGGTGTGTTCAGCTTGATCGATGGGCAACCTGGGGGAGAGGAGGGGCAGCAAAACTGGGACATTCAATTTCGCACCGTTGCGGACAATCCGCCCGTTACGGTCGGCCGGCTTTTTCGGATTGGTGAGGGCGTTGCATTCCAATGGCGAAAGGCGGCGGGCAATATTCCGGACGCCAATTTCTTGCGCAACTGCGCGATGAATTTTCGGATGGGCGCGGCCATGAAAACGGTTGTGCTCCGTCGCTCGCTCGATTGCCAGTCGATGGTGTTCGAATTGGCCGATCTCAAGAAGCGGGTCGAGCCGTTTCACGTCAACATCCCTTATGCTCCCAGTAGTGGGGAGATTTATATCCAGCTGCAGCTTTCGGGCGCAGACGAGGATAACCCCAAACCGCTACCGCAACACAAATTCGTGCCGAAGAGCACAATCGCCGTGAAACGAGGCGAAGCCAGTGTGCTCTTTGGTGAAAACGGTTATTTGCGGGTCAAGCTGATCACGAACTGGAATGGAAAAGATAAAGGTTTCGAGTTGGTTCGCCAGCGCCCGGCCTGGCAGACTCCCAAGATGCCAAAAGCTGTACCGTTCAATCGCCAAGCAGTCGACAAGACAAATAGATTGCGGATCGAGGCGGAAAGTCTTACGTCGAAGGCCATCACGCTGGCAGGAAAATTCGAAGGGGAAGACGTAGACCCGCCCGAATCAGAGGAAGAAAAAGCCAAGTTGAAAAACGCGAAGGCGTTCTTGACGCGCGTTTTCGGCACCGCTGATACGAGCGCAGTCAATGATTCGGAAAAATACAAGAAATTGATTCAGGAGCTCGCCCTGTTTAAAGAACTGTTGTCGGCGGCCGATGATTTTGACGAAAAACTTGCCGCACGCCTGGAAATGCGCATTTACTCGTCGGTCGAAATACCGGAGGCAAAGCAGGCGCGGGAAGAGTTGGCGGGGATCAAACGCGAATCGTTGGTCGCGACGAAAAAATTGGAGTTTGCGCGGAAGAAGCTGACTTCAGCTGAGGCGCCATTCCGCAAGGCGGAGGCCGAGCTGGAAAATCGACAAAAGGCGGATCCGGTCGACGAGGATGCGGTCGCCGAGCAGCAAGCCATTGTGGATGCCGGGCGAAAGAAAATCGAACCGGAATTGACAGAATTCGACCGGGCTTCGTCCTCGTTTGAAGGCGTTCGTGCCCGCGTGGAAGAAAAGAACAGTCAGATTGATGGCTATACCACCGAAATCGAACTCATGCGATCGGGCGGTTGGAAAGACTAACACTGGTTTTAATGGCGGAACACTCGGTCGATCTCAACGGCGCGACGCCGCAAAAAGACTACTCGACCAGTTGTCCAATGCGTTTTGGGTCGATCTCTGGCCGCAAGGTGTGGATCGTGTTGTAGATTGCATTGCTCAGTTTGGTTCCTTGATCGGTCGCAATGTTGTACTGAATCTTCATCTGCATGACCGGCTGCAGATCGGCCACTGCGAGAAAGACTGTCGTGCCGTCCGGCGATACGTAAACGTCGTCGACTTCGAGTTCGTCATGGCCGGTCTTCCGCGGATCTGTGACTCTGTAATCTTTCGAACCATAGCCGCCGGTCCAGCGGTAGTTCCACTGTTGTAGGCCCCAGTTCTCCCAATTTCCGGCGGCCTTTCGATCGAGCGGGCGGGAAAACGCGATCAGCAGACCATTTTTGTGCACTTTCAATTCGGTCGGCATATGAACCGGCTTTCCCGTGTAGCGAACACGCTGAAAGCAGCCGTCGCTACCGGCGCTGGTTTGCCAGCCGCGTAGGCCGCAGACGTAAAACTGTCCATCCTTTTTGCGGAACCGCCCGCGCATCGCGCCGGACGCAAACTTCAAGCGGAAGGGAATTACGCCGCCCTGATAAACGCCGCCGATCCTGTCCTGCACGACGAGGAACATACTGCACTTGCCGTACGAGAGATGCAGCATTTTGCCGCTGTCGAGCCCCCAGCGGTTGCCGTCGATCCAGGCTTGTCCGCCGCACGAGTTGTCCACGCTGTGCGGAATCCAGCAGAGCGGCCCGTCGTACTTTTCCGGTTTCGGATCTTGGTGATGCGCGGGTATGTAGCCGTAGAAACCGCCTCGGCTGATGATATCGAGCCGTGACGAAGGTACCCAGTTACCTTGTTGATCGGCAACCGTCACGCTGCCGTCGGGGCCCGCTCCGCCACCGTTGGGCCAGCGGAATCCGGTCGCAAAGATTTCGGACACAACGCCGTCTTTCGAAATTCGAATCAACGAACCATCGTGTACGCTCTGGCCTCCGTTGCTGCCTTTGACGTAGTAAAAATTCCCTGTCGGATCCGTTTCAAGGCAAACGGTGTATTCGTGGACGTGCTTGCCGATTTTGCAGTCGTTGTTAAAACACTCATAAAAGTCGGTTTCGTGGTCTCCATTCGCGTCGTGCAGACGGGTAATCTGGTCGCGGCCCAGCACGTAGACTTTATCGTCGACAATTTTCAGGCCGAGCGGCTGAAACAGTCCCGTTGCATAGCGTTTCCACGAGATATTCTGCAGATCCCCATCCAAACCGGAAACACGCCACACGTCGCCGTCGATCGTACAGACTGCAGCATCGCCATCCCGGAAAAAGTCATGGCCACCGAATCGCATCAAGGCGCGGTGTGGGTTCTCATATGGCGCGGTGATCGTATCGACAACGTAGCTGCCGTCATCCGAGCCAAGTTGGCCTTTGGTGACAAGCGGCTTGGGCCACTGTGCTGGCCCCGGTTTGATCAGAGCGTCCAGCGGTTGTGGTGGTTTGGTCTTCTTCATCATCGCGGCAAACTGCGGCGACTGTTCTTTGCTACCGCTGAAGACCAGCGTTTTCAGCCGCGCTGTTTCACTTCGAGCGGGGACTTCGGCCAGCACGCGGCCACTGTCGGATGTGAAGAGCCGGATCGCATCGTTAGAATTTGATCTCGTCACGATGCCAATGCCGGTGACGTGATCGTCTTTCTCAAGCAACAGCCAATTTCTGCCATCGGCCGCCTGCACTTTTCCCGTGGCTCCCTCGACATCGCACAGTTTTAGCAGCATGGGCTGCGTTGCAGGTCCGATTTCAAGTTCCCGAGTTACGGCGCGCAAATCGCCGCGGCCTTCAAGCCAAGGTGCATCTAGAATGCGCGTTTCACCGACCGTGTAGAACAGGATCGTTCGCGAACCGTGCCGGTACATCCCACGGTACTTTGCCCATTCGCGGGGCAACGGCCCGTTGTGCTTTGGCCGCGGGTCGTCGAACTTGCCGTCCTGGGCCCAGCCCGGTTCGCGTCTTGCGGTAAAAATGTATGGTGGTCCGATCCAATGCCCTGCGCCGCCGAGTCCGTCACGGTAGGTATTAAACATGACGAAGCGGTCGGGAATGGCCGCGCTGAATTGCAGCAGCTCGGTATCGAAAAGAACCGTTGCACTCGTTCCGGCTTCGAGCGGCTCGCCGACGCGAATCGCCAATGCCTTGCGGGTCGTTTGCCTACCGCTATCCCGCAGGTCGATCGTGCCGCTAAACACGTGCCCCAGATCGGATCTGGCAAACCGCGGCTGTGGATGCTCCCACCACTTCTTTTGAGCCGTGGCCTCGGATGCCGAGGCGAAAATGAGTCCGCAGACAATCAGTGCAAAATGAAATGTGGGAAATATCGTTGTACGCACGGAAGAATTCCTTGATTTAGTGCGAGTTTTCCGCAGGTATGTCAGCCCGGAAGGCATCGGGCGGGACCGAAGCGACCGCTTGAGATCACCGGCACATCATAGTAACGCTCGTGGTCGACCGTCCAGTGTGAACGAGCCGTCACGTCGCTCCTGGTCAACGGCCCCTTCTCTAGATACCCCCCGGCTTTTGGGGCCACTTGCAGGCAGTCGCTGAAGAGCGGCAACAGGCCGCCTCGTTCAGGAAAGACGGCATCTTTAAACCAATTCGGCAATGGGGTCGCCGTTATCGAGCAAGTAACGCGGCCGCCCTCGCAGGTCGTTGATCGTGACCCGCGTCGGATCAATGCCTAGGTTGTGAAAAAGCGTGGCAAAAACGTCCTGGTAATGCACGGGCCGCCGCACCGCTGTGCCGGCGGTTTTGTCGGTCGCGCCGATAACTTGACCGACACGCATGCCGCCGCCGGCCAGAATCGCAGGTGCAACGTTTGGCCAGTGGTCGCGTCCACCGTTCTTATTGACTTTGGGCGTCCGGCCGAATTCACCCCAGGCGATGATTGACACATCGTCCAACATACCGCGGTCTTCCAGATCGGTGATCAGCGCATGCAAGCCGAAGTCAACCAACGGTACCAGGTTCCGCATGCGGGGGAAATTATTCGAGTGGGTATCGAAATCGCTAATCGAAAGACTGACGCAACGCACACCGGCTTCGATTAGGCGGCGGGCAAGGAGGAACTTAAGGATTGCCTTGGGGCCTTCGGCGGTGCGGAAGCGGTCTGCTGATTCGTTGGCGAGCGGCGTGTAACGTGCGACGACTTTGGGATCCTCCTCTGCTAAATCCAGAGCTTCGGCGAAACGGCCCGACGTAAGGATGCCGATGGCCTGCTGTGTGAAGCGGTCGACGGCTTCCATCGCTCCTGTCGCGTCAACTTCCCGATGGAATTGGTCGAGCGCGGACAGCAGCTGTTTGCGGTCGGTGAGTCGCGTACCTTGAAGTTCGGCGTTGATCGTGAGGCTGGTTGCATGATTCTTGCCCAACTGCGCCAGTTCTTTCTTCATGCTGTCTTCGAGTTGGCGGTTGAACATCTTCGACATGTCGGGACGAAACGGTCCATACGCGGGCCCGAGAAAACCCGGCCGCGCGCTGTCACGGACCAGTGGGCGACCCTGCATCAGGTCGACAAACGCAGGTACCGGATCCGTTGGCTGTGACAACAGTTTTGAAACGATGCTGCCCATCGCCGGACGTCCTCCGATCGCTTCCAGATTCTGTTTTGCAAAACCCGATTGGCATTGAAAGGCGTCGTGGCTGCCGGCTGAACCAACGAGTGACCGGATGAAAACACATCGGTCGGCGATGCTTGCCAGTTTGGGCATTAGTTCCGACACCCAAAAACCGGGCAGCGTCGTTGGGATCGCTACGAACTCACCACGAACTTCTTCTGGGGCGCCCGGTTTGGGGTCGATCGTGTCCATCTGCGGTGGGCCGCCGTCCAGATGGATGTTGATCACGGCCTTGTTCGAACTGCTAATCCCCTCAGCCGCCTCAGCCCGTAGCAAATTTGGCAGCGTCAAACCGCCAAATCCCGCCGCGCCGGCAACGAGCAGCGAACGCCGCGAAACGCGATCGCAATGTTGAAACTTGTTTCCATCGATGGGGAGCATTTTCGACCGCTTGTCTGCCTGGGCCCCTTGCCTGCCTGGGCTGCACGATTCTAGGCGAACTGTGGCGTTATTCGCAAACCGTTTTTCGCCTGGAATCGGGCGAAATTGGGTTACGTAACCGGAAATTCCACGTCCAGGCAGGCGTCAGATTTCGGTGGTTCAAAGGCGAACTGAAGGCTTCACGCGCGGCGTCTTATACTTGGCCCCACGCAGCCCGGCGGTGAATCAAGTTGGATCGACTGTCTGGCCGCGTCACCAAGTTCTTTCCAATTCGTACGTCCCCCCGACCGACTGCCCTGATCAAGGATCGCACGACGCTACCGGGAGACATCCAAGAGACCCACGCCAGCGGCGGGCCGACGGCCAAATTGTACGCGAGCCGACTTTTGTGGTGACGGAGACTTCGAGAGCCGCCGCTCCGGCCACACCCGAGCCGAAACGGGGCTTTTCAGCGCGCGCCAAAAGAGAGTTCCACGAGCGAGTCACGGCGCCGCCCGAACGGAAGCCGGCGGTCGCGAACCACCAGCTGGAAACCCAACGAGGTAGGCTCCAACCCACGAATTCACGATCGCCAAAACTTCTGCTCAGCCTGAACCAACACTAGTTCTCGAAAACGAGATACTAGGTATCGGACTTTTTGTTGAAGATGTAGACGATCACACCCAAAGCGACCAGCCCTACAACTCCCTCGCCTCCGAGCTCATTGA
>JAYGDO010000155.1:0-14029 GCA_046582885.1 Pirellulales bacterium | reverse complement strand
CTCGATGGTGCCCTCGCGGTTGGCGTGCCAGTCCCAGGCGCCGAAGGCCACGGTCACGCAGCGTACGCCCGCCTCGACCAGCCGCCGCGCCAGCAGCAGATGATGCGCACTTTGTGGAGCGCCGCCGAAGGCCTTGTCGGTCTGCTGGGTTTCCCCGTAGCGGTCCCGCACCTTCTTCGGTTCCTTCTCGATGTCGAGTACCTCGGTCAGCCGGCTGGCGGTGAGCAGTCCGAAAGCCTGCTTCTGGACGTTGTCGAGCGCGGCGCTGTCGATCTTCTGCTGGAGACGGTCGAGCGCCGTGAGCAGGCCGCGGCGATTGCCGAGGCGGGTCAGGTCGATTCCGTTGAGCACGAGATCTTTTTTTATCTCACCCTGGAGCGAGAAGGTCGCGTGCTCGTGGCCGGTAAAGCCGGGCCAGGAGGGTTTGAAGCCGCCCTCGTGGATTCCCCGGTTGCGGTAAGGAGCGTGAGTCATCGCGGGCGAGATATCGATGTAGGGCATGGCGGCCCCGGGTCCGGGACCGAGCACCTCGGAGACGAGCGAGCCGAATGTCGGCCAGCCGCCGGCGGGTTCGTTATCCAGGGGGCGGCCACCGCAATGGCCGCTATAGCATTGGAATGATTCGTGCCTGTTGTTCATGCCCACCAGGGATCTCACCACTGAGAACTTGTCGGCGATAGCCGAGAGCTTCGGCAGCAGCTCGCAGTACTGGACGCCGGGTATTTTCGTGCTGATCGGCTGGTACGAGCCCCGAATTTCCCTGGCCGCGTTCGGCTTCGGATCGAAGGTCTCATGTTGGGTAGGACCGCCCGGCAGATAGATCATCACGACCGATTTCTGGCGGTTCGTTTTCCCGGCGGCCGCTTCCGCCCGTAGCAGGTTCGGCAGCGAGAGGCCGCCGAGTCCCAGGGCGCCGATCCTGAGGAAGTTCCGCCGTGACAGGCCGTCGCAGAAGCTGCTGATTCGATGGCCGGGTATCGATAACACGGACAGTTCCTTCTCGCGAGAGCACTGACGGCCCCATTATGCCGAAACCCCTTCCCGGTTGAAAGTCCGACAGTTTAAATCCGAGGCCTCAATGATGGCGACCGGTCGTGCGTTGCGTGTGGAGCCGGTTGCCGGCGATATCCCCTTCGTTGATCCTTGGCACCGTTCGGAAGTCTAAAAGATTATTTGAATATTTGTCCTGTCGAGGCATCGCCTTCCTGATCCAATATTTGGACGCTGACCACAGTTCGCTGCGACGGCAATCGCCATTTCCAGACCAGCTTTTTCTCCGGCGTGACTTCAATGACGTGATGGCTTCCCTGATAAAAACAGATGACGGTATTCCCGTTGGCAAGACGATTCAGCCCTGTCATAAAGCCCATCTTTATTTCTGGTAGATCAGTTCGTCCCAGTTTCCAGACAATCTTGTCGTTCTCGTCGACTTCAACCGCCATCGCCCCGGCCCCGGTAGAAAAGAGCGTATTGCCGTTCGCTAATCGCATGACTGCATGGGCCTTGGCCATTTTGACGCCGGGCAGGTCCCTGATGACGCGGACGGTTTTTCCATCGGAATCGATTTCTCGAATTTCATTATCACAGGACACCATGCACAGATAATTGCCGTTATCCAGTTTGCGGCACATTCTGAAACGCATGTGCAGATCGTCATTTCGCGACTTGACCTGAATCTCTTTGACGATCTTTCCCGCCCGGTTGACTTCGATCAACCTGGACGGGCCGTTCTGAGCGATCAGAACATTTCCGCCGGCCAGCGGCTGGCAGGTATGGATCTCGTCTCGCTTTTCCGCTGAAGTCCATGCGAATGCCAGCTTGCCGGTCTTGTCGTAGATTTTGACACCTCGCCTCCAGGCAAACAGCACCTCACCGTCGGGCAATGCCCAGACATCGTTGGGGTTTTGGGTTTTGTAGGCGTGCTTGATTTCCCCTTTGCTGCTGACCACACACACTTCGCCTTTGGCAAAATCGGCGCAGACAAAATTATATTTGGGTCCGTCTATCGGTCCCTCGGCAAGACTGCCTTTTGTTACCGTGACAAAACAGACCATCAACGCCATAGATGTCAGATTGAGTTTCATGAAAGTCGTTCGCTTTTTATTCGCCGAAATATTCGAAACACAACGGCTAGAAATGGACCTGTTTGGGCACATCCAGAGGGCCACGATCTTATCTCTGTCAGCCTGGAGGCGGCGGCTTCGGGCAAGAATCCCCCGGGAACGTCGTCACCCTGCTCACGGCCAGGATATTGCCTTCGACCGCTTTCGACAATGTTGTCCAGCTAAGAATCCGCCCGAATTTCGGCAGAACACGCAGATGTTTCGAATTCCGATGGGGCCATTCCCGGCCGCATGGTTTGGCCGCAGCCTATCGAAACTGTTGCGAGTTGGGGGAGAGAATTTGTGTTTCCCTCGGCGGCCGCCGCTAAAACACCACGGTCAGTCCGGCGACCACGCTGTCTTGGGCCACGTCGCGATCGCTGACCGCCGTAATGGCGATCAGCGGGGCGAAGCCCATACTACGGACGTATTCCAGAGAAAACATGGCATTGGGGCCCAGGTCCACACCGATGCCGAGCACCAATTGGCGATTGAATTCAAACTGCGAGCCGCTAGGTCCTTGAATGCCTTCGCTCCAACTGACCGAGTAACGGGCCGCCCGGGCCATAAAACACGCATCGTAAGCCGCCTCAGCGCGATAGGCGATCACCGGGTGGCTAGTCACCGGCCAGTCCTTGACCGTGGCGGCGACTTCTCCCGCCAAGATCAAATTGCCGAAACGGACTTGGCCGTGGACGTCCCACGCGCTGTTGTAGGGGCCGAAAACGTTCGGATCGATGTGTTCCGCCACATCGACATCATAAATTGTGCCCAGTAGGAAGCCGCCACCGAAGTACCACTGGGTCGTGTCGCACCCGCCTCGCCAGGTAACGTTGGCGGCGAAGTTGTTTAATTTTCCGCGTCCGATCGAGTCCGCGGCGCGGATTCCACGACCACCATTGATGCCCATCAGCGAGAAGTCGAAATTTTCTTGGGCGTAGCCGACGCCGATGCCCTCATGCAGAGCCCCGAAATAATGCCAGACCACCGATTGTGAAAACGGCGACAGCGTTCCCATATCGCCGAAGGTAACGTTCTTCTTGCCCAGGAACATGTACCAGGGCGACTGAGTCAGATCGCCCAACACCGCATAAGCCTGACGTACCTGAAGGCTCCCCTGCTTAAAATTCGGAAACGTGAAGACGTCGGAGAAAAGCAGTTCGCTGTGGAGATTGATCCAGTTATTCACGTGAGCGGTGAGCCCGGCGTTCGCCTGAACGATTCGCGCGTCCGTCGCCGTGTCGCCTTCGAAATCCGGCGGGAATCTTCCCAGATAGCTGAACTTGCCATCGGTATTGGTCGCAGCCACCATTGCGGAGAGGCGAGCCTGACCCCCAACTACAACCATCGGGTAAGTGCCCCAGAGAATATTGTTCTCGAGAACCAAGAGCTGCTTATCGCTCTGACGGTTCTGAAAGTTCAACATCGCCCGCGTGTAGTCCGTGTCGAGTTGAATCACCGATGTCGGGTATTCGTTCACGGGGGAGTTGTACTGTCCGGCGGTCGGCATCTCCCAAACGGGGTACGGGCATCCCAGTTCCTGGCCGCTGGCGGTTGTCAGACACAAAGTGCAGACTGCGCCAAAAAAGATACCAAGCCTGCGCATTGCAGATTCTCCAAAAGGTACAAAAAGTCGAATCCTTTTGAAAATTCGGTAAACCCGTCACGATCGAACCAATTATTGTGAGCAGGCTCCGACAATGGGAGTTTGAAGCATAATCCTTGCAATCAGTACACCCGTTAATTCCGGGTGAGCCGAGCACCCGAGTTCGTAAGCGGCCTAGTGGAAAGGGCTCCGCCGCCCGATCTTGTACGCAACGGCGGGCGGCACGACGCAAGAAAAGCGAACCGCATAGCCCTTTAGATGCTATTTCTGCCGTTTGGCGATCGCGTCAAGTTCGTCGAGTTTGAATCGCACGCTCATGATGTAGGGCGACTGGCCCTGGGTCCAGTGGCCGTAGGTGGTGGTGACAAAGGTACCGTCAGAGAGAACCTCGACACCCGGATACGAGGTGTCATAGCCTTTAGTGTTGTCTTTGAGCCGCACCGAGTACTGGCCGTTTCGGCCGTTGACAATGTCCTCCCAGGTTCCGACCCACGCCACCCAGTCGCCTTCAAACGGACGCCCTTCACGTTTTGGGGAAGGTGCGATACAGCGAAAGCTGATCAGCAGTCGACCATCGGGACCGTACTTTCCGGTGTGACGGTCACCGGTCAACGCCAAGGGCAGTTCACGAGGCTTCGTCCAGGTCCGGCCCTCGTCTTTGGAAAAAATGACGTGCGAGTTTTTGCGACGCCTGTTTTCGCGAAGCAGTACCGCCATTTGGCTGCCATCGGGAGACCGGATGCAACCTGGCTCGCAGAGATTCACATCGGCATCTTGATACACCACCTCGGGAAACGACCAGCTCAAACCTCCGTCCTCTGAAAACGTCTTGTAGAGTCTGAACAGTCCGGTCCGCTTGCCATTTTTGGTGAAAAAGCGGCCGTCGTCGTGGAACATGGCGAGGTAATGGCCTTTGCCGGTCTTCAAGGCTTCGACGAATCCCATGATGACGATGCCGCCCCAGTCGCCGACGGGTTTCAGTTCGCTCCAACTCGCGCCGTCATTTTCGGTCACCGCTAACCGGGCAGGGTACAACCCCGACCACATGATGATCCGTTTTTTACCGTCGGGACCGACGACGCGATGCAGCGTCGGTACTTCTTGCGACGTGGCCCAGCTTGCCGGTGTGGGCAACCGATCACTCCAGCTACGTCCGCCGTCTGTGCTGCGTTTATAGATAATCGGTCCACGACCGTGACCCTTTGGGTAAACACAAAGAATGGTCATCCCGTCTTCGAGCAAACAGGTTGTCGGATGTCCAAGATACTGCCCCGTCTCGCGATCTACGATGACTTGACGGTCCGCTTGGTCGTTCAGATCGATGGTTGTTGGGTAAGTGTCTTTCGTTTCTGCCGCACCCGCGGTCATGCCCGTCGCGGTCAACAAAAACACAAATATCATTCGCATGAGTTGTTACTCCGCAGACAAATTGCCGCTGCCTTCCTTGATGCAATGTTCCATTTGCCAGCTTACGACACGGCATACGTTTTGCCGGGCCAACGATCCCACCATGTTTTGAAAAGCGAAAGCTGGGCCGCGGCAAATGCCTTTTGGCTTGAACTGAGTTCATCGGACTCGCTGAAATGTAGCTCGTATTCGGCCTCGCCCAGAAGCGTCAATAGGTATTTATAGTACAGCACTAGATCGGGCCCTTGGTCGAAGGTCGATAAGACATGCAGCGCTGAATCCAGTTCATTTGCAAGTCGTCGCGCATCCGCGTCGCCGGTTGCTGCCGCTCGGCAGAGCGTCAATAGGCAGAGCACTTCTTGGGGAAGGACGTTACCGATACCGGTGATTGCGCCGACGGCGCCGCAGTTAATGAATCCGTGGAATACCTGTGTATCGACACCAACCAGAAGCAGCAGGTCGTCGGTATATGTGATATGCTCGGCGGCGTAGCTGAGCGATTTCGCTCCTCCAAATTCTTTGAAACCGACTAGGTTTCGAAAGTCGCGGCGAAGATCGAAAAACAAATCCGCCTTTGTTTCAAAGCCATAATACGGGCTGTTGTAGATCACCGCAGGCAAGTCGGGCACCGCGCCGAGAATACGCGCGAAGTGCGCGCGCTGGGCCGTCGCGGAAGTTCCACGAGACAACACGCGAGGGATGACCATCAGCCCTTTCGCGCCCGCCCCTGCGGCATGTTCCGCATGCGCAACGGCTTGCGCCGTGTTCTGCGCGCCGGTACCGACGATCACGGGCACGCCCGCTTCGACCAACTGCGCAACGCCCTGTTGGCGGTGAGCATCGGAGAGCAGCGGCCAATCTCCCATTGAACCGCAGTAGACCACGGCATTCATGCCGCCGGCGATCAATTGCTGCGCTTTGCCGACCAGTGCCGGGTGATCCGGGGTTCTATCCGGCTTGCAGGGTGTCATCACCGCGGGAATGCAGCCACGAAAGATGCTTGAATCCATCGCTCCATCTTGACTCAGCGGACACGTCCGATCAAGTGGCGTGCCGCGCTAACGGAGTTGCATAGGAAGGCGAAGCCGCCGGTCGCCGCGAAGGACGTCGATCGTTACCTTGTCCCCGATGAGATAACTGCGACGGACGTATGCCAAAAATTTGTATGCGGTCATTTCGAGCCGCTTGCCGTCAAAACCGAGGATGATATCTTTCTCGCGGACACCGGCCGCCTCCGCGGCCGGCGAGACAGGATACAACTGCCAAAAGGCGAGCTGTTTTGACGAGAGCCCCCGGTCCCGGCGTTCTTGTTCCGTCAAGTTACGGCCAAAGACCCGTGCGGAAGGAATGACCCACTGCATCGACCGACGCCAGGTGATGTCGGTCCTTCGCCAACCGTCGGGCAGCATGATTCGGGCATGGTGTTTTTTGTCGTCCCGTTGCCAAGAAATGGGGATCGAACCGGTTTTGGGCCCGCCGTCCAGTGCAAACTGCGCGTCGGCGAATGAATGAACGGGCAGCTTGCCGAGTTGGCGAACGATATCGCCCGCTTGCAGCCCCGCGCGGGCGGCGGGCGTATCGCGGTCGACGCGGGCAACGACATTACCTCGATCGATTTCGAGGACAAATCCCAGATTGTCCGGCGGTGGATAGCGCCAAATACGATCGCGGTTCCACAGGTTGTCTTTCCTTAAGTCGGCGTTCCTCATCTCTTTTACCTGATGACAGTGCACACAGCCGCCGCGGTGGCGGCCCTTCGCAAGATCGCGAATGTACAGCGGATCGGTTTTGTGCGTTGAAGCGTCAGGTTTGCGCTGATGCGAGCGCAATGCCGCATCCATGGCGTATCGCAACCCGGCCAGCGACAGCCGCGCTTCGGCGTCCCCGGTGTCGCGACCTCCATAACGGCCGTAAACATACTGATCGGCATTCAGAAAGAACACCATCATGGTCACGTCGTAATCGAATTTAAACAGATTCAAATCGACGCCGGAAATTTCGGGCCGCCGGACGCGGACGAACTGATTTGCGAGGTTCTTTATCTCTTTAAGACGAACAACCTGCTCGTCAAATTCAAAACAATCACCTCACGGGACGCAGCGAAAGACAACCATCAACGGCCGGTTCGTCGCGCGGGCCTCGCGAACGGCCTGTGTGTAATCGAACGCCCAGCCATATTTGATTGCTTCCGCCCGGTCGTCGTCATTGCGGCCGTTTTGAGCGAACGCACTAGTGCCGACGAGCGGGACGACGAGTAGCGAGATCAGTCCTAACACGATCTTGGTCATCGGGTCTCCTTGTCGCCATCAGGTTGCGTGATGGCCGATCTATAAAATGCCTCGGCTCGCGCGCGAAACGCGGTACGAGACTCGTCCCAACTGTAGAACATATGACCGCCGTTGTAATTCTGCGTAAGTAGATTTTCTTTTTGCCCGTCGGTAAGCTTCATCAAGTTTACGAGCCGTTTGGTGCTGTAGTACGGCGTTACCAGATCAAAATGGCCGTGGGCAATAAATACTTTCATGTGTTCGTTCAGGCTCATGCCATACCGCAGATCGTCCATTGCGCCGGCGCGGCTGGCGAAAATGTGTTCGCGGCTTTTGTCTTTCCAGGCTTCGTGTACCTGCATGCTCAGTAAGCGGTAATCCAGTTCGGTCTCGACCTTTAAGGTGTTGCGAAGCTGATGATTGATCGCGCCGGTGAAGAGCCGGTCGATGGAAAAGAGCGTAGGATCGGGGCCTTCATAACTGTTGCGGTCCGGAAACGGATCGACGGTGGTGATCGCCGCATCATAGTGGCCGCAAAGTCGCCGCTCGTCGCGCAGCAATTCCCGGCAAAAGAGCGAATTCGTAATGCGTCCTCCCGCGAGTTCGATGACCGATGCCGGCAGTCCTGTCAAAGCCGACATGTCGGCGACGGTTTGTTCGCGGTGGTCTTGTTCGATCGAATCACCCTGTGTCAACCACCGCGCGAATTCGTTGTTGGCAAATGACTCCGCCGTTTGCAGCACGTCGCCAAGTGCGGCGCCGGCCGGCAGGTTGCGGGTCCGGCCGTGATGGTGTGCCGCCGCCGCCAGCGACGGGAGCAACTCAATCCAGTGCGTCAAATCGTAGTCGGACCGCATCAGCGATTCGAATTCAATTGCCGGTGAAATCAGTATGGTCCCGCAAAGCCCGACCCCGTGATTCTCCTGAAGCCGTCGCGCCATTTTGGCCGCGCGGAATCCACCATAACTTTCGCCCGCGATGAACAGCGGTGACGTCCAGCGATGATGCTTCGACAGAAAGCGGCAAATGAACTCGCCCAGCGACTCCAGATCCCTGTCAATTTCCCAGAATTCGACGTTCTCTTTTGGGTCCGGTTCTGGTTTGGCGGATTCATCCGGATTTGGTTGTGATTCTTTCTTTGTTTCTTTCAGCGCGCGGCTGAAGCCCGTGCCGACGGGGTCAATGAAGACCAGGTCGGTAAAAGCGAGCCATGTTTCGAGGTTATCGACGACGCGTGTCGGCGGATGCGGGAGCGTCCCCATCGATCCGAACGCTACGCGTCGCGGGCCGAGCGCACCCATGTGCAAGTAGGCCGACGCCGCGCCGGGACCGCCGTTGAAGACGAAAGTCAGCGGTCGCTGGTCGCCAGACGGTGACTCCGCGAGATACGCCGAGTGGAAAACATGCGCTACTGGCTTGTGTATCCTCCGCAGCGTGATCCATTCGGCAATTGCCCGGTAAGCGAGTTTTGAGGACGGCAAATCCAAAACGTGTTCGGTCGTGGCACCGTCGGTCGGAAACGGTGCCTCGTCCGGGCGCCGTTCTGCATCTTTTTCTTCCGTCATGGCTTCCTCAATTTGGATTCGTCACCCTTCGAATTATGGTAACCCGCGGCGGCAGCGATGGGAATAAAACCACACGTCCCCACCGACGCATCAGGTTACGGTTTTCCCGGAAATCGCCGAAACCGTTAGTCACTCACTGCTCGATTTTCGTTCAAATTCTGTCACAGTCGTTAGCAGCTGCGCGCAAATGTGCTCTAACTGCTGTTCGTCTGCAAGCTTCATGCCGTCTTGATCGGTGACGTAAAACACATCAACGACCTGATCTAGTTGTGTGCCGATGGTGGCATTGATAACGGATAGGCCGAGTTGGTTAATCGTCCGCACGGTTTCGTAGAGCAATCCCGGTCGGTCAGATGCGAACACTTGAAGAATCGTGGCGCGTTCAGAGGTGGTATTGTCGTGAATGACGCGGACCGGCTTCGGGGCCAACTCCGATGCTTTGCTGGATTCGGAGCGAAAAGTCTTTCGAAAAGTAGGCTCCGCCGCGTCGGGGTTCTCGAGCGCTTCCACCAGACGGCTGCCAATTTCTTCAATACGACTCGGCGGCGGCTCTCCGTTGAAATCGGAATCCGTCACCACGAACCGGTCCAGAACCAAACCGCCGCTGAGTGTGTTGATCTGTGCCGACAGGATGTCCACGCCGGATGCTGATAGTGCACCGCTTAGCTTGCAAAAAATTCCTGATGTGATCGATTCGTGCGATCCGACGGTGAATTCAATCACATCGTGATCCGCCTGATATTCGCCCCACGCCAGGGCTTTGTCAGCCGGCAAATTATAAAACCTTTTCAACGTCGTCGCCACTTTGTCCGTATCGGTTTCCAGCAGGTATTGCTCGGGCAGGGCCGCGATTTGTTTTTGATACCACTCGGCGTCCGACTCGTCGGCCAAACTGTCCGCGATGGCCGCCCGGCTGTTGTTGAGCCGCTGTTCCTCGCCGACCGGCGAGGCGCCATCCGAGAGGTGGCTGAGTGTGCGATAATAAAGCCGCGTGAGCAGTTCGATTTTCCATTCGTTGAGGACGTCGGGGCCGACACCGGCCAAGTCAGCCGCGCTGAGGATGTAGAGTTTGCGCAGTACTTCCGAAGAACCGACTTCGCGCGCCAGCTGGATTGCGACGGCCGGGTCGCTGGTGTCGTGCCACAGCGCCAGGTGCGTCATGACGAGATGTTTGTGGACGAGAAATTCCACCACCTCGGATTCGTGCTTCGGCAGGAACAACCGTTTGGCGGTCTCGACCGCGATGCCGCGGCCTACTTCGCTGTGGTCTTCGGGATAACCTTTACCGAGATCGTGAAGTAATAAAGCCAGGTGCAGCAGCTCCTTGTGTTTGATCGTTGCGTATATTTCTCCCAAAGGTCCGTTGTCCTGTGCAAAAGCCGTCGCGCACTCGACGGTTCTGATGGAGTGCTCATCGACGGTGTACTGATGGTATTCGTTGAACTGTAGTAGGCCTCGAGTGCGGGCGAAGGCTGGAATCAGCTTTTCCAAAATGCCTAAGGCGTGGAGTCGGCGAAGTAACCGCGAGAGTTGGGCCGGCTGCGCGAGCAGGGACATGAATCCCCTCGCGGACTCGCGCGTGATTTCGGCAGATGGCCAGTTGGCGGCCGCCCGGCGAACCGCCTCCCAGGTATCGTGTGCGATACGTTTGTCGTAGAAAGCGGCTTTCTCAGCCAATCGCAGCACTTCACTTAGGTCGCCGCCTTGAATCTTTTTCAGGCCGCGGCGAGTACACATGATGCGATAGGGTCCGACAAGAAAATCACCCTCAAGGCGATGGGCCAGCAGCGAACCGACGATACCGGCGACGCGCGAACGGCGATAGGCATTGGCCAAAAACCGGCCGGAAATGTAACGAACTGCGGCGGTGTGTTGAAAATACGTCTGCATGAATTGCTCGACTGCCATCATGCCCGGACGATCTTCGAAACCCCGCAGTTCGGCCAGCCTCAACTGCTCGGCTCGATCCAACTGGTCGTAGGCCTTGCGGGCGTGAAAGTGGACTTCGTTCCGCAGGGTTAATAAGAACTCGGTGGCCTCACGAATGGTATTTTGCTCTTCTTTCTCCAGCGCGCCCGTCAGGTAGAGGCCGTCCAGGTCGGTCGTGCCATAACAGCAAAAACCGACCCAACGTATCAAATGAATGTCGCGCAAGCCGCCGCGCGATCGTTTGATATTTGGTTCCAATAGGTAGATCGTTTCGCCAAATTGCCGCCTTTCGGTGCGGCGTTCCTGGTCGATCAGGGGCAGCAAACGCTTGGCGCGCCGCGCAGCGACCGAGCGGAACTGGGCGATAAACTTGTCGGCAAGCTGCTCGTTGCCCGCAACGTAGCGCGATTCGCTTAATGAAGTGAAAACCTTTGCGTCCTGGCAGGCGAGCTTGATCGCATGACCGGGCGTACGGACACTATGTCCGAGCACGACTCCCAAATCGAATATGTCGCGCAGCAGTCGCTCGGCGAGCACGGGCACTTGCTTGCTCGCGGCCTGTGTGTGCAGAAACATCAGGTCGATGTCGCTAAACGGCGCCAACTCGCGGCGGCCGTAACCGGCGTGCGCGATCAGCGTCACATCGTTTTCCAGCTGGTTGTAGGCGTGACGATCGACCGCGCTGAGATCGTCTAGTGCGGCGGAAAACAAGTCGTTGATTGCTTGATCGGCTAGGTCCGTCAGCTTCGCGCAAACCTGGATGCCGGGCGAACCCTCGGCGTGTTGAATCTGGAGTTTTGCATGTCCTTCCGTCAGGAGGCGTCGGGCGTCGAGGACGGCGGGGCGTAGATTTCCGGACATGAATGGAAGGCGGGGAACACGGGAAATTCGAACCGCTAGGCACTGCCGCCGGGCGCGGACCGCGAAGGGACGCGGATACCTCCACCGCCCCCATCATGACTTATCGAATGGTATTTTGCCTAGAGCGCGTCGCCGCCGGTCTCGCCTGTCCGGATGCGAACGGTCTCGGTCAAGTCCGAAATGAAGATCTTCCCGTCGCCAATCTGGCCGGTTTGTGCCGACCGCATGATCGTGTCAATCACGTCCTGGAGCATTTCGTCACCAACAGCGACTTCGAGCTTCACCTTGGGCACAAAATCGACGGCGTATTCCGTGCCGCGGTACATTTCGGTGTGCCCTTTCTGCCGGCCGAAGCCGCGAACTTCGGTGATCGTCATTCCAGCCACACCTTTCTCGGACAGTGCATTTTTGACGTCTTCGAGTTTGAAGTGGCGAATGATGGCTTCTACTTTTTTCATACGGACCTCCTCGATGGTAAAACCGGCGAGCCGGTAAAAGGTTCGATAAGTTTTAGTTAAAAATGTAACCTTCCTCGCCGTGCTGGCTGAGGTCCAAACCTACGACTTCCTCCTCCTGGCTCACACGAAGTCCCATGGTCAAATCGAGCACCTTCAGAATGACGAAAGTTGCTACGATAGCGAATATCCACGTAACGACGGTGGCGACAATTTGACCGACAAGCACACCGCCGCCTTCAAGCAAGCCCAGAGGTTCGCCATTTGCGATATCCCAGCATGCCCGGGTTGCGAAAACTCCGGTCAGGATCGCTCCCAAGGTGCCTCCGACTCCATGCACACCGAACACGTCAAGTGAGTCGTCGTAACCGAACTTCGATTTGATCGTGCTACAGGCAAAATAACAAGTCACGCCGGCAATCGCGCCTATCAGCAACGCGGGCATGGGGTTAACGAAACCAGAAGCCGGCGTGATACAGACAAACCCCGCAACGACTCCGGATGCTGCGCCGAGAATACTCGGTTTGCCGCGAGTGATCCATTCCATAAAGCACCATCCTAGTGCCCCGGTCGCCGCTGCAAAATGAGTTGCGCAAAAAGCGCTGGCGGCCAAATGATCGGACGCCAATGCGCTACCTGCGTTAAAGCCAAACCAGCCAACCCACAGCATCGCGGCTCCCATGGCGGTGTATCCCAGGTTGTGTGGCCGCATATCGTCGGTGCCATAACCCAGTCGTTTTCCGATCAAAATTGCACATACCAGTGCAGACACGCCGGAACTGATGTGAACCACCGTGCCGCCAGCGAAATCTAAGGCGCCGCCCGCCAGGGCGTGCTCCGCTCCAAATGCCAGTAGCCCACCACCCCAAACCCAATGTGCCAACGGGCAATAAACGAAGGTCCCCCAGAGGATTGAGAACATGACCATCGTGCTGAATTTCATCCGTTCGGCGAATGCGCCGCAGATAAGGGCGGGCGTGATGATAAAGAACATTCCTTGAAATAGCATGTGAGTCAACCGCGGGATATTGTCTGCCATGGGTTCTTCTACGGAATTGGTTTGCTCATTCCATGTCCGCGCGACCCCGTTCATGAAGACATAGTCGCCCCCGCCGATATACCGGTTCAGGCTGCCCCCGTCGCCGAATGCCAACGAGTAGCCGTACACCGCCCACAAGGTTGTCATCAAGCCCATCAGAAAAATACACTGCATCATCACACCGAGCACGTTTTTCTTGCGGACCAGCCCGCCGTAGAACAGCGCCAAACCTGGCGCCGTCATGAAGAGCACCAACGCGCAACAAATCAGCATAAAGCCGTTGTGCCCGGCAACCGCCGCAGCGTCGACGTCGTCCTGTGTGGGTCCTGCCTTATCCGCATCTTGCCCCCCCTCTGCGTTTGCCGCACTATCCTCGCCGGAGTCTCCCCCGCCGGTCGGCGGTGCTTCAGTCGGCGGCGCTTCGGTCTGCGCAGCGACGCTCGTTGATGAAATGCAAAACCCCAAAAGGCAGACCACCAAACATGCCAATACGGCAAATGAACCCTTGAATTTCATTCTGCGATACTCCCGACTGAGTTGTTATTGCGCAATCGCACAACTGAGGCAATTGCATCTCCGCCTGCCGGTCGATGCCGTCACTAAAAAAACCTCGTAGCATTACGAGCCGACACTAGCGTAACCCGACGCATTAGCGAGGCGATAATTCGCGTATGCCCGCTCAAGCTTTGGGCTACCTACGCCGCTAAATAAACTAACGCTGCGTCAAACGACCGTAAAGGACCAACGCTGTTTTTTGTTAAAAAAAATTCGCTTCAGGCGGAGTCGGACTGCCACGGA
>JAYGDO010000083.1:0-7275 GCA_046582885.1 Pirellulales bacterium | reverse complement strand
ATCGGCATAATGGCCGCGATTTTCGCCTGACCGACGTGGCTGGCAACGTCATCAGAAAAATCATTGCCTCATGAAAGCGGGATGCCGATGGCCGGTTCCATCAATGCCTATCTGTTTGCGCCGGTGCTGCTGCTCGCCTTGGCGAACGGGCGGACGTTTGGCGACGAGGCGTTGTTGAAAGAAGGCGGCGAAATCTATCGCAGCCGCTGCGCCGCATGTCACGGAGCTGCGGGCGAGGGAGTCGCAAAGCACTACAGAAAACCGCTGGTGGGCACGGCGACAATCGCCGAGCTGTCCGAGCTGATATCCGAGACGATGCCGGAAGACGAGCCGGATGCCTGCTCAGGCCGGGATGCCGTCGCCGTGGCGACCTATATTCACGGCGCGTTCTACAGCAAGCCAGCGCAGTTGCCGCGACGGAGACTGGCCCGACTAACGGGCCCGCAGCTTCGCCAGAGTCTGGCAGATCTGTACGGCCGGTTTGCCGGGACGGTACCGTATTCCGACAAACATGGACTGCGCGGCGAGTACTTTGACGGCAGTAACTTGCGACGCGACAATCGCAAGATCGAACGGATCGACAAGGTGGTCGAATTTGACTTTGAGGACAAGGGCCCCGGCGAAGGTATCAAGGCCAATGAGTTCTCGATTCAATGGGCTGGCGGGCTGAAGATCGACGTGACCGGGCGATACGAAGTGATCATCCGCAGTACGTGCGCGTTTGTGTGCTATTTAGGGAGTTACGACCGCGAATTCATCAATAACTATGTGCAATCCGGCGATAAATCGGAGTTTCGCCGGTCCCTCGTGTTGACGGCTGGACGCGTGTATCCGCTAAAAATATGGTTTCAACAACGTAAGCGAAAAACCAAACAGCCGCCGGCTAGGGTGTCCTTGTCTTGGATTCCGCCCTATGGCACCGAGCAGGTGATACCATCACGGAATCTTTTGGCGGAAAACGTTCCCGCGGCGTTCGCCCTGCAAACGAAACTGCCGCCGGACGATCGGAGCTACGGATACGAGCGCGGTATCGCTGTCGACCGCCTGTGGGATGACTCGACGACGGTCGCTGCGATCGAGTTCGCCGAAATCGCCGCCGATGAATTGTGGCCCCGTTTCCGCCAGAGCCAGCCCGGCGGCGCGGGCGAGAAACGCGGGGCCCTGCGCGGATTCTTGACCGAAGTTGTGGGGACCGCTTTTCGGGGACCGCTGGATGACACCATGCGCAAGCTTTACGTGGACGACCCGGTCGACGCCACCGAGGACGACGCGGGAGCAATCCGGCGATCCTTGTTGGTTTCGCTAAAGTCGCCGAGATTCCTCTATCCTCTGCTGGATGGACATCGCTCCTCGTCACAACGCGGAGCCAATCGCCTCGCATTGACGCTACACGACTCGCTGCCGGTAGATTCGTGGTTGATTTGGCAAGCAGCTAACGGCAAACTCGAGACTGACAACGAATTACGCGTCGCCGCGGAGCGAATGGTGTCGGATTACCGGACGCGAGGCAAGACGCGTGAAATGCTGTATGCGTGGCTCGATCTGGATCACATTGGACAGATCGAAAAAGACGAGGACCTGCTGCCGGATTTCGACGCCGCGCTGGTTAGCGATCTGCGAGCCTCGCTGGATGGGCAATTAGACGAGATCGTGTGGAGCCCTGCGAGCGATTATCGGCAGTTAATGCGGGCGGATTGGGCTTACACCAACGATCGGCTGCATCGTTTTCTCGGTCCGGCATGGAAGCCAGCTTCGCCAGGTAACGGAATGAGAAGAAGCGTCTCGGCCCCCCACCAGCGGGTCGGGTTAATTGTGCATCCCTATTTAATGAGCGGGCTGGCTTATCGCGATTCGACGTCGCCCATCCATCGCGGCGTGTTCGTCCTCCGCCACATGCTGGGTCGGACGCTCCGTCCACCACAAGAAGCCTTCACCCCACTCAACCCCAACCTGCATCCGAAGTTGACGACACGCGAGCGAATTTCCTTGCAGACAAGCCCGAAAAACTGTCAGAAGTGTCACGCCATGATCAATGCGATTGGATTTACTCTGGAAAACTTTGACGCGGCGGGTCGATTTCGTTTAAAAGAGAAGGGTCGCGAAATTGATGTTGGCGGGGAATATACCGCCAGAAACGGCCAGCGAATTAAGCTTGAAGGCCCCGGATCGCTGGCGGAATACTTGGCTAGCAGTGACGACGCGCATCGTGCATTCGTCGAACGAGTGTTTGAACATTTTGTTAAACAGCCCGCCGCCGCCTACGGTGCGGCTACACTAGATATGTTGATTGCGTCATTTCGGGAAAACGACTTTAATATCCGCAGGCTGCTGGTTGAGATCGCCGTTGTTGCTGCGGGAACTGCTAAAAAGAAAACAGACAAGAAGACTTAAACATGCCGCTTATAGCAAATCGACGCGAGTTTTTACTCAAGGCGGGGATCAGCGCCACCGCCGCCAACTTCCTAATGGGTCTGCCCAGCCTCGGCCGCGCGGCCGGCGAAACGCCGACGAAAAAACAACGGCTGGTCATCGTGTTCAGCCCTAACGGAATAATCCCCAAACACTTCTGGCCGGACCAGACAGGCCCGGAATTTGAACTGAAACGGATTTTGCAGCCGTTAGCGCCTTATAAAGACCGCTTGATGACGCTGCACGGCGTCTGCAATCAGATTCGCGGCGATGGCGACGGTCACATGCGCGGTATCGGATGCCTGCTGACCGGTATCGAGCTGTTTCCCGGCGATATTCAAGGTGGCTCCGACACGCCGGCCGGATGGTCGCAAGGCATTTCGATCGACCAGCACCTAAAGAACAAACTTCAGGCCGACCCGGAAACAAACACCCGTTTTGGATCGCTGGAGTTTGGCCTGATGGTCCCGCAACGCGCTGACACTTGGGCTCGGATGTCGTATGCGGGGCCGAACCAGCCCGTCGCGCCCATCGACGACCCGTATCAGATGTTCGACAAACTGTACGGACAAACAAAGAATCGTGAGCTGCTGGCGAGTGTGCTGGACGGCTTGGCTGCCGATTTTCGGCAGATCGAAAAGACGATCAGCGTCGAAGACCGCCGCATTTTCCAGGATCACCTGGCAATGGTTCGCCAATTGGAAAAGGAACTGCAGGCCGATTTAGCGCAAAAGAAGGTGCGGCAGAACGACCATGCAGTTCCCACATTGCCCACGAACGTGCGCGAGGAAAACGACAACATGCCGCAGATTAGCCGCATGCAAATGGACATGCTGGTGAACAGTCTCGCGGCCGATTTCACCCGGGTCGCCACCTATCAGATCACCAATAGCGTCGGCCAGCCGAAGATGCGCTGGCTGAACATCGACGAAGGCCATCACTCGTTGTCGCACGAAGCTGACAGCAACGCCACGGCATACGAGAAATTGATCAAGATCAACACTTGGTATTGCGAACAGGTCGCCTACCTCGCCAAGCGGTTGGCCGAAACCCCGGAGCCGGGCGGCGACGGCTCGCTGCTGGACAACACAACAATCGTGTGGACAAACGAACTCGGCAAGGGCAATTCGCACACGCGCAACAACATACCGTTCGTTCTGGTCGGCAAGGGCCTGCGTTTTAAAATGGGCCGCGCCATGGATTTCGGCCGCGTTCCCCATAATCGTCTGCTGATGACTCTCGTTGAAGCCATGGGGCATCCGGTCGATTCGTTCGGAAACCCTGATTTCTGCAAAGCCGGTTCGCTCACCGGCCTGAGTTAACGCATCGCCGAGTTCTCGGGTCATTTCAGCGTTAAAATCTCGTCGTCGATGCCGACCGGCAGGCCGTTCTTTGGTATCGGCACCTTGATCGACCAGAGCGCCGCCTGCGCAATGAGCCGACGGTACTGCGTGTGCCGCCAGTTGTTGTGAAAATGCAGCCCACTGAAACCGAAAGACCGGCCGCCGTCCGGTCGCTGCCACGCCCAGCAAACCGTTTCGACAACGCCCTCGATAGGGACACGGATCAACGGAGTGATTTCGCCGGATGGTTCCACCCACTTTAACTGGTAGTAGAACTCCTCGCGTGGTAACCGGAACGACTTGACTGCGGTAACGACCGGATGGGCCGGCGCGGCGACTTGGCAATCGGCATTGCTGACGACCGTATATTTACGATCGGGCCCGCCATGGCATCCACCGAACAGCTTTAAGAATGTTTCGATGTTTGCCGCATCGCGGGTTCCCATGCCCCAGTGCATGACGACGAGGCCTCCACGCCGCTCGGCGAGCCGCGCGAATGCTTGTAACCGACGTGGCTGCGCAGAGAGCCACTTGGCGCCTTCGCTGACAAACAATACAACGCCGTCTGCATCGTCGACCAACCGCGGTCCTTCGAGCCACGGTCCGTCGGCCTGTACGATTGTCGTTCGCAGTCCGTCTACGTTACGCAGGCAGGCAGCCAACACGCGCTGGGCCGGCATATATTCGTGCGTTGACGGCGGATGGCCATCCGGTTTCTGGCCGATAAGCAGTAAATTTCGTTGATTCTCCGCTTGGCAAACGGACACGAGTAAACTCGCCGCGAAAATAGTCGCGAGGCAGTGCTGTTTGGGCATGAGGCGATTCCAGGGGGCCGATCGTGTCATAGACGGTTGGGTATCGACGATCATAGGAAGCCACTGCGATCACTTCTAGGGGTTTGTGGTGGAACGCACCCCAGTTTGCAGTTACGAAACAGTCTCGTTGCATGCCCGCGAGCCGGCACCGTAGAACGTTTGTCGCCAGTTCGTGATGCCGCTCGCGGCGGCGATACGGGCGGCGACATTTGTTTTGGAATCACCTCGCGGGCTACTTACGGCCGGTCTTGAAATATTGCTCGACCTTTACGCGTACCGCCCACTCCGTCCAGAGGCGTTCCAGTGAACGCGCTCGCTCCGACTGGGCTGCGATGAGGTCGTTCGTTTCGCAACGGTCTTCGGCGATGTTGTATAGTTCCCAGGCTGCATTGTTGAATCGCGTGTTGCCGCGGACTAACTTCCAATCGCCTTGCCGGACTGCACTGGAGCCGAAGTGATCGAAATACAGGGTCCGTTCAGGCAGTGAGTCGCGACCACCGAACAGCGGCCCGAGGCTCGTTCCCTCGGTCGGCGTAATCTTGCGGCCGCCGAACTTTACGGGATAGTTTGTGCCGGCTATGGAGCAGAGGGTCGGCATCACGTCGATCAGATGTACCGGCGTTCGCACCCAGCGATTGGCTTTCTTAATTCCCTCCGGCCAGTGAGCGATCAGGGGACTGCAGTTTCCGCCCTCATGATTGAAGTGTTTGTACATCCGCAACGGCGAGTTGCTGAGGCAGGACCAGCCACTGCCTACCGAATGATGCGTTCCGGGGCCCCCGACTTTTCCCAGTTGTTCTCCCCGGTGCAGAATGGTGGTGCCTCGGCGACTTCGTCCATCGAATCCCCACGGTCCCCATTCGTAACAGCCACCGTTGTCGCTGGTCAGCAGGATTAGCGTGTTGTCCAATTCACCGCTCTTCTCGAGGTGATTGATAATCTCGCCGATGCCTCGGTCAACATGCTCGATCATGGCCGCGTACGTCGCCATCCGGTAGGCGAGATCTTCGCGGCGCCCGGGCGGCAGTGAATCCCATGCGGGATTTTGCTTGCCGGGAAATCCGTTGGCAATGTCGTCGCGATCTACGGGGACGGCTGATCTTTCGGTAAGCGTCCAACTCGCGGTCGCCAAACCTGACTTCGTCTGCCGGTTGTATCTTTCCTGCCTCAGCAGATCCCAGCCACGACGATAAACGTCGACGTACGAATCGCGTGTTTCCGCCGGCGCTTGCAACGGAAAGTGCGGAGACGAGTGAGCCAGGTACAAGAAAAACGGCTTGGTCTGTTGCTGACCCTGCTTGATGAACTCCAGCGCGTAGTCCGAAAAGGCGTCGGTGGCGTAGAATGCGCCCGCCTTAAACTCGATTTCCGGTTTTCTATCCGACGGAAGTCTTTGGTAAGCGTCTGCGCTCCACTGGTTCGCGCTATAGCCCCGGACATAGCCATAAAATTCATCGAACCCTCGTTTGATGGGGTCTTCCTGGCGCCCGACGTGCCATTTGCCCACACAGAAGGTGCTGTACCCGGCGTTTTTAAGGACCTCGGCGAGCGTGACGCATTGCTTGTTGAGGCGACCGAGATAGGCCGGTCCTTTGGTTTCAGACCTGTCTGGTCCCGTGAAATTGGCGATTCCGGCCTGATGCGAATACAGTCCGGTCAGCAAGGAAGCCCGCGACGGACAGCATCGTGCCGAGTTGTAACATTGTGTGAACCGCAGGCCACCGTCCGCCAAACGGTCGATGTTCGGTGTCCGGACCTCGCCACCATAGGAACCCGGATCCGAATACCCCATATCATCGACTAGTACCACGATAATATTCGGTTTTGCAAAACCCTCGCCAATGACCCAGAACATCAAACTCAAAGTAAGAACTGAAACGGCGACTGGCGTTTTCATAGATGTCTTTCTCGGGGCTATCAATCCTGAAATAATCCAATGCTGGTGCTGATTTCCCAGCGTGACGACCGGCGCAACGTTTAAAATAACGCATTCGCGATTGGCCGACGGCGATATTGTGCCACAAGCATTTGCGAGATGGAAACGGGGGGCCTCGCGATATTACAATGGTGTCCAACTCAAGTTAAAGGCGATTTCACGACGAACAAACTGCGGCAACATCATCTTGGGCACGGCGGGCCTCTCGGTCGAGTCACCTCGACCAACAAGGCGTGGCTGATCGCGGATGAAAATAGAAAACCATTTGGTTATTCTATTGCCGAACCGGTCTCGCCCCGGAGTGTTTCCTGGACAGATGTCAACAAATGGCCTTTCAGGCATTAAAATCAACGTATAGGGTTCATTCAAACTGGGAAGAATCGAATTCTCCAAAGGAGAGAACCATGAACCGTTTTTTTGTCACGTCAACCTGGACCGGTTTGATGTTATACGGCATTTTGTGCGTTCCAGAAGTCTGTTCCACTCTAGGCGCGGCCGAGGCGAATGGCGTTGCCGAACAAGCGGCAATCGCGGCAATCGAGAAACAGGGCGGCTCGGTCCGCAGAGTCGCCGCCAACAACAAAGACTGGAACGTTGAGTTTCATTTGAGCGGCCGGGGACTGACTGACGATGGGCTTGTGCACGTTGCCTCGCTAAAAAATATTGTGTCGCTGAACCTAAAGAGCACACAGATTACCAGCAGTGGGCTGGTGCATCTGAAGGGGTTGGTGAGCCTGCGCCGGCTGCACCTCGAAATGACCGCGGTTGACGA
>JAYGDO010000073.1:0-6415 GCA_046582885.1 Pirellulales bacterium | reverse complement strand
CCAATTCCTGTTAGCACCGAGCGGCAACAGATCAGTCGTTACGGCGTAGTGATGTGGCGCGGTATCGATCCGACTGTCGATTATCTGACCATGCAAATCATGGGCCTGACCAACGCTTATCTCTGGGCCGATCCACAGGGCGGCTTCAAACCGGGCGACGTCGCTGGCAACGGTCGGCGATTTGTTTACAAAACACTACAACTGAATTTCTACCGTCCCGGCGATGAGTTCGATGCCCGTGAAGAAGAAATCAAACTGGGTGTCACAGGTCATCCCGAATGGGTTTGGCTGTACAGGCCAAATCCCTTTACGTACAAACCGGCGCGCCCCGTGAAATAAGCCTTTTTCGGAGCTGGTTCATGGAGGATCCGCACACAGCCGCCATCTGCGTCTATACAACGACCGATTCCGAGCAGCAGGCATCGTCGATCGCACAGTCTTTGGTCGAGCAGCGACTGGCTGCCTGCGCGCAGATTAGCGGGCCAATTCGAAGCGTTTATTGGTGGCAAGGCCGAGTCGACTCTTCACAGGAATGGGTTTGCGCCGTCAAAACCACCCCTGAACGCTACACCACGGTCGAGGCGGCCATCCGCGCGGTACATAACTACGATGAACCGGAAATTGTCGCGGTACCGATTGTCGCAGGCAGTAAAGGCTATCTGACCTGGTTACGCGACAGCGTCCAAACGCACCACTGATGAATCAACCTTTTAAAGTGCCGTATTTTGCCTAGCTGATATACCGGTATTCGATCTGATAACCCACTTCTTGCTTGACATTTGCGACGCACGCCATTTACCATCAACCGCATTGATGCGTGCAGCTGATTCGATATGCGTACAGTGGACTTGCCGAAAAATGTTCCCGTGCCGAAGGCGTCACAGGGATCCTGCCTTTTTCAACTCGACACTGAGCTGGTTTCGCGGAGCGGTCTAGTGAGCAGAGCGATCCTTGCCATCTTCGTGGTTCTGACAGCGACCGTGGCCGTTCCGTCGCCAGCGGACGAATTGGCTCCCGCGGACAAACCGATCGAAGAGGTCGTCGACCACTATGTCGATGCCAAATTAGCCGATGCCGAGGTCAATCCCGCGGAGCAAGCCGACGACGCAAATCTGATGCGGCGGCTGATGCTCGACCTGGCCGGCCGCATCCCGGCTGCCGTCGAAGTCCGCGAGTACCTCGATTCAGATGATGCCGACAAACGCGCGAAGTTGATCGATCGGTTGATGGACTCTCAGGAGTTTGCCGACCATATGGCCAGTCAGTTCGATATGATGCTGATGGCCGATACGGACGGCAGCGTTCGGGACTACCTGAAAATCGCCTTCCAAGAAAATCGAAATTGGGACCGGATGTTCCGCGAACTGCTGCTCCCCAATCAGAGCGACGAGATGCTGAAATCCGCCGCCGACTTCGTCAAACGCCGCGCCAATGACGTGGACAAACTAACCACGGACGTCAGCGCGTTGTTCTTCGGCGTTAACGTGAGCTGTGCGAAATGCCACGATCATCCAGAAGTGAATGACTGGTCGCAGGACCATTTTTACGGCATGAAATCGTTCTTCAACCGCACATTCGAAAACGGCGGTTTCATCGCCGAACGTCCCTTCGGACTGGTCAAATACACGACGACGGAAGGCGAAGAACGCGATGCAAGTCTGATGTTCCTTACCGGCACCGTGCTCGACGAATCGGAATACAAAGAGCCTAACCCAGACGAGCGGAAGAAAATCAACGAACACTTCAAGCAGTTGGCCAAAAAGAAGCAAGCTCCGCCTGAACCGAAATATAGTCGCCGTGCGCGCCTTGTGGAAATCGCTCTGAAGCCCGACCAGAACGAGGTCTTCGGACGGGCGATCGTCAATCGCCTATGGCATCAGTTCGTCGGCTACGGACTGGTAATGCCGCTGGACCAGATGCATGCAGAAAACCCTCCCAGCCACCCGCGGTTGCTGAAATGGCTGACCCGCGACTTGATCAGTCACAACTACGACCTGCGACGGCTCATCCGCGGTCTGGCGCTCAGCAAAACCTACTCACGGGGCAGCCGATGGGAAGCGGCGGAACGACCGCGTCGGAGCTATTTTTCGGTCGCCAATCTCAGGCCGCTCACGCCGCTGCAATATGCCCGCTCGTTAAGCCTGGCGACCGCCGATCCGCAGAATTTCCAAGACGACATGCGACTCGAAGAACGGCAGAAACGCATCGCCGATTCGGCCGGCAGCGGCAACTCGAACCAATTCGAACAACCGCGTGAGAACTTCCGGGTTACCGCCGATGAGGCTTTGTTTTTCAGTAACAGTAATCAAGTGGTCAGCAGCTATCTCAAGGGCGGGTTGTTCCAGCGGCTAAAGGGCGAGGCTGACAAAAAGCAAATGATCGAGGCTGCCGTCTGGTCGATCTATTCGAGAGCGGTAACGGAAGAAGAAACCAAAATTCTGAGCGATTACCTGCTGAAGCGAACCGACAGGCAAGAAACAGCCTGCCGGCAGTTGATCTGGGTGCTGCTGACGAGTACAGAATTCCGCTTTAACTATTAAATCATCGAACGCCAAACCGAATCCGCAGTCCGTTGATGCCGTGCAGCCGGCGGTTTCGGCTTCGCGTTAGACGAACATGTAAGGATCTACCATGCCCTCAAAAAAACGCATGAAATTTTGTGGCTCGGTCGCACACACCACGTTGACCCGACGCTCGTTTCTCGGCGCGACCGCCGCACTAACGGGCGGCATGACCGGAATCGGCGGTCTCTCCAACCCGGCCGTCGCCAACAAGATTAGAAAAAAGGATAAACGCGTCATCATGCTCTGGCTGGCAGGCGGCGCGAGCCAACTTGAGACGTGGGATCCCAAGCCCGGACGCCCAACCGGCGGACCCTTCATGCCGATCGAAACGTCTGTGCCCGGTGTTCACATTTCGGAACTCATGCCGCAGATGGCCGCGCGGCTCAGCAAACACACGGCCATCATCCGTTCGCTCAATACACGCGACGGTGGCCACGGCGGCGGCGCCAGCCTGATGATGTACGGTCGCCGCCACGAACCAAACCTGAGGTATCCCGATCTCGGCGCGATGCTCGCACACGAACTTGGCCAGGCCGACAGCCAAGTACCCGACTACGTCTCGATTTACTCACAGACCGAGGGCCGCGACAGCGCTAAACTCGGCGCCGGCTTCCTTGGCGCCCGATACGCGCCGGTCAAGCTTTTCGAAAACATGGAATTGCCATTCGTCAAGCGACTGGAGTCCATCTCAGAACTCGACCACCGCGAACGGGCCGATCTGCGAAACCTGTTGAGCAAACGCTTCGTGAAGGGCCGCCAGTCAAACACGGTCGGCAGCCACAACACGGCGTACGATCGGGTCAGCGGCCTGATGGCCAGCGACAAATTGTTTGATATTTCGCGAGAACCGCAAAAAGTCCGCGACCGTTACGGGCCCACGCGATTCGGTCAACAGGCGTTGATCGCCCGGCGGTTGGTTGAAGCCGGCGTCCCCTTTGTGCGGGTCGCCCGCGCGTGGTGGGACAGCCACGGTCAAAATTTCGAAACGCACAGCGAGCTTGCACCGGAATTCGATCACGTGCTTTCCACACTACTGGACGACCTTCAAGAGCGTGGCTTGCTGGAAAATACACTCGTGATAACTACAGCCGAATTCGGGCGTACGCCAAAGATCAACGGCAGCCTCGGCCGCGACCATTTCGCCTCGGCCTGGAGTTCCACATTGTCCGGATGCGGTGTTCTTCCGGGCGCGGTCTACGGCGAAACAGATGCCGACGGCAACACGGTCAAGGACGGCGAAGTCGGCGCGGGCGAATTTTTTGCGACCATCTTCGAGGCCTTGGACATCAAACACAATCACGAACTTTATGTCGGCTCACGCCCGATCCCGCTGGTCAACCCGGGCATCAAGCCGATCCGCGATGTTTTGGCATAGCGGGCCGGCCGCTTTGTAATCCGGCCGCACTGGAGACAACCCATGTCCGATCCAAACAAACTCAAAGAAGTCAGACGCGTCGGCCGGCAGGATATGCTATTTTGCCTGGCCCGCAGACCGGGGGCAGGCCGCATCTTTTGCGGTTCGTCAGACTTCAAAGTTTACGATCTGGATCTTGCGGCCGAGAAGCCCGCAGAAACGGTCAAAGAACTTGCCGGACACAAGAGCTACGTTCTCGGTGCAGCGCTGGCCGGCGGGCACCTCATCACCGGTGGTTACGATCGGCGGCTCATCTGGTGGAACCCTGAAACGCACGAGCAAGTCCGCACGGTCGAGTCGGCGCATAAACACCTGATCCGTGGAGTCGAGGCGGCGCCCGACGGAAAGAATATTGCCAGCGTCGCCGACGACATGGTCTGCCGAATTTGGGACGCGGCCAGCGGGAAGCAAATACAAGAACTCCGTGGCCACGAAGAAAGAACGCCGCACAATTATCCGTCGATGCTGTTCGCCTGCACTTACTCTCCGGATGGAAAACTACTGGCCACCGGTGACAAAGTCGGACACGTCGTGATCTGGGACGTGGAAACGGGCAAACAAGTTACGGCCTTCGAGTCACCCGAAAACTACACCTGGGATCCAAAACAGCGGCGGCATTCTATCGGCGGCATTCGCAGTTTGCAGTTCTCGCCGGACGGCAAGCTGATGGCGGTCGGCGGCATCGGCCAAATAGGAAATATCGACCACCTTGGCGCCAAGTCGCTCGTGCAAGTTTACGACTGGCAAAAAGGCGAACGCGTCAACCAGTTTGGGAGCGACAACCGCAAAGGCTTGGTCGAAACGCTGAAGTTCCATCACGAAGGCAAATGGCTCCTTGGTGCGGGCGGCGATCACAAAGGTTTTTTATTGTTCATGGACCTCGCTGCCAACAAGTACATCCGCGAAGAAGACGCCAAAATGCACGTTCACGAATTCGCGCTGAGCGAATCGTCGGACACCATCTATGCCGTCGGTCACAACAGTATCGCCGTCTGGGAAATGAAGGGATGACGGTAAGGCTGCGGAGCGACGCGCCTGCGCCTTCTTACAACGTGAACCGGCGGCGGCCAGTCCAACGGTGCGGCCCAACGGTGCGGTTGAACGTGGCGATAAGACCGGTCACTGGCACCTCGCCGCTTAGATGCTTGGCCATCAGCCTGCCGGATCGTTAACCAAGCTCTTTAGCTCTCCGGTTTTGTCGCGAAGCGTTTCGATCTGCCTTTCCAAAGATTTGCGCACGCCGCGAAGCTGGTCGAGAATCTTTTCGCTGTTGCTGTATATCGTCTTTGTCCACGTCCTCAGTTGGTCGAAATCCCTGAGCCGTTTTTCGATTTCCAAAATAGCGGCGTCGATCGCGGTAAAGTCGGCCGCTTCCGTCTGCTGATGATTGTGCTTGCGAACGCAGAGCGCTCGGGCGAGCGTCAACCCGACTCGCAGGTAAATGTCCGTATCCGCGTCTTCGCTGTCCCACACCGCGAACACGTCGTGCCCGAACCGCGAGAGCGGTTCGACGCCAGCGGGCGCCGCCCGCTTGGAAAAGACGAACAGGCCGACTTGAGCGCAACGGTTCTTTCGCGCCGTTTCAATTTCATCCCGCGCCTTGGCCAGATCGTAACCGACTCTTTCTTTCGCTTCCGCCGCGATCTTCGCCCCGTCCGCCGCGCTGTCCGGTCCCAGTTCAATCACGCAGTCGCCAATTTTACAGTTTTTTATCAGCCCAGTTGTGTTGCCCGTATGCGTGGCGACATCTCCGGATCGATTCGATTCGTGTTGAAGAAACTGAAATACCGCATCTTCAAATACCAGGCCATGACGCGTGGACCGATCGGCTTCCTCGCGCCGCGCGACCATAGCGTGCAGAGTCGTTTTGACTTCTGTTTGAAATTTCTGGTTCGTCTCCCGTTGATCGTCGTGTAGTTTGAGCAGTTCTCGCCGCAATCGGGCAAGTGCCGAATTTTCATCGTCGAGCGAAAGGTGGCTGTCGATTGAATTGTTCGTCGCCTCGAGCAGATTCTTCAGGCGAGAAAGCGCAGACCGTTCGTCGTCGAGCGAAAATTCACTGGTGATGGTCTTCTGCGCCCGATCGACGTTGCGCACCAGTCGGCTGAGCGCCGAGTCTTCTTGGTCCAACGAAAACTCTTTGACGACGTCGTTGATTTTGCCGTGCAACTTTTCCAAAAGTTGCCCTTGCCGGTCGGTCAACTCGCCGATGAACCGTGCCAGCGCGCCTTCCTTGTTGTCTAACGAGAATTGCTGCAGCACCTTTTCGCTCTGTTGCTTTAACTGCTCGTCCAGCGTGGTTCGCAGGGAAAAGAGAAGTCCTTTTGACTGGTCCGGGTTAAGCATTTTCATAAGCTGGCTATCCTCGCCGAAGTGCGAAGTTAGCGTCGCGCAAAGTTCCGAATCTTGGCCTCCGATCTGTCGGCGCAGCAGCACT
>JAYGDO010000568.1:0-19209 GCA_046582885.1 Pirellulales bacterium | reverse complement strand
TGGCGGAAATATCTGCAGATGGAAACTGACGCGAAAAACGCCGTCGGATCTCGCTGACGTGGCGCGAGCAGGTTCGAGAAATGCGCGGGGCGCCGCGACGGACCGCCCGACGACGAGAGATTGGAAACGGCAACGCTCTTGCTGTCAGTTTGAATCCTTCGTCTTGTTCTTCAAACGCCGTTCAACCTTCATAGCATCTTCTTCTGTGCAGTGGTGTCTCTCCACCCAGGCCGCGACTGCCGAGTGCCTGATATTCTTGCCCTCGGGACAGGGAACCCATTGACCACCGATCAGCGCTTCGATTTCGCCCACGACGCGAGGTTGGCCTTTCTTATTAGCACATGGTCGCTCCATCCATATTCAAAACCCATCTCAACCTCCCATGCACTTTTAGACAACGCCGCCATAACCTGTCGGAGCGTTCGGTTGTCGGTGATCCGTGGCCGGTTCGCGCAGATTGCTATCCCCTTGGACCCTACCCTCTCTCATGCTCGTATACCGCTTGCAACAGCGCCCGCACGTCTTTGTATTTTTTCTTCTTGACCAGCGCCGCATCCAGCAGGCGGCGAGAGTCCCTTTCCGTATGACCGAGGCTGCGGAGGACTTCGAACCCATCAATGACGACATCGGACGGGACATCGGCCTCGCGGGGCTCGTCCCGCATGGCGATCAGTGCAAACTTCGGCACTTTACGCCGTAACTTGGCGATGATGCGCTCGGCGGTCGCGGGGCCGATGCCCGGCAGACCCGACAGCGTCTTGGCATCCTGTTCTTCAATCGCCGTGGCCACTTCGCGGACCGGCCGGACCATCGCCCGCAACGCCTTCTTGACACCTACGCCGTCGACCGAGCAAAACAATTCGAAAAATTCTCGCTCCACCTCGTCCAGAAACCCAATCATCCGCGGCGTCAGCCGACCCTGCATTGGATTGCCTTCCAGATAGTCGATGGTATGCAGACTCACATCTTCGCCGGTTTTGTCCTGCAGACGGTGGCGGGCAAAGTCGGGAATGCGAATCTGATACTCAAACGCGCCGACGGCCAACGTCAATTCGTCCTCCGCGACGGCGAGTAAACGGCCGCTGATTTTTGTGATCAAGACGTTCACCTCGGCAAGCAAATTAATAAAACTCGGGCTCGAGAGGGCAAGGCCCCCCACGGGCCGCTTCACCAAATATGGCTCGGCGGAAGCGCCGCCCTCTCAAAACATTCGCTCAGGTCACCGCAAGTTTGTCCGCCAGATAATGGTGACAAACCGCAATTGCCAGCGCGTCGGCCACATCGGCCGGTTCTGGTGGCGCTCCCAAATTCAATTCCTGTTCGATGGCCAACTGTACCTGAGACTTCGGCGCACGTCCATTTCCCGTGAGGATGCGCTTCACTTGAGTCGCGCTATAGCTATGGACCGGTAGTTCTGCCTGCGCGGCAGCCAGACAAATCACACCCCGCGCGTGTCCCATCAAAATCGACGTCCGCGGCCGTTCGTAATGGCTGTACAGTTCCTCGATCGCCACGCATGTCGGCCTGAGCGATCGAACGACATCAACAATCCCGTTATATATCTCGAGAAGCCGATCGACCATCGGCGCCCTTGGCGTACCGCGTACAACCCCCGCTTCGCACAGCCTCAGTCCCGATGGCCCGACCTCCAAAACTCCGTAGCCACTGATATTCAATCCCGGATCAACGCCGAGAATTCGCGTCGCAGATGTGTTGCTCATCGACGAATTACCCCTCAATGCTCCAATCCGTATCGTTCGCACGGTCTTCCAACTGGATGCCGAGCGCAATCAGCCCGTCGCGAATCTGGTCGGCTGTTACAAAGTCCTTGCTTGCTCGAGCGTCACCGCGCACTTGGATAACCAACTTCATTAATTCATTCAGCGTCTCTTCACCTAGGCCCGGCTCTGCCGTCCAATCGGTGCCGTCCGCACGGTCTTCCAGCGTAATCCCCAGTGGCCCCATTCCGTCGCGAACACGATCCGCAACGGCAAAATTCTTGTTCCGCCGCCCCGCCGCTCGAACGTCGATTAACAGCGCCATCAGGCCACCGATCAACTCCACGTTTTCACAGTCCGCTTTTTCAACAGGACTTAGGAATAGCCCCAACGTCGCACTTAGCTCCCGCAGCGTTTTCACGTCTTGGCGCAACACGTTAAGCTTCGCATCGCTGCGGCTGTCGGGCGATTCGAGTTGCTGATCGTCGATATACTTGTTCAGGGTCCGCACCAACTCAAACAAATCACCGATCGCGCCGCCGGTATTAAAATCGTCGTCCATCGCTGCCAGAAACCGTTGCCTCGCGCCGGCAACTACCGACAATACGTCGTCACCCGTGCGATCAGATTCACTATCGCCACGCGTTGCGGCGGACGGTACGTCATAGTAACTTTCGCCGGTGATCCGTTCGTAGCGTTTGAAAAATCGATAGAACGTTTCCAATCCCACACCGGCTTCTTCGATTGCCTCCTCGCTAAACAGCACGGTACTGCGATAGTGGGTTCGCAGTAAAAAGAATCGAATCCGCTCGCCGCCCTGCCGACCGATCAAATCCGCCAATCCGCCCGCGCCCTTCGATCGGCTCATCTTCTCGCCGGCGTCGGGCCCATCGCCGTCACGATCACCTCGGCCACCCACTTTGCCGCTGGCCGCCGAGGCGCGAAGCAATCCGTTGTGCATCCACATCTTCGCCATCGGCTTGCCGTGGCAGCATTCGCTTTGTGCAATTTCGTTTTCGTGGTGCGGAAACACCAGATCTAACCCGCCGCCGTGGATATCAAACGACTCGCCGAAAATCGCGCGGCTCATAGCCGAGCATTCGATGTGCCAACCGGGCCGCCCGGCTCCCCACGGACTGTCCCACGAAGGTTCGCCCGTCTTGGCCGACTTCCACAGCGCAAAGTCCGCCGCTGACCGCTTGCGCGCCGCGGCCTCGCCACCTTGGCCTTGCACGTCCGACACCGAACGATTGGTCAGTTTTCCGTATTCGAGATCTTTGAGGACATCAAAAAAAACATCGCCTTTGACTTCGTAGGCAAATCCTTTGTCGATCAACTCCCGCGTAAAGTCGATGATGCCGGCCATCGTCTCGGTCGCCTTGGGCATCTGATCAATGCCGTCGACGCCCATGCCGGAAAGGTTGAGCAAGTAATCGGCCGTATTTTCCTCGGCGACTTCCTGCATGGAAATACCGCGCTCGCTGGCTTTATTGATCAGTTTATCGTCGACGTCCGTGATGTTGACGACCCAGGTGACGTCGTAGCCGCTGTAAACCAGATAGCGCTTGACCGTATCGAAGATCACCGGCCCGACCATGTGCCCAATGTGCGCCTTATCGTAAACGGTTGGCCCGCATAGATAGATGCTTACTTTGCCCGGAATCACCGGTTGCAGCGGCTCCTTCGTGCGCGAAAGTGTGTTGTAAATCCGGATGGATTGAACCGAAGCTTTGTGAGCGTCTGAATCCGTATCAGAAATGACGGTGGTCATTTCAATCCTTCGTTTCTTCTAATAACGCAACGCACTGGGCGGCAATGGCTTCTTCGTTTCCAATCGGGCCAACGCCTTCGCCGGTCTTTGCTTTGACGCTAACCAGATTCACATCCAGATCCAACAGCAACGCAATGTGTTGACAAATTTCGGCATTGTATGCCGCAAGCTGGGGCCGCTGGGCAAACACGATGCAATCTACATTGGCAATTTGAAATCCGCCTTGCCGCACGCGCTGGTGCGCGGCGGTCAACATTTCGCCGGAATCCCGGCCGCAATTGGCATCGTCGGTATCGGGAAACATCTGGCCAATGTCGCCCATCGCCGCCCCACCCAGCACGGCATCCGTCACCGCGTGCAGCAATACGTCGGCATCGCTATGACCAACCGCTTCTCGGTCGTGCGGAATATCGACCCCACCCAACCGCAACGGTCCGCCGGGTTGGAGCCGGTGCGTATCGTGTCCAATACCAACGCGCAACGAACTGGTTACCTCAATTCGAGTCATCAGAGTCGTGCGATTATACTACGGCTCAAAATTACGAACAATGTTGCCTAATTGACCGAGCCACAGCCGAAACAAGCTCACACCGTCTCGGCGGTAGGCTTGTTTCGGCCTCGAACGTCGTCGTCTATAATCGAAGCAAATGGCCCTGATTGAAATCGAGCAGCTTGCAAAGACCTATCGCGTCTATCAAAAACAGGAAGGTCTTGGGGCGTCGGTCCGCGGCCTGTTCTCGCGCAAGTACCGCGAAGTGCTGGCGGTTCGAGGAATCGACTTGACTGTCGAACAGGGCGAGTTTGTCGCGTTTCTCGGCCCCAACGGCGCGGGCAAGACGACGACACTGAAATTATTGTCCGGCGTCATCAATCCGACCAGCGGCACGGCACGCGTTCTCGGACACGTGCCGTGGCGGCGCGAAAACGCATATCGCCGCCGCTTTGCGCTGGTGATGGGCCAGAAGAACCAACTTTGGTGGGATCTGCCCGCGCAGGAATCGTTTCGGTTGCACCAGCAGATCTACGGCATCGAGCCGACCGAATTCGACCGTTCTCGCGACGAGCTGGCCGAGCTGCTTGACGTTACCGAACTGCTGGGTCAGCCGGTGCGCGAGTTATCGCTGGGCGAACGCATGAAAATGGAATTGATCGCCGCACTGCTGCATTCGCCCGAAGTGTTGTTCTTGGACGAACCGACCATTGGCCTGGACGTTGTTGCGCAACACAAGATTCAAAAGTTTCTACGCCACTATCAAGAGATACACAAAGTCACAATCCTGCTGACCAGTCATTACATGAAAGACGTTGCCGCACTTTGAAAGCGGGTCGTCATCATCGCCAACGGCAGTATCATGTACGACGGTTCTCTGGCCGGCATCATTGACCGGTTCAGCGGCCAAAAAATCGTGACGCTGCTGTTTGCTCAAGATGCCATGCCGCGCGACCTGACGCGCCACGGCGAAGTACTTGAAGTCGCGGCACCAAAAGCCAAACTGCGAATCGACCGCCGCGCCGTGGCCGATGTGCTCGTCAATATCCTGCAGCAATACGCGATCGAGGACGTCAGTGTGGAGGATCCGCCGCTGGAAGAGGTCTTCGCCAAAGTATTTTCGCTTGCAGAAACGGACGCGGCAACGAGTGCCGCTGCAGAGGTCCGTGACAACTTAAGCCACCCGCCGAACGAACAGACGAACCCGTGACTGCCGCGATTAATTTCCGATTTGCGACCTGGTGGACTATCTTGCGCATCTGCCTCGAAGAGCGGCTCGTCTATCGAGGCGACTTCGCGCTGGGGACGCTCATGCGGTTTCTGCCGATCGTCACACAAATTTTTCTCTGGGGCGCGGTTTTCATTCACATTGACGGGACCATTGCCGGGTACGACCACCAAAGCATCATCGCTTACTATCTGCTGACCATGGTCGGCCGCGCGTTTTCGAGCATGCCGGGCTTGGCGTCCGGAGTCGCCAGGGAAATTCGTGAGGGGACCATCAAGAAGTTTCTGGTCCAGCCAATCGACATGATCGGGTTTCTGCTGCTCAATCGCGTCGCTCACAAACTGGTTTACTACGGCGTCGCAATTCTGCCATTTGCACTGGTCTTCTTTCTTTGCCGCGGTTTTTTTCCGGACGTGCCCGACGTCGGACGGATCGCGGCGTTTGTCGCCTCCCTCGTGATGGGTTTTTTGCTTGGTTTCTTTCTCGAAGCCACTCTCGGACTACTCGGATTCTGGTTTCTAGAGGTTAGCTCGCTGCTGTTCATCTACATGCTGTTCAGCTTCTTTTTTTCGGGCCATATGTTTCCGTTGGATATGCTGCCATCGCCGTGGAACTATGTTGTCGATGTGTTGCCGCTTAAGTACCTGGCCTATTTCCCGGCCGCGATCTGGCTCGGAAAAATTCCGGACGCCGAACTGCTGCGCGGATTGTGGATCGAAGCGACGTGGTTGGTGGTTTTCATTTTCTTGTGCCGACTTGCGCTGAATCGCGGCGTACGGCGCTATAGCGCATTTGGAGGGTAGAGGCCGTGTCGCAACATCCCTCCTACTCGAAGGTCTTTCTCACGTTCGCGCGCAACAGCCTCGTGCGGGACATGACGTTTCGCTCGAACTTCATCATCGAGACGATTTCGTCGCTGTCGTGGATGGCTATGAATTTGGGGTTTTATCTTCTGATTTTTGAACATACCGACAAAATTGGAGTCGCAACCGGCTGGACGAAATACGAATTTCTTATTTTTTTCGGCACGAGCGGATTGATCAACAGCATCGTTCAGTCGTTCTTTATGCCGAATGCCGAAGAATTCAGTGAATTGATCCGCACGGGCAACCTCGATTTTGCCCTGCTTAAGCCGATTGACACGCAGTTTTTGGTGTCGCTGCATAAAGTCCATTGGTCGGGGCTCGGCAATGCCGCATTCGCGATCTGCCTGATCAGCGTCTGCGTTGGGAAGCTGCTTCAGAGCGATCCGACATTCACGATTTCGCCGTTCATTTTTTTGTTGTATCCGGTTTACATCGTTTGCGGCGTGCTGATCCTGTACAGTTTGATGATCGCGCTGGCTTCGACCAGTATCTGGTTAGGCCGCAACCAGAGCCTGTATAACTTCTGGTTTTACATCACCAACTTCTCGCGATATCCGATGGAAATTTATGACGGCCCGGAAGGTGATCCGCGACGCTGGATTGGACAGTCTTTGAGGGGATTCTTTTCGTTCGTGATTCCCGTATTGATCGCCATCAACGTGCCCGCGCGTTTGTTGGCGAAACCACTGTTGTCGAGCAATTGGCCGTTGGCGATATTCGCGGTGGCGGCCGTGTTCGCCAGCCTGCGGACCTCGCGCTGGATTTTTTACCGTGCGTTAGGAAGTTATCGCAGTGCGAGTAGCTGACGAACAACGCAACACCCTTTAGAATGTCCCACTAGGCCCCGGCCGATCGACGACTTGTCGGAGAATACCGCAGTGTTTTGGCCCGCCCAACTGGCCGGGCGAGAGAAAACTACAAATGACATTCCGCCGCCAACCGAATCGCGAGAGAATTTCTTCCGGACACATAACCCTTCCGAAGATTTGAATGCTACGATCTGACTCAAAAATCCGTGCGTATCTCGAGTTGCTGCGGTTTCCCAACGTCTTCACGGCAGTGGCTGACGTAATGATGGGCGGCTGGTTTGTGACGTATTCGCACCAACGGCCCGACTTACCGGAACTGCGGCCCGGCGTCCTGTTCCTGCTGATTGGTTCCTCGTGCTGCTTATACCTGGCCGGCACGGTGCTCAATGACTATTTCGACCGGGATAAAGACGCGGAAGAACGACCGGCTCGACCGATCCCCTCGCGCCGGGTTCCCGAGTCGGCCGCCCAGTGGCTGGGCAGCGAATTACTGATCGTCGGCGTGGCCGTGGCGTGGTTGGCCAGTTATTTTAACGGCAGTTTTCGCAGCGGCCTGATTGCCTGCGCGCTGGCGGCGGCAATCGTTCTGTACGACGGCCGGCTCAAAAGCACGATACTCGGCCCCTTTGGCATGGGCGCCTGCCGGTTTCTAAATGTGTTGCTCGGCATGAGCATCGCCAGCGCGGAACAGGCACCTTGGGACGCATCGCATTTCATGGTCGCTGGCGGTATTGGCGTCTATATTGTCGGCATAACCTGGTTCGCGCGAACCGAAGCCGTCATCAGTTCCCGCCCGCAACTGGTCGCCGCCACTGTGGTTATGTGGTCGGGGATTGCGATGTTGGCATGTTTTCCGATGCTGCCGGCGACGCCTACATTTCTTCACCAAAAGACGCTACCAATGTGGTTTTTGCTCTGGCTGATTTTGGCCGGACAAATTGGCTGGCGGTGCCTTCGCGCGGCGTTCGCTCCCGTACCTGGCAACGTGCAATACGCGGTCAAGAACTGCATTTTGTCGCTGATCGTTCTCAATGCCGCCACGACTGTGGCGACACAAGGCTATCCGATGATGGCAACGTTCCCGCCGCAGCAACTGCAGTGCATTGCAATCCTCGCGCTGCTGGCGCCGACCCTGTTTTTGGGGCGGTGGATCTATTCGACTTAAGACGACGGTGACGATTGGCGATACGAGGACACTGAGATGAAGCACGTCATTCTTTTGTCGGTACCCGGATTGCGGCGGCGCGACGTTGGTTTGATGCCGAACCTGCAGAAGTTGGCGGGCAGCGGCGAATCGGCGACGCTCGTGCCCAGTTTCCCCTGCGTCACTTGGCCGGTTCAAGCGAACATGTTGTGCGGCAGCTTGCCGTCTACGCACGGTGTAATCGCAAACGGTTTTTATTGGCGAGAAAGCCGCGAGATCGAAATGTGGACGGCGTGGAACGAAAAGATTCTCGCGCCGCAGATTTGGGATTTGTTACACGAGCGCGATCCACGACTGACGTCGGCGGTCTGGTTTCCAATGCTCAGTAAAGGCTGTGGCGCCGACTACATCTGCATGCCCGCACCGGTTCATAATCCCGATGGTAGCGAATCGCTGTGGTGTTATACGAAGCCGACCGAACTCTACGGCGAGCTGCGGGATCGGCACGGACACTTTCCGTTGCAGCACTTTTGGGGGCCGGCGGCCAACATTAAGTCGTCGGCCTGGATCGCCGATTCGGCGGTCGACGCCGCCAGGCGATTTCGGCCCAGCTTCTTTTACATTTATCTGCCCCATTTGGATTACGCGGCGCAGAAACTGGGTCCCGAAAGCGAGGCCGCGCTGCAGGCAGTCGCCGATTTGGATGAACTGCTGGGACGACTGGTTGAGGGAATGAACGCCGCATACGACGGTGAAGAAATACTTTGGCTGGTCGCCAGCGAATACGCGATCGTGCCGGTCGATCACGTCACGTATCCGAATCGGACCCTCCGTGAAGCCGGGCTGCTGCAGGTCCGCGAGGAGGAAGACGGCGAGCACCTCGATCTCGTCGCCAGCGAGGCTTGGGCACTGGTAGATCATCAGTTTTCGCACATCTTTGTTCCCAACGCCGACGCGAAGATCATCGCTAAGATCGAAGATTTGTTCTCCGGCTCGGAGGGAATCGCCGAAGTACTGGTTGGCGAGCAACGCGGCAAGTACCAGCTGGACCACGAGCGCAGTGGCGAAGTGATTCTGATCTCGACGCCCAACAGTTGGCAGGCCTATTACTACTGGCTGGATGACGCGCAGGCGCCGCGGTTCGCCCGCACGGTCGATATCCACCGCAAACCGGGCTACGATCCGGTCGAAATGCACTTCGATCCGGCGATCCCGGGAACTCCGCTGGACGCAACCCTGGTCAAAGGATCCCACGGCGCGCCGGCAACCAGCGATCAGCAACGCGGCATTTTGCTATCGTCGCAACCGAGCACCATCGTGGCTGAACAACTCCGCGACGACGAAATCGCATCTTTGGTCCTGCGGCAATTTGAGAACTTCTAGCGTCCAGCGGAGTTCCCGGAATCACCGGAGCGAATCCGCCGGATACGGAAAAGCGGAAAACCACCAGAATAATACCAGCAGAAAGCCCACGGCAAACACGCCCATAATCCGCCAAACATCGCGTTGGCAGGCCAGCGTTTTTTCGTACATCGGCTGGATCGGCTGCGAGAAAAACCTCGTAATCAACCGGCCGTACCGCAGCAGCCCGAGGCCGATCAGCAAACTAGCCGTCGCAAAAAGTGCGCCGATGATGCCCAGTAAGACGAGTGGCGGCGGCAAATTCCAGCCGGAAACGACCAGCAACACCAATAGCCCCAGCAAGATCATCGTCCCCAAGACGCCGGAGAAGCCGCCGACCAGCCTGGCCCAAAACCGGATCCGCGAGAGTTCCGCTTCCAACGCGGCAAAGTCACTCAACGACTCGCGCGTCGGTGCGGGCATCGCGTCCGTCGATTTTGGTGCGGCGTATGGGTTCCGATTAGCTGCGTCGCGCACAGTCACTCCAACTTCAGACACGGAACTTGAGTGCGAAAATTACAAATCCGTAGGCCATTAACGAAGTCATCGCCACGGCCAGCACGCCAAGCATTACCCAGAAGCGGCGTTCCGTAGAGAGCGGCGGTTCCTTCGGCTCTTTATCGTCGATGCTGCGGACAAACGAAGCAACTCGCGCCGCGTAGAAAATAGCCCACACCGCAGGCGCTACGGCAAAGGTCAAAAACACTCCGGATGACACCAAACGAAACATCGCGTCGCCGATCTCGCCATCGCGGGCGACGCGGACGACCAAGCGAATCAGGCCAATCGACACCAGTACTCCCGCAAGCAGTGTCGGCCCGGAAATCACCCAACACCAAGCGCGAATCTCTGAGTACAGTTGTTTGACCGTGGAAGTTCTCTGCACGAGGTACCGTTCACACGTTGAGACTGCCCTCCGCGGTCGGATTCAGCAGGGACAGCTACACGCTCGCCGCCTCCGAAACTTCCGGCGGAGTGAATTTGAAATTCCGGCTCTGGCTGAAGAATTCGATGGGATTGTCGTAGACCACCTTCTTGATAAGAGTCTCCGGGTGGCCGCGATGCCGCATGGCCATAATGAAGTCGGGCACCGCCGTCGGTTTCGAAGGCCCCCAATCGCCGGCCGAGTTTACCAGAAATCGCTCGGCACCATACATTTCAACAATGTCCACGGCCCGCTCGGGCGTGCATTTGCTGACTGGGTAGAGCGTCATCCCCGCCCAAAACCCTTCTTCGATGACCATCCGCGCGGTGTGTTCCTCGACGTGATCGACACAAACTCGCGACCGATCTACACGGCTGTCGTCGCAAAGCATGTCCAAGATCATCCGCGTGCCCATGTACTTGTCTTCCAAGTGCGGCGTATGAATTAATATCTGCTCTCCGGTCTTCATCGCCAAGTCGACGTGTTCCTGAAAGATGATCGATTCGTTCTTAGTATTCTTGTTCAAGCCGATTTCGCCGATGCCCAATACACCGGGCCGATTCAAAAACTCGGGGATCATCGCCAGCACTTCCCGCGAGAGACTAACGTTTTCTGCTTCCTTCGCGTTGATGCAAAGCCAAGTGAAATGCTGGATGCCCGACCACCCGGCCCGCTTCGGTTCGAACTCGGTCAGTTGCCGAAAGTAGTCACGAAAACCATCGACGCTGCCTCGGTCGAAGCCGGCCCAAAAGGCCGGCTCGCTAAGCGCTACGCAACCCATTCGAGCCAACGTTTCATAATCATCCGTCGTCCGTGACACCATGTGAATATGAGGATCGATGTAATACATTGCAGATTTCAGGGGAGGGTTGTGGATTATCAGTGCTGGAGATTTGGTCGTTTGCCGTCTACCGCGGTTCGGGCATTTCGTACCGCGTCTGCCAATCGTCTTCGTACTCTCGAGAGAATAACAATTGGATCTGCTCGGCGCGGTCCACGGTGTCCGATTGCAGAATATCGAGTGCTTGACGCAGCCCCTGCATACGGGCGTCATTGTTGACGCAGCCGTCGGTACGGTCCAGCCGATCAAACGTCGCGGCGACCTGAAGCAGCTTGGCGCGGACTTCCAAGAATTCCCGCTCCAGTAATTCAGCAGCGTTCGCTGGTACAGAGATCATACTACCACCTCACCGGGATAGCGATTTACGGCAACTACCTACAAAGAACAGTTTGGAGGGCGTTTGCAAATATTTCAAGCCGCGAAAACAAACACACCAGGGGCTTTGAATTCGCACGGCATTCACAAAACATCGACTCAAACGAAAAAGCCCGGCTTTTCGGGAACAAGCCGGGCTTTCTGATTTTGCCTCGTTTAACAGCTTCTTTAATTCGCGCCGGTCGGCCGTCGGCGTTCGAATGGCGAGGTCGTCTTTTGTTGGACGCCACCCTTCGGCCGAGCTCTGAACTGGTCCGGATCGCCACGTCCGCCCAGACCGACGGATCGTTCGCGGCCCTCGTACCCCATAATGACCAGGAAGTCGGAAAGCGTCATCCGTCGCACTCCGTTTTCTTCAGCTTCTTCCAGAACCTTGCGGTACTCGTCGAGCACCTTAGGATTACTGGTGTCACTCGGCCGCTCGCCGAGCACCAGGAACTTGGTCGCGGGCGTCAGCCGGGCGCCCTGACGAACACCGTTGTCGTCAACTGCCACGTCAACCACGCCGCCATTTCGCTTGATCAGAGCTATTAGCCTCGCCAAATCGCTGCGGCCATCGCCATCCAGATCGACGAATCCAGCCACGCCAAACTTGTCCGGCTTGCCGGGACGGAAAACGGTCGAAAAGATTTTATCGTCACGCACGATCGGGTCGGTCGGGCTGTCGTCCGTGATGCGAGCTTCGGCCAAATGCGCGCTGTGAATGCGGATCACTTGAATGGAAGCCTTTTTTACCGATTCGGCATTTTGCGCGTTGCTGACATCGTAAGGATAAACGGAAAACGTCGTTTGCCGCTGCAGTCCGTCGGCACTGCCCAGGTCGATCCAAACTGTCTGCTTCGACTGGTTGATGCCGACAACGCGACCATCGGGAGCTTCGAAATCATTTTCAATAAACGTGTCCAATTCCCTCGTGGCGGTATCGAGTTTCTCCGACTTGTCGGTGATTTGGTTTACGAGTTGGGATCTTTCTTTTTGGAAGTCTTCGGTTGCCTGCTGAATCGCAACGTTCTTTTTCGTTACGACGGAAGCGTTCGCTTCGACCGTTTTCTCATACGCCTGAGTCCTCGCGGCAAACTGAGTACGGATACCCGCGATCTCGTCAACCTGCTTGGTGTATTGGCCCTGCAGCTGGGTATTGCTGTCTCGTTGAATCTTAATTGCGACCTGAAACTCATTCTTCGCCGAGTCGAGCGCCGCTTGTGTCTGGGTTAAATCCAACTCGAGCTTGTTCTTTTCCAGCACTAGATTCTTTAGCATCGCCGGATAGGTCTTTCCCCCATCGGGCAAAGTCTCGCCGTAAATTGCCTTATCTTCTGCATACACCTTCATGACATCCTCTGTCGGATCGGCTGGCAACTTACCGGCAAGTGTCTTGAGCAGCCCCGCTTCCTCCTCAATAGCTTCACGCTTTTTAACCGCGTCGGCCCTTTGCTCGTCCGCGTCCACCTTGGCAAACCGGGCTTCTTCAGCATCTTTGTAAAAGATAAATGTCGTCACCCCCAACGTGATTGTGAGCATCACGAAGATGATCAGCGCGATCTGAAGTCCCAGATTTGGTTTGTCGGCTGCCATGAATCCCTCTCCTCGAACGCGAGATGATTTGAGTGTACGTCTGAACCGCCTGAGATCGGCCGCGACACGCGCCTGCAGCCAATTCGCAGGATCACCGATGGTTTATTGCAATCCGCCGGCGACATCCTAGAAGTGAGTTTAAACTATTGCCCTCATTGTAATTAGGACCTCACGCCCTGTCAAACCAAAGATGGCCCGGCATCGCACGCACGATCGTCATAAAGCGATGGCAGAAAAACAGTTGGATTGCCGCATGCCCGCTTGCTTGCCAGGGGCTTGGCGGCCCCACCCTGCCAAAGATGGCTCCCCGCCGAATCCCACAATAGCTTCGATTCTCATTTGCACTGGACAGCCTGCCGGCAAATCGATAGCCTCCCCGCCCTCTTCTCGACCTTTCTCTTTCCTAACTCCTTTCTCACCAACCACCTACCGGAATAACGGATGGCTAACGCTATCGCGCGGGCGAATGATTTAACGCCATTGCGTCGGTCCGGCGAACTGGTTTTGCCAGTCGGTGTGATTGCGTGCATCTTAGTCATTCTCGTACCGTTGCCCACGCCGTTGCTGGACATGTTGCTGGTTGTCAGCATCACGATGTCGGTCATCGTGCTACTGACCGCCATCCAAGTGCGGACGCCGCTGGAATTCAGTATCTTCCCGTCTTTGCTCCTGGCTGCGACGCTAGGCCGCCTCGTTCTGAACATTGCCACCACACGGTTGATTCTTACCGAGGCCGGAAGCCAAGGAACCGGTGCGGCGGGTGGCGTGATCGAGACATTCGGCAATTTTGTCACCCGCGGTAACGTACTTGTCGGGTTTGTCATCTTCGCCATCATCGTCGTCGTGCAGTTTGTGGTCATCACCAAAGGCGCCACCCGCATCAGTGAAGTTGCCGCCAGGTTTGCCCTGGACGGCCTGCCGGGCCGCCAAATGGCGATTGATGCGGATCTTAATGCGAGTGTGATCGACAAGAACCAGGCAGAACAGCGGCGAAGCGAACTGCACCGGCAAGCCGATTTTCTCGGGGCGATGGACGGTGCCGGCAAGTTTGTGCGCGGCGATGCCGTCGCAGGCCTGGTGATCACGGTGGTCAATATTGTCGGTGGTCTGATCATCGGCATCGCCCAGGCAGGACTGGGACCGCTGGACGCGAGCCAAGTTTACACGCGATTGACGATTGGTGACGGATTGGTCAGCCAGATTCCCGCGCTATTGATTTCGTTGGCCGCCGGGTTGCTGGTCACGCGCAGCAGTGAGTCCACAAATCTGCCCAGCGAGTTCCTCCGCCAACTATTTTCGCGGCCGCAGGTTCTCGTCGTCGCCGCTTCCTTTTTGTTTCTGCTGGTTTTTACCAGCCTGCCGCGAACACCGTTGCTGCTCGTCGCTGGTGCTTGCATCGCCCTGGCCTACATACTCGTGCGGCAGCAGACGAACGATTCCAAAACGGAAAATGGAGCGCCCACAACACATGTTGAGCCGGCGGTTGAAAAACTGCTCAACGTCGATCCGCTGGAAGTCGAGTTGGGACTCGGCCTGATCAAACACGCCGACCGCCAGAACGGTGGAGAACTCCTGCAGCGAATCCAGGACGCTCGGCAGCAGACCGCCGCGCAGATCGGGATTCTCACACCAAAAGTCCGGATTCGCGACAACATGAAACTCCGCGCGAATCAATTCCGGATCAAGCTGGCCGAGTCGGTGATTGCCGAAGGCACCGCCACCGATGCCGAAACAATCACCTCGTGCCTCAACGAGGCGGTGAGAAATCACGCCGACGAAATTCTCACTCGCGATGCGACGCAGTTTCTTATCGACCAACTTAAACAAACCAATCCGGTGGTCGTCAAAGATCTGATTCCCGACAAACTGTCACTGACCCATGTTCAACAAGTGCTCCAACTGCTGCTGCGCGAACGCGTGCCGATTCGGCAACTTGCGTTGATCCTCGAATCACTGGGGGACTATGCCGGCGCAATTCAAGAACCGCTCGCGCTGGCCGAGTATGTCCGACAAAGGCTGGCCCGCACTATTTGCGGGCAATACCGAGACAACAATCACACGCTCCGCGTTGCTGCGGTGAGCGAAAATCTGGCCGAACGAATTCGCAACGGTGTCGAAGAAACGCCCCGCGGATTCGTTATTCGCTTTTCCGCATACGAAACAAAAGAAGTTTGTGATGCGATGAACGAATCGACCGAGCCCCTGATCACCGAAGGTTATCCGCCAGTTGTACTGACGGATCCGTTGGTACGATCGGCGGCACGACATCTCCTCTCGACAAGATTTCCCGAACTGATTGTCTTAAGTCACAACGAAATAACACAGGACACTAAATTAGAAGTCATGTCCGAAGCAGACGATTCGCAAACGATCGCTGCTTAGATGGTTCAAACAGAAGTCCGAATGAAAATCAAAACGTTCAAAGCCAAGAATCTCCAAGACGCCTTGCGCATGGTGCGTGACGAATTGGGACCGGATGCATCGGTTTTGCAGACGCGTGAGTTGACCGGTCGCAGACTGCTGAAGTGGATTACCGGCGCCGCCAGAGTTGAAGTGACCGCTTCGACCGAAGTTAACGTACCGCCCCGGCTCGTAAAACGGCGGCGATCGACGGCGGGAAAAAATCACCAAAACGGCGTGGATCACACCGTCGCGACAGTCGCTGCCGACGCGCGATCAGCAGCTGGCATTCGGGCCAACGATCGTCATCTGACCGCACAGAGCGCGCTGTCGCTCGACACTCTGCGCGAACAACTGCTGCATCTACAGTCCCACGTTCACAGCCTCCGTGAAGAACCGGAGGCGGAGAGAGCAGGCCGCGATGACGTTTTATTTCGCGCTTTTACGGAACTGGTCGAAGCCGATATACCCGAAGAAATTGCCCACACATTGGTCGAAGAAGTCCCCGCAATCGCGGCCAGTTCCGGAGACTTTCTGCAGGTCAAAGCCCAGATTCGCCAATCGATTGAGGCTGCAATCCAAATCAGCGGCGAACTCCATGTTTCGCCGGGCGAAACGCGGCTCGTCGCACTGATTGGACCAACGGGCGTCGGCAAAACAACAACCGTCGCAAAGCTCGCGGCTAACTATCGTCTGCGCGAAAACCGCAAAGTCGCGCTGATCACGGTCGATACGTATCGCATCGCCGCGACGGAACAGCTGCGGACTTACGCCGACATCATCGACGTGCCCATGGAAGTCGCTAGCACACCGCGCGAAATGCGGGCCGCGGTTCAGAAATTGCAAGATCACGAGTTGATTCTCATGGACACCGCCGGCCGTAGCCCGCACGACGAAATCAAACTTCAAGAACTCAGATCGATACTGTCCGAAGCACAACCGGACGAAGTGCACTTAGTGCTCAGCGCCATCAACAGCACAACGAACCTTGCTTGCGCCGCGGAACGATTCGCAGACGTCGGTACCACGGCGTTGCTACTGACCAAACTCGACGAAGCAACCAGGCATGGACAGCTACTATCGGTTATCCGCGACGCGCAGCTACCGCTGAGCTACATGACCAACGGCCAAAACGTCCCGGACGACATCGAGCCGGCCACCGCCGAAAAGGTAGCCTACTTGATGCTTGGCCGGAATCCGTAACAGATCGCAGATTTCAACTTTCAATGACCGACCAAGCCGCCAGACTCCGTCGAATTGCCTGTGAGCACCGCGACCAATGCGGTCGGCCAGAGTCGCGTTTACCGCTTGTCATTGTTGCCGGCGGCAACCGCGGTGTCGGCACGACTTCCGTCGCAATTCGTTTGGCACACGCCCTTGCGCAACACGGCGAACTTACGACGTTGGTTGATGCGGACTTTGCCCGTCGCGACGCTACATCTTGGTTCGTAAGCCGACCGAGACAGGGCATCGTGGAGGTCATGACCGGACAAGCATCGGTTGACGAGGTTAGTTTACAGGTTGCCGAAAATCTGCAGTTGATTCCGGCCACGTGGTCGCCGAACGAACTACAAAACAACAGGCAAGCGATACCGTGCTTGATCGATTCCGTGCGGAAATTGAGACGGGACCGCGATTGGATCATCGTCGATGTGGGAAACCGAGTTTCACCCCTGCATGCGACATTGCATGATGTTGCAAGCGATTTGGTGCTCGTAAGCAGCGGTGACGAAATTGCGGTAATGAACACATACGCGGCGCTCAAGCGGTTGCACAGTGCCGGCAATGATGTCGCTTCGAATTCAACAGTTCACCTACTGCTGAACCGCACGAATGATGTACAAAATGCGGCAGCCGTACACAAACGCTTTGCGGGCACCGCGGAGAGATTCTTAGACACGCAGATTCAAGCCCCAGGATCGTTCGGCAATTTCGATTTATCACCGCCCGCCAGTATCGACAACGATTGCGGGCGGGGCATTCTAGTGCTGGCGGAATCGCTGTTTAACCGCTCGGCGGCCTCGGCCGCCGACGACCAATACGCAAAACGGGAAATCTCAGTAAAACAACTCAACAAATCGACAACTTCAACCGATTAACAAGACGAGCAATCGGCGCGCACTTGCGCGTTAAGCTGCAACGAATACATCGAGTTTGATGCCGATCATGGAGGATCGCATGGCAACCACGACGCAGGCAGACATCGCGCAGACCCACTCGCCGAGGGTGGCTACCAAGGAAGAAAAAGGGGCTCAACCGCAAGCCAAAAATCTGGCTGCCCAACCATTCAACCCGGCGACAGCCGGACAAATCAATCCAAAAATTCCGCCCAAAATCTACGCCGTCTGGATTGCTTACAAGGCCGAACCCCAAAACAAATCGCATCGTAACCGACTCGTCGAAGAATACTTGCCGCTGGTCAAGTACAACGGTGAACGCATCTGGGCACGGCTTCCCGAAGGTGTTGAACTGGACGACCTGATTTCCGCGGGCGTCTTTGGTTTGATGGACGCAATCGACGCATTTGATTTAACCCGCGGTGTTAAATTCGAAACGTACTGTGTACCGCGAATCCGCGGCGCGATGCTGGACGAACTGCGGACCATGGACTGGGTTCCACGACTCGTGCGGTCGAAGGCCAGCAAGTTGGCCGAAGCGATCAAACAGTGCGAAGCAAAATACGGCCGACCACCGTCCGAAATCGAGCTTGCCGGGCGCATGGAGATCAGCGTCAAAGAACTGGAAAAGCTGATGATGGACGCCAATGCGGTCGGTCTGGTCAGCCTCAACAAGAAGTGGTACGAGACCGACAGCTACAAGGATATCCGCGAGATCGACATCCTCGAAGACAAAAAGGGCGAAGATCCCACCCGCCGCATTCAAAAGAACGATTTGATGCGTTTGGTCACGAAAGGCTTGAATCGCAACGAGCGGCTGATCATCATCTTGTATTACTATGAAGAACTGACGATGAAGGAAATCGGCACGACGCTCGATCTTTCCGAAAGCCGCGTAAGCCAGATGCACAGCTCCATCGTGGCGCGGCTGCAAGGCCAACTGGGCCGGCGGCGGCCCGAATTCAGTTCGGCCTAGCAGTTGCACGGCCGACTTGGCGTGTTGAGATTATGCCGGCTTTGCGTGAACAATTGCAGCGTTTGGCCTTCGCGCTTCGAACGACGCAAACCGAGCTGATTGACGAAGCCTTGCGTTTGCTGATTGAAACGAAAGGCGTACGTCTGCCAAAGCGAGCAGCGTAGCCTAATCGTCATCTTCTCCTTCATATTGAGGCAACCCAAAGGGCGAACCCCATTTACCGGGATCTGCCAGCACCTGCCGTAATTCTTGCGAGCTGGCACAATCTGATTCAATAAGGAAGTCGATCGATTCGGGCCAAGTTTCGTATGAAGTGTCAACGTGAAACGCTGGCGAACCGTCTGGATATGTGCGGTGCAATTTCTCGAGTTTCGCCAATACTGCGTATTCTGCTTCAACCGCTTTGATAATCGGCACAATATCTTTTGGTATCTGCCATGAGTTTGGATATTCGCCTTCGCCTATGTCAGCGGCATCACAGACAACGCGGCACGCCTTTCTGTGTTGGTCGTAGCAAAAATCTATTACGCCACTCAGATAATCTTGTCTCTTAAGTTGGCAACCGTATGTCTT
>JAYGDO010000414.1:0-8577 GCA_046582885.1 Pirellulales bacterium | reverse complement strand
TTCGATGTTCCCGCGACGCTTGTGCCCGAACGGGAAACTGAGTTGCACAGCCTGCTTCAATTTATTCGCGAGCGGATGCAGTTGAACGAATTGCCCGACGTCAGCAGCCGTATCCGCAGATTGGAAGATCAATTTTACACTTCGTTTCATTTGGTCCGTCCACACCTTCACGGGGAGTTGCGCAAATACCTGATTTTGCGTTCCATCAAGAAAGACCTTAAAGACACAGTTTTCGGTTTTGGTCCGCTCCAGGATTTGCTCCGTGCGCCCACGATTACGGAAATCATGGTGGTGACCAGCGATCAAATTTTCGTTGAACGCGATGGTGTGATCGAGCGGTCGGGGCGGCGGTTCCTGTCGGAGAAAGTGACCGAAGCAATCATCGAGAGGATTGTTGCCCAGGTGGGGCGGCGGATCGACAAAAGTCAACCGCTGGTCGACGCCCGCTTGCCGGACGGCTCGCGGGTGAACGCGATCATTCCTCCCTTGGCGATCAAGGGCCCCTGTCTGACGATCCGAAAATTTCCAATTCAGCGGCTGACGATGGACGACCTGATAGAATTCGGGAGCATTAACCATGCCGCAGCCACGTTCCTCCGCGCCTCGGTAATCAATAGACGAAACATCCTCGTTAGCGGTGGAACCGGCACCGGTAAAACGACGTTTTTGAATATCCTTTCGAGTTTTATTCCGTACAAAGAGCGCTGCATCACGATCGAAGATACCACGGAACTGCGGATGCATCAGGAGCACGTGGTTACCCTCGAATCGAAACCGCCAAACGTCGAAGGGGTCGGCGCGTTTACGATTCGCGATCTCGTCCGTAACTCTTTGCGGATGCGGCCCGATCGTATCATTGTCGGTGAGTGCCGCGGTTCCGAAGCTTTGGACATGGTCCAGGCGATGAATACCGGACACGACGGCTCGATGACGACGTTGCACGCCAACAGCGCGCGAGAAGTGATGGAGCGTCTCGAGGTGCTGATTTTGATAGCGGCCGATTTGCCCGTGATTTCGATTCACCGCCAAGTGTCTTCGGCGATCGATTTGATTGTTCACATCGACCGCATGACGGGCGGTTCACGAAAAGTAACTCAAATCTCGGAAGTCACCGGCGTCGATCCCGACACCAGCCGGGTGAATGTTACGGACATCTTTAACATCCGCGGTGGCAAACTGCAGCCGACCGGCTATTTGCCGACATTTGTAGATTCGTTGGTCGAAACGGGACTGCTCGATTTGGAATTCCTATACGGAATAGAGCCCTCGGGCAACGGCGCGCCGCGGGCCGTGGACGCGCGTCGAACATCGAATACTCAACCTTGAACCCGGGGCGTCAAACGGTTTCGATTTGCCGACCCAACATCACCATCTCATGCTGTTCGCCGAGGCTATCAACCCGCTTGTCATCATCTCGACAGCCGCAATCGGTCTATCCATCGCCGTGTTCGCGTTCTTCGGGCGTCCGTATTACTGGCGCGGCATCGATTATGTTGAACGCGATTTTCGGGACAAGCTACGTCGGATGTATATTCCGACTGGGAACCTGCGACGCAATTTGGCGATGTGGAGCATGATCATTCTGGCGCAATTTATCCTACTGTGGATTTTTGTTGAGAGTCTGATTTTGGCGGCATTGGCCGCGATCTTGCTGGTTTCTGGACCGTGGTATTACGTGCGGCAGATGGCGGAACGGTATCGGCAAAAAATCGAAGAGCAGTTGGCCGATTCGATGGTCTCAATGTCCAGCGCGATCAAGGCGGGACTGTCGCTGCCGCAAGCGCTAAACGTGCTGGCCGACCAGTCGCCTAAACCGATCAACCGCGAATTTGGCCGGATTGTCGGCGAATACGAAATGGGCAAGCCGCTGGACAAGACGCTGGACGAGTCCAAATCGCGGCTGCGAAGCGAAAATTTTGCACTGTTCGCCGCCGCGGTCATGGCCAGTCGCGAAAGTGGCGGGCGGTTGAATGAAACCATCGACCGCATCGCCCATTCGGTGCGGGAACTGCAGCGGCTGGAGCGCAAAATCGTGTCAGAAACCGCAATGGCCAGGCGTTCCGCAATCTACATGGCGCTGGCGCCGTTTTTCATCGTCGTGTTGTATTCGTTCGCCGACCCCGAATCGATTAGAACCCTGTTCACGACGCCGCCCGGGCATTTATTGCTGGCGGTCGCCATCGTCCTTAATATAGGTGCATATCTTTGGGCACGTATTATTTTGAAACCGGATATTTGACGGGCCTTCTGCAAACGCGTTTCAGCCTGGAAGTAACTCACGATGCAAGCAGTAATTCTATTCGCCGTGAATGACGAACAACGTCTGGCCTTCGTTGCCAGCGGGATTGTTGGCGCGGGAGTGGGGATGTTGACGTGGTGGTTTTTTCGGGCCCTGGCTAACGACGATTTGGAACAAAGTGACGAGTGGCGTTATGACATCAACCGGATCAACGAGTTGCGGAAAGTCGATACCCTGTATCGTTTGTTTCAGCCGGTCATTCAAGTTCTGGCTCGGATGAATCGCACGACGTTCGTCGATTCGCTGCCAAAGATCCAGCGTGAAATCGGCGCGGCCGGACTTCCTCGGTTTTGGCTGGCCGAGGAATATCTCGCGAGGTGTCAGTTGTTTGCCCTGTTGATGGGGCCGATCTACATATGGTTTTTGATGAACTCGTTTGGCATCGCCGGCATGTTGTTTTCGCTGGGCGCGGTTTTGCTGACCGCCTGGTATTTACGCGTGCGGCTGGGGGGTCGGGCGCGTTATCGCGTCGTGCTGATCAAACGTCGCATGCCGTTTTTGTTGGATCTGCTCACACTGTTGATGGAAGCGGGCACCACGTTCTTGCAAGCGCTTGACCAAGCCGTGCGCGAATTCGAGGATCACCCGGTCGCATCCGAATTTGGCCGCGTGCTCAGTGACATGAAAATGGGGAAGACGCGTACCGAAGCCTTTCAATCGATGCAAAAACGGCTGGCAGACGACGAAATCACAAGCATACTCGGCTCGATTATTCAGGGCGAAGAACTTGGTTCGCCAATGTCCCAGGTGTTCCGCACCCAGTCGGATGTGTTGCGGATTAAACGGACGCAACGGGCGGAAAAGCTCGCGGGCGAAGCGGGAGTTAACATGTTGTTGCCCGGAATGCTGGTTATGGCGGCAACGGTTCTGATTATTCTGGGGCCGTTCGTAGTCAAGTTTTTAGTCTCGGAGTCAATTTTTTAGGCGTCCCCAGTGTGCGGTACTCGACAATCTGGATTGCGCGTTAAAATAAGAGGAGACGGATCAATTTCGAAGGATCTCTCGATCTGAACGGAATATTGTTTGCGTTTTCGGAACTGAAGAAGAAACGGCATGTCGATTTCACTAACCTGTCCGCGCTGCAAAACGCCGCTGAATTTGCCGGATTCCACAGCGGGCCAGTACGCCTTTTGCGAGAAATGCGAAGGCCGGTTGTGGGTACCGAAAGATGCCGCAAAGTCGGAATCCGCCGGGCAATCATCCGCTGGCGGTGAGTCAACGGCCAAACAACAGGCTGCCGCCGCCGGACATGAAACAGCGGCGGCGACCGCGACGCAGGCGGCACCCGGTCCGACGACCGCTGCTAAGGAACCGTCGCCGCCGGCGGTTGATCCTATGGCGCCGGTCGCCGGTCAAACGTCTGCATCCCAGCCGGCGGCGAGCGGGAAGCCTCCGCCACCGCCGTCCGGCCAAGTTGTGCAACCGTCCGCCTCGGCACCGCCCAAAGAACAGATCGCCAAAACGGGCGAATCAAGATCGCCGGTACAGGCCACGCCGCCTCGTCCTAGTCAACAAGCGGCCCAGGCGCCTCCGGGGCAGCCGAGCCAGTCGGCGCCGGAGCCTGCTATGCGGCCGTCGCGTCGCGTTGCCACCTTTATCACGGCCGACGTTGCCCAATCGCCATTGGCACCGGCCGAGGATGGTCAGCTGCCGGCACTGCAGCTGGAGGAAGCGGACAAGAAGACGAAGAAACCGCCGTCCACGTCGACGATGCAATGGCGGATGGTGCTGCTTATCTGCGGGAGCCTGTCGCTTGCGGCGTTTCAGTTGTTGGACTTCGGCACCGGCATTCGCAAGACGAAGACGCCCGCCGATGACGCTCGTGAGGAACTGTACGTCAGGTACATCGGCGAAGAAGGCGACGAATTGAAAACGTATCAACTGTATCTTCGCGAAGCGTTGGTGTCCCACGATGCCGGCGATTTCAAACGCGAGCGTCTTTATTATCGCAAAGTGCTGCATCTGTTGCGCGACGAACATAACGATCGAGATAAGAACGGTGTCACCGGAATCAGAAAGGCGCCCGATAGAGGAGGTTTGCCAAGCGATGAAAGACTCGAAGACCTGTTGTCGATTATTCTTAAATCTCGTTAGCGGTAGTCAGTTGTCCAGTTTCTGACCCTTGATCCCCGACCATGCAACCTCATCCCCGCTACGACATTATCGCTCAAATCGCTGCTGGCGATTTTGCCACGGTGTATCGCGCGCTGGATAAGGAGTTAAACCGCGAAGTTGCCATCAAGCAAATACATCCGCACTTTCTGACGGATCAACGGCAACTCGAGCGATATTGGCAGGAAGCGCAGCTGCTCGCTTCGCTCGAACATCCACACATCACGACCATCTACGACATTGACCGAAGTCGTGGCTGGTTAATTCTGGAATTGATGAGCGGGAGTTTGTTGGAACGTTCGGGCGGCCAGCCGATGGATTTGGAATTTCTCCGTGTGGCGCTGGTTTGTTCGTTGCAGGCGCTCAAGTTTCTGCACGACAACGGCATCGTGCACGGGGACGTCAAGCCGAGTAACCTGCTGATCGACAAGCGAAACTGGGTGCGGCTCGGCGATTTCGGCTTGGCACAACGCGCGGCCAACGACCAGGGCAGCCTGCTCAAAGGGGCCACCAAATATATCGCGCCCGAGCGGGTCAACGATCAACTCGGCGCGGTGGGACCGGGCAGCGATTTGTATTCGCTGGGTTTTTCGATTTACGAGTTGATGTGCGGCGAGCAATTCGAGGCGCTGTTTCCGGGCCTCGGCGCTTTTGGCCAGGACAAACAAATCGCCTGGATGATGTGGCACGCCGCGCCGGACCGCCAAGCGCCGGAAATCGGCCGTGTCTTAGAAGGCGTTCCCGAGGATTTGAAGTATGTCGTACAGCGGCTGATCCAAAAGAAACCGGCCGACCGCTACCAGACCGCCGACCAGGCGATTTTCGATTTGCAGTCAGGTAGGGGCCTAGTCGATGGACCGAGTCCCGACGAAGTTGCCGCGCAGGCGGTTCAGGAAGAGGAAGAAAAGAAGCGCAAGCGGCGTAAACTGCTGGTCGTAACGGCGATTTGCAGCCTGCTGTTGTCGGTCGGCCTCTGGTTTCTTCCGAATCCGCCCGAACCACCGAAACCCTTCGTACCCACGCCGGCCGACGGTCTGATCGAACACTTGCCGCAGGGCCAAATTGTGTTGAAAGATTCAAATCGTACGATCATGTTCGATCCGGGGCGCGACCAGCTTTATTTGAACGACAGTGTGGCGGAACTGGCGGCGCTACAGGAAGGCGATTATCTGCGAGTCGAAATCAAGCAGGACGAAACGGGCAACTTTTTTCAAATTCTCTTGGCGACCCGCGCCACGACAGACCGCGGAGTCGTAGCTACTGTGCGCGCCGGGCGCAGCACATTCGAGATGGAATACAAAGCCAGCGACGGCAATACCAAAAAAATGGAGATCTTTGTTCCCAAGGACGTGGAGATCAAGTTGAACGAGGACACGAAGTTTCAGGGCCAAAAAGTAACGCCTGCCCACTTGCGGATTGGCGATCGCGTTTGGGTCATGCACGACGATCAGGACAAACGTCGCGTGGCAAAGCAACTTCGCATTACGCGCGTCGTAAAAAGCATCGGGCGGATTCGCGCGATCAACCTCGAGGTGACACCGCCGACATTGACGATGACCCAGCGGTTTGGCGAAATGCGGTCCGCGATTACATTGCCGTTTTCATCGCAGTGTCTGATTCGCATCAACGAAAAGGAAACACTCGGTGATCGACCCCTGCGTCCTGCCGATTTGAAATCCGAGGACGAGGTGGAAGTGGAACACGACAGATTTGTCGTCAAGGTGGTTGCCACCCGCATTCGTGAAGGCTCGGGCGTGGTTACCGGTATCGTCGCCAGTCGCAATCAGTTACTGATTCAACTGGATGGTTCGGCAGAGGCAAAACCGTTTACGGTGGGCGGACAAACAGACCTGAAACTCGGCGACGAATCGATTCCGGTTGCCGAGTTTCGAGCGGGCGATAAGGTTGAGGTCACCTACGATGCACTCGATGCGGACAACCCCGGTGCGGTGGCCATCCGCGCAACCCGGCCGCTGGACCGAAAGCGTTGGGGGCTCGTGCTCGGCGTGTCAAAATACAACGATCAGTCGCTCACCTCGGTTCAGCACCTAGCCTCTGACGCGAGGCTCGTCCATGACCGCATGGTCAAGCGGTATCGTGTTGCCGCCGATCAGGCGCTGCTGTTGGACAACGCGACACGTGCTCAAATCGACGAGCAATTTCCTGATTTTCTTGCTCGAATCCCGGCCGGCGGCCGGCTTTTTGTTTACATCGCCGCGCACGCGTACTTTTTTGACGACGAAACGTGTTACATCGCGGGCAGTGATTTCAGGCGTCAAAACACGGCGGAGACCGGCGTGGCACTGAAGCAGTTGATCGAGGCCATCGATGCCTGCCCGGCCGCGGAAAAAGTGTTGCTGCTCGACACGTGTCATGACGGCGACGGTACGGATTTAAAAAAACAGAATTCGTCTGCAGAACAAGTGCAGGTGCTGCAAGCCAATTTGAAAGCACCGCTGCCCGCCAAAACGATCGTTATTGCAAGTTGTCAGGAGGGCCAGCGGGGGCAGGCGACCGGTGGCCAAGGCGAATTTGGTCGTGCCCTGGCAGCGGCGTTCAAGGGCGAAGCGGACACGTCGAACGACTCGCGCGTCGATATCAAGGAACTATATGACTTTCTGACGGCGTCGCTGCGCGAGCGTACGGATGGTCAGCAGGCGCCGTTGCTGATTCAGCCGCGCGAAGCGATTCCAGCTCGGCTGAGCGACGCAACGAAAGCCAAGCTGCGCGAAATGGCGGTGGCGCTGGCCGCGCCGAAAATTGATCTGGACGAGCTAGAACTGCTGATGCTTGAGGCCCAAGCCTCCGCCGAAAAAGAGCCGGAACCCGAATTGCTCTTCGGGCTGGGACTGCTCAAAGCGGGACGGCATGACGACGCAGTCACGTCGCTGCGGTCCGCATGGCGCAAGGCGCCGGAACTGCGATTGCCGCTGGAGGGCATGATTTGGTCGCTGTTCGAGCAACGTAAGTGCGGCAAGTCGGTTTCGGGAATCGTACGGTTGGTGGGGCTGTTGCCCAAAAAAGTTGGTGACGATGGCAAGGTTCCCGTCCCCATCGACCAGGTTTTGTATTGGGCCGGACAACTCCGAGAGTACGCCGCATCCGCAGCCGCGAATCCAGTGCCTCCGGTTGAAGTTGCCAAGATCGACAACGCCGTCGCGGTCGGCGAATTTCCATTCCAAAGTCCCTACAACCGCGGCCGCGAATCGGTCACAACGAAACTCCGCAAGATTGATGCCGAAATTGCCGACGCTTCACGGCAGGACCAAATCTTGCTGCGGCGGTCAAAGCGTCCGAAGCTTGAACTGTACGTAACGTATGATATCGCCGCCGCGATTCAGCGCGTTCTGGATCGGATGGAGGAGGATTAAGCTCACTTCAGTTCGACGATGATGTTGCGCCACAGGTTGGTGCCCACATTGATCGCCCCGTGAACGTCTTCGCCTTCGATGTCGCGGAAGACCACTTCGCCGTCCGATCGCGCCTGTGGCGGGCGGCGGGAGCCGTCGGCATCGACGCCTTGCAGAGAGCCGTCGCCGATCACGATGTACAGATAATCGGCGTTGTGGCGGTGCAGTCCGCTGCTCTCGCCCGGCGCTAGTTGCAAGTCCCAGACCCGTACGCGATCGTTCTCGAACAAGAGCCTCGTACCGATGTTGTCGGAAACTGTCGTATGCTCAGCCATCAGCATTTTCTCCCGATTTGCAGTTTATGCGATCCATTTCACGACAGTGCATGCACTTCGTCAACCTGTAAAAAGTGCCGTCTCATTCTCAGCCCGACTTCGATTACAATGCTGTGGCTATTTGGTCAGCAGGAACCGCCGCGTGTCTCTATCCGCACGTTTGAATGGAATCAATTCTCGACGCCTGTTTTTGTCGTTCGCCTTCTTGTTGCTGCCCGCCGCGCTAACCGAATTCATCGGCGCGGTACCGGCGGCAGCAGAGCCGAGCAATAACCATGCGGCGTCCAACGGTACCGCATTGACCGACATCATGCGGCAAGATGCGGAATTGCGGGACGTATTCTTTGCCGGACCTCAACTCGGATGGGCGGTTGGCGACCGCGGTTCGATATGGCACACATCCAATGGCGGTGACGAATGGACATTGCAATCATCCGGAGTCTCATGCCGTTTGCAATCCATCTTTTTTATCGATTCTGAA
>JAYGDO010000372.1:0-20404 GCA_046582885.1 Pirellulales bacterium | reverse complement strand
CAATCAACTTCGCGGCCCGCCACGCCTGCTCGTCGGCCTTGCCGTCAATCGTGATCGCTTCGTCGGTCCAGCGGCACTGGAATTTCGTTTTGTGTTTTTCCGCGGACGCTGCGGGCGTTGCCAGTAAAAACAGCAACATGGCGACCGGCAGCACGCGGCTCGGATTTAACTCGGATTCCATGATGGTTCGCCTCGCGGAGGGGCGATCAGTCGCAGCGGGGGAAACCGACGACGCCCCCCCCCAAAAAAAATAGTTGATTGCGTAACCATTTAGCGCGCCTTATTCTAATGGCAATGGGCGGCAAATGCGCTAGGGCCAACGGGCCCCGGCGGCCCCACACCCATCAATGCTCACGTCGGGCTGCGTTCGGCAGCCGAGGAAACTTCATCCGGTTTCGTTTACACGATAGATCACGACAACCTCGGGACATTCAACACCAAAACAGAAAAAGCAACCGCCATGAGTTCAACGGCCGTGGCCAGCAAGCCCTACACGACCAGCATCGATCTTGATCCGGCGACCGAACGGTATCTGTACTACGTCCCGGGCGCTCATGGCGGCGCCTACTCCGACGGTTCTCCGCTGGTACAATATGATTTGAAAACGAAATTGCGCAAAGTTAATTGCATTCCTGCGCCCGATTTATCATAAACGGTACGGGTTCGTCCCTTGCGGTGCGTTCGGTACGGCGGTTTCGCCAAAGGGCGACAAAGTTTATATCACCTGGAACGGCAACCGGGGATCGCCGGTCGCGAGCGGCCGATTTCGATTCAACACGTGCGCATTCACAGTCATTCACATTCCCGAGTCCGAACGAAAGCCGTAGATGCCAACATCGTTTGACCGTCTCTCAACGGGAAGCCGCGTGAAAAGGCTGCGGCAGTTTCTAGTGCTGCTGATCTCGCTGGCGGCCGTCTCTGCGGTCGGGCCGCGGGCAAGCGGTCAAGACGAAAAAACGAATGCGAGAGCAAAAGAGGTTCTCAAGGCGCGCAAGGGCGAAGCGGGAAAAGACATCTATCTCAAAATCCTCGGCAAAGAAAAGAGCGACGTCGTACTCGGCCTGGCACTGGGCGTGCATCTCGATCACGAGTCGGGAATCGACGCCCGCAAATCCGCACAAATCGCCGCTACTACGCTGCGGCGCAGGGATTTTTTTCCGCAGGCGATGACGTACTATGCCGTCCATCCCAACATGGGCAACATCGTGGACGTGCTGATGACCCAACCCAGCGGCGCGCCGATCGCAGCGACGATCTTGGCAATCTACGGAAAGATATTTGCGATGTACGAGGAGGCAAACGGCGGGCCGCCGAGCGGCACGCCACCGGCTGCCGATGCCAAGAAGGCCAAGCAAGCCAAGTCGAGGCCGCTGGTCGGTCCGCCGGCAAACGTGACAAAGTATGTCAAACAACTATTGGCCAATGACAACGACTCGATTCAGGAACTCGCACTGCTGACAGCCGCGTACTTGCGGCTCAAATCGCTTACGGAACAAGTCGAACCGCTGCTGCGTCGCGGCCCACCGCAAGTTCAGGCCGCCGCCTTGTTGTTCCTGGCCCGCACCCTGCAGAAATTGCCGGGTGAAGCGACCCGCAAAGCGCTTCGCCCCCCGCGCCGTGCCGACGCGAGGTTCACGCGACTGAGTCCGCTGCTGGCAAACTACGACATGCGATTACCGGCGCTCGGCTACGCTTTGGAGGCCGTGGGCGAGGCGACAGACGGAGATTATTTGGCCGAATTGCATAAGGCGCTTGAAAACGACGACATCCGCATACAAATTGAAGCGGCCCGGGCCTGCGAACGCGTGGGGCACGAAAGTTCTGTGCCGTATCTTCTAACGCGACTGGAGAACTGCACTTGGCCAACCAAGGTCTATGTCCTCTCAGCGCTCGGCGCAATCCCATCGACCGATTCCATCAAACCGCTGATTGGGCAGCTCAAAAAAGAACACGGACGATTTCGGCTCGATGCCAACTACGCGCTGGCGAGCATCTTCCGCGACCAACCGGCTAGCGCCCCGAGCATTTGGGACGACCATTGGACCAAGGTTAAGGACACGTTCAAAGCGGACCGTCAGGCGACACTTGACTATCGCAATCGCGTCAAGATGCACCACCTCGACCTCAATGGCGTCGGTTCATTTTACAATCTATCGATTTTCAGCGACCGATTCGTCTACGTGCTCGACACGTCGATGTCGATGAAAGGCGGCCGTATTGCCAATTTGAAGATTCACCTCAAAGATTCCATGCGCGGCTTGGCGGCGCACGTGCGGTTCAACGCGATTACCTTCGGCGGCAAGATCAGCGTGCTCAGCGACAAGGGCATGATCTCATCCAGTGCCGGTTCGTATATCGCGCAGACGGTCGATAACATCGAATTGAATCCGCCCACGCGGAGCTACGATGCCATCGAGGTGGCCTGCAAGATGCCGACCATCGACACGATCATGTTTCTGTCCGACGGGGCGCCGGTTTCGGGGCACCTGGAACGTTGGTCGGGAATTGTCGCGGCATATTCGTATTTCAACCGCTACCGGCCGGTGGCGATGTACACCATTGAATTCAATGCCGGCCGCCGTAATGCTGAAAAAATGACTGAGTTCGCACACCGAAACTACGGACGGTCGGGTAGTCCGGACGCGGTTCCCGAAGCTGCGCCGGAGGCGGAATAGTAACCGGGTAAGCGAAACTTCCACCGAACCGGTCGAACACACCGCGGGAGTTTTCCCTTCTAAACAGAGGAGCACGGAATGCCGACACACGAAGAGTTGTTTCAGGCCAAGTTACAGCGCATCAAGGACTCGCATCGAGCCGAAGTCGGCCGCACGGCGCTGTTGGTCATCGACATGCAGCACGGCTTTCTTGATCAGGGTGCTTCACTCGCCTTGCCGGGCGCGACGTCCATCATTCCCGGAATTCAGCGACTGGTCGCCACCGCCCGGGCCCGTGGAATTCCGGTGATCTTTACCGAATACGTGTACGCCACGAACGTACCGTGCCTACGTGGCGATCCTTTTGGCCCGGAACATTTGGCGGTCCCGCCGGGCCAACTGACCGGGTTTGGCTATCCGTCCAACAATTGCCTGATCGGCCTCGGCTCCGTGGACGGCCCCGAGTCAGCGGCGACCATCGAGGCCCTCGCGCCGGAACCCGGCGAATTGGTCATCCAAGGTCACACTTACGACAAGTTCTACGGCACTCCACTCGATTTGGCGTTAAGGAGCCAAAACATTGACCGACTGATTTTTACGGGAATCACCACCGACGTTTGTGTGAACAGCACGTTGATGACCGCCGCCAATCGCAACTATCGTGCGATCGCGGTCGGCGAGTGCATGGCGGCCATCCACGATCCTATTCACGACGCCTGCCTGCAAATCTGGCAAAACAAATTTGCACGACTGGCCACAACTGCCGAAATAATCGCGGAGTTGGCTTCTTCCATAGACTGACTCTGAATCACGATTTCAATCAACGGGCGAAAATTATAGAAAGGCACAACCGCTGCACGTCATAGTAAACGTTGATTGAGAACTCGAGTTTTGGAGAGCGCTGTTTATGAGCCGGCTTCCGTTGCAACTCGTGAGTGGTGTGATCGTTTTCTGCAGTTGCCTCGTTGCCGCAGGCGAGACATCCCTGATTGAAAATTCCACTCTACTGCCCACAAACCGCCGTGCTGCTGCGCCGGTTGGGTTCGAGGTCCTCGGCGATGCCGCCTACGCTAATCTGTCAGATATCCATCGCGAGCACTCAGGTTGGGGCATTCGATTTCTCGCTGGCGAAGATCTAAACGGCGACAAAAAGTCATCCGGATCGCTGGCGACCAGCGTAACGCAGATCGGTCCGGAAAACGGAAGATGGTTTCGATTTCGAATTCGCGGAATAGCGCAAGAGGACTTTCACGTCGAGAAAGAAGACCTCTACCTGAAAGTTGAATTCTTCAAGGACAAGGGGGCCACTGCGCTGGACCACGTCAAGCGGCGGTTTTACGCTCAGGTTCAGCAGGAGCGCAAAGACTTGGCCGATCCCGGGACGAATCGCCGACTGGGTGGGGCCACATGGCGCAGCTACTCGATGCAGTTCCGCACGCCGTTTTCTGAAATCGACACGCTCCGCGTCAGCGTCGGATTTAGCGGCGGCGCGGCTCGAGACAAGCAGGCCGAATTCTGGATCAACTCGTTCGAACTGGCTGCGGTTCCCCCACCCGACAACTACGTTGGGAACTCTGGGCCGAAAGCGGGTTCGTTGGATTTAAAGGTTCTCGATCATCTTGGCGGTCGCTGGTACTACGATCCGCGCGGCGCCGGTGATGTACATCCAGAACAGTTTGATCCTACGAATGCCGACCGAATTCTCTATCGATCCGAAAATTTAATCGCGCCGTTTTCCGGAAACACGACCGCCTGGTTGCGCACCGGTTATCTGGATCTAGCGGGCAAGCTCGTCAAACGCGACAAGTTCGTTCCCGACAACGTTGTCATCAAGGTCAGTAACGAGCACATCATCGTAAAGTCCAAAAATCTGCCGAACCATCCGACGGCCGTGTTCCCCGATCGCTGGCGGGCGCTGGACGGCAACCCAAACTACATCGCCGAGAAAAACCTGACGTGGTACATTCCACTGGAGCCAAAAGAGAATCCGCGGCGGACCGCGATGAAGGACAAAAATAACAACGATCACACACTGCCAATGGGCCCGATTGGAATCGCGATCAATGGCGTCGTATTTTTCAATCCCTTCGACCATTTGCTCGATCAGGATGCGGTGTGGCGTCTCGATCGCTGCTGCGGACACCCCGCGCCGAACTCGCTATACCACTACCATAAATATCCGGTCTGCGTTAAGTCGCCTTGGACCGACGACGGAAATTCGCACTCGCCGGTCATTGGCTTTGCTTTCGACGGCTTCCCGGTCTACGGACCTTACGAAGGCAAGGGACTGCTCGCCAGAGAGTCGAAAGTCAACTCGCTGAATGAATTCAACGTCCATTTCGACAAGCAGCGAGGCTGGCATTATCACGTAACGCCAGGGCAGTTCCCCCACATCATCGGTGGATATTGGGGAATGGTCGAATCCAAAAACTGGCGCGGTCGCGGACCAAGCCCTGGTCCAGGCCCACGGCGGCGGCCACCACGTTAATTCCCTTTCCCCAGTCGGGGCAGGCAATCACTGCGCCAGCTCAGACAGCATTTCGAATTGGCATCGTCGGCCGCCTATTTCTTCGACGGCGCGAAACACAAAAGCTGTCCGTTTTCCAGCGCCACATACAGCCGACCCTGATGGTCGATGGATGTGCCGCCTTTGACGGCATCAGCCGGGAGCTCTTCCACCCAGGCATCCGAGCCGTCTTTGATGTTCATCGCGACAAGAAATGCATTTTCCGGCGACTGATCGGAATGCCCCGTCGCCACGAGTCGCTCGGGCGAAATCACAAAACTGGTAAAGCGCCGAACCCCTTTGTCACGCCACACGGTCTTCGGCTCTACCCCGCCGCGGCGGCGATGCCACCGAGCGGCCTCTTTGTACGGTTTCTGCACGCCCGGCGGAAGTGGTTCGTGCAGTGTGAGGTCGGTGAACAGGTTGCCCTCGTAACTGGCGTCAAAGGTCAGCGTACAGTTGTCGCCACAGGTATGGTCGAGCGACATAAATTTTCCGTACGTCGGATAGTATGGATAAAACGCCGTGCGGAATTGGGACGTGATTTGATTCTTGGGAGTGTTGAGGCACTTGAGCGTTTTCAAATCATACCGAGCCGTCTCGTAGATACCGCCAGCGAGAAAACGGAGTTCGCCATCGACAATCGTCAAGTTGCCCTGCATGCTGATGCCGCTGTTGACTTGCTCGGACAGCGCACCTGAAGTGCGATTTTCAGATATCAGCTCGCCGCTGACGGCATCCAGCGCGACCACGTGCGTGCCGTCATAATGGGCGATCCCGGCCGCAGCGTAAACGGTACCGCCGTCGACGACGACGCCACCGGCGACAGGCCAAGACGAAATCAGTTTTTCATAGACCGGAATCCGTTGGTCACGGGGGCCAACGCGGCGCGACCAGAGGAAACGGCCTGTCGCAGCTTCGTAAGCGTAAACACAGCCGTCCGCCGATCCAACGTAAACACGATGGTGCGCCACGGTTGGAGCATAGTAAATTGCGCCGCCCGTATATTTCCTCCAGAGTTCTTTGCCGCTGGTGTCCAGCCCGCGAACGGCGCCCGCGCGATTGGCGATAAACACCATTCCGCCGGCAATCACCGGCGCGGTCGGCAACGTGCCGGTCGAAACATCCGCTTTCCATCGCAGCGCGACCCGGTCTTGCACATTGACATTCGTCGTATCCTCCCGCGCGTTGTTGCCGCGATAGGTCGTCCAGTCGCCCGCTTCAGCGCTAAGCGGTTTCACATTTTCGATGTTCTTGCCAACGACGAGATCCGGCGGGCCGCCTTTTACCGATTGTGAATCCACCGGCGCGAGTCCGATGTTGCCGTAAAACGAAAGCTGGCAGCCGCACATCCACGGCCCCCAGTACAGGTGTCCGTTAGAAATAAGCACGCCGTCCTGGCAAGGCGGCCGCATCGGCGCGATATGTTGCGCCTGATTTTTGTCGGTCACAACGCGAACCGTGCCACCGCTGGTACGATAGAAGATGCTGTCCACGCAGCCGGTCGCCCGCGTACACGCGCGGCGCGTCGGCAGCGCCCCGAGGCTTTTTCCGGTTTCGTAGTCCAGCCGGACGCCCGTCGTTTTGGGACCGGCGGCATAAATCGCGTCATCGCGGAGGACGAGTTGCAGATTGCCATGCGGATGCGACCAGACAAGCTTACCGCCATCGGTCGATGCAACAACCATCTTGTTGCGCTGGGGACCGGCGAAGAAGACATATTGATCGTTGCACTTCGCATAACAAGTCGTGGCATATCCCGTCGCGTAGTGTTGCGCCCGCGCGTTGGGTCCGACCGCCTCGAGTAAATTTTTGTCCGAGTTCTTCCACAGCAGCGAGCCGCTATCGGCATTGATGCAGGCCAGAAACCGCTCCGGGCTGCAGCAAAAGATGTGCTCGTCATTCATGCAGATGCCTCGGGCGTCGAGGAATTCCTTATCACGATAGTGCCAGAGAATATCCTTGGTTTTCAAATCAATCGCGACCAGCGTCCGCCCGTAGCCAAACGCCGTCCGCGGGTCTTTGTAATCGTGACCTTCCCACATGCCCCACGGCCAGTGGCCCAGTCCGCGGCGATTTGATCGCTGCGTGCCGACTTTGATCTCCGGATTTCCGACCAGCGCGTACAACACGCCGTCCTTCATTGCCATCCACTTCCAAACCGGCCCGTCCGTGATGTTCTTCGGAACTTTAATCTGTTCGCGGACTTTGCCGGTGCGGCCGTCGATGATTTTGCAAGACTCATGATCTCCCATGTACAGCGCGTCATCGGTGGCGATCATTGTGCTGCGATGAATCATGAAGCCCGGCGACAGCGGACGCTTCCACAGGATCGTTCCGTTGTACGCATTGATGCAGAGCAGCGTGTTGAGCATTTCGTTTTGATTCGCCTTGTGCGCAATATGCCCCATGGCCTTGTAGATGCGTCCGCCGGCGATAACGGACTGCTCGGGCATCGGGCTAAATTTTGGAAAGCCCAAAAACTGCGTGCGGAACTCGCCGCGGGCAAGCTTGTCGGTTGACTGCGGATTGTTGTCTGGCCCGTGATACGGATGTGACCACTCGTCAATGCCTGCTGGAACGGGTTTGGCCTGCACGGTTGCAGCTGAAATCACCACGCCCTTCGGCCTCAGCGCCCGTAACAACTCTCGATTGGGCGTCTTACCACGAGCCGAGTCGGCGACCAGAATGGCGTCGGCAACATTATCCGCTAACTGAATTGAATCGAACGTCCCCCAGCCAACAAAAACCCGTTGGCCGAGCAGACCCGCCGCTTCGGCCGCCTCACGTACGGCGGTCGCTTGTTTTTCGTCTTGCAGTTGTGCATAGATCGTCAACTCGCTTCCTTTAGCCAATGCGATCGGATAACTCGCATCGCTGTTGGGCAGACCGACGAGGGCAACAATCCCGCGTTCGACAGCGATTTTTTTTAGACTCTGTTCGACCGACAAATCGGCCCGCGCCGAAGCAGAAACAACCAACATCGCCACGGTGGCAATCGAGGCGGCAATGCACATTGTGACCTTCATAACTCGTCCTCCTGCTGGAGTTTGGAACCGGAGCCTGACAGCACATTAAGTGTGACGTTTTCTCCGCGAATTTCTAGCATAAAGCGGGCGTTTTTTGAATTTTCACCGAGCCCATAATCGCAAGCGGCGCCCGTAATTTTTACTTGTTAGGCCCCTTTTGCCGATGTGGAACACCTCGGCAGGGGACTCGGTCATGACTTTTTCCCTTTCTCGTAGAGCCCTTCGGCGGGCAATCTGCCGCTGCCGGCTCAAACGTGTTTCGCGGGACGCCGACATTCGTCACCCGTGCCGAACCGGCGCTGGACGACATGCACATCAGCAAGTAGCTTAATGATGTAAATTCGCCTTACCGCCTGCGGACCCGACACCCACCGATACAGGGAGCATTCAAATGTCTTGCAGGGCCACCGTGATTGCTTTCGCGGCCATCGTTGGCGCATTCTCGTCCGGATCGACATCGGCCGCAGAAGATAGCATTAAAGTCCTCTTTTTCGGCGACAACGGCCATCATCGACCGGCCGAACGCTTCAAGCAATTGCAACCGGTACTAGCGCGGCGCGGGATTAACCTGACGTATACTAACCGGCTGTCGGACTTTAATTCGCAGAATCTTTCTCGTTATGCGGGTTTAGCGATTTATGCCAACACGACGAAGATCTCGCCGGAACAGGAAAAGGCGATGCTGGTTTTTGTCGCCGGCGGCGGTGGGCTGATTCCAATTCACTGCGCTTCTTATTGCTTTCTGAATTCACCGGCCTACGTCGAACTGGTCGGCGGGCAGTTCAAGCGGCATGGGACGGGGACGTTTTCAACCAATATCGTTCGCGCCGACCACCCGATCATGCGGGGATTTGGCGGGTTTGAAAGTTGGGACGAAACGTATGTCCACGACAAGCACAACGATAAGAATCGCACGGTGCTGTCGTATCGCATCGACGCGACCGGCCGCGAGCCGTGGACGTGGACTCGCACGCATGGCGACGGCCGCGTTTTTTATACCGCCTGGGGACACGATCAGCGGACGTGGTCCAATCCGGGATTCCACAATTTGATCGAACGCGGAATCCGCTGGGCCGTCGGCACCGACCCAGCCGCCGTGCCCGGGTTTTACGATCCGAATGTTTTCAATGTGCCGGAGGTGACGGCTAAGCGGAAAGACGTCAAGCCGTTCGAATACGTCAAAGCGAAAGTGCCTTTCTACCCGCCCGGCAAGCGCTGGGGTACGACCGAAGGCGACGTGCACGACGTGCAACTTCCTTTGTCGGCCGCGGAGTCCATCAAACACATCGTCACACCGGTCGATTTTGAAGTCAAATTGTTCGCGGCCGAACCCGACATCGTCAAGCCGATCTGTATGTCGTGGGACGAGCGCGGCCGGTTGTGGGTCGGCGAAACGTTTGACTACCCAAACGAGTTGCAACCCGAGGGCCAGGGCCGCGATCGCATCACAATCTGCGACGACACGGACGGCGACGGCCGCGCGGACAAGTTCACCGTTTTTGCCGAAAAACTGAGCATACCCACAGCGATTACGTTCTGCCGCGGGGGCGTGATCGTACAGGACGGTACACAGACGCTTTATCTGAAAGACACCAACGGCGATGACAAAGCGGACGAGCGCAAAGTACTCATCTCCGGTTGGAATATGCGCGACACGCACGGCGGCGTGAGCAATTTTCAATACGGGATGGACAACTGGATTTGGGCCATGCAAGGCTACAACCATTCGCAACCGACCGTCGGCGGCAAACAACACCCTTACGCCTTTCGCATGGGTTTTTTCCGTTTCATGCCAGACGGATCGGCGCTGGAGTTCGTGCGTTCGACGAACAACAACACGTGGGGACTTGGAATCACGGAAGAAGGCATCATTCTCGGCTCGACCGCAAATCACAATCCCAGCACTTACATGCCGATCGCAAATCGGCATTACGAGACGGTCAGCAACTTTTCGTCCGGAAATTTGGGAACAATCGCGGACACGTACAAATTCCGACCCATCACTGACCGCGTGCGGCAGGTCGATCAGCACGGTGGCTATACGGCGGGTGCGGGGCACGCGATTTATACCGCGAGGACTTATCCCAAGCAGTACTGGAACCGGACGGCGTTCGTTTGTGGGCCAACGGGACATTTGGTCGGCACGTTTGTGTTAAACCGCGCCGGGTCGGATTTCAAATCGACCAACCCATCCAATTTGGTGGCCAGCGACGACGACTGGTCCGCACCGATCATGGCCGAAGTCGGGCCGGACGGCAACGTCTGGGTGCTGGACTGGTACAACTACATCGTCCAACACAACCCAACGCCGCGCGGTTACAAGACCGGCAAAGGGAACGCCTACGAAACGGACCTGCGCGACAAACGCCACGGTCGCATCTATCGGCTGGTTTACAAACGGGCCGAACCACAAAAGCCGATGACACTAGCCGACGCAACGCCCAAGCAACTCGTTGCGGCGCTCAAACATCCGACCATGCACTGGCGTAAACACGCACAGCGACTGCTGGTCGAACGCGGCAAGCAGGACGTCGTCGCCGCTTTGGCTGAATTAGTCGAGGACACCGGCATCGATCACGTCGGGCTGAATGTCGGCGCCATTCATGCGCTGTGGACATTGCACGGGCTGCAGGCGGAGACGAGCGCCCGGCAGACGGTTTTTCGCGCACTGTCCCATCCATCTGCCGGAGTTCGCCGCAATGCCGCACAGGTGGTACCACCGAGTCACGAGGCGACGACTGCGATACTGGCCGCCGGACTGCTGGAAGACAAAGACGCACAAGTGCGGCTTGCCGCGTTTCTCGCGCTGGCGGAAATGCCGCGCAGCAGCGTCGCCGGCGCGGCGATTTTTGACGCGATTCGACAAGACTTCAATGCGAACGATCGCTGGATTCCCGACGCGGCGACGATCGCGGCTGCGCGGCACGATGCCGGATTCTTGAAAGCCGTGCTGGCTTCGACGACCGGATCGGGCCGAGAGGTGGAAAAGCCGGAAACTCCGAAGAAGCCGGTGAATCTGCTGGCGAATCCGTCGTTCGAAGAGGTCAGCGGCCAGAAACCGACGCACTGGAAGGTTCGCAACTACAACGGACAATCCATCCACAAATTAGCCGCAGGCGGGAGGACTGGGAAATACTGTTTGGAGATCAGTTCGGAAAAAGGCTCCGACACAAGCTGGTTTCACGACGTAGCTGTCAAACCGAACACCAACTATCAACTGACCGGCTGGGTAAAGGCTAAAGAACTCCGCAACGTACGCGGCGCGTTCGGCGCGTTGTTTAACATCCACGAATTACAAGGCGCGAAGGTCGTGCGGACCAAGGGGATCACGGGAACGAAAGACTGGACGCCGCTGTCCGTCACATTTAACTCTCACAACCGCTCGGTCATTGGCATTAACTGTCTGTTCGGCGGCTGGGGACAATCCGCCGGCACGGCTTGGTACGACGACTTGGAGTTGATCGAACTGGGCCCCGGCGGACCGCTTGTCGAAAGCGGTTTGCACCCGGCGGTTGATAAAGTTTTGCGACTAGTTGCGGAAAATTACGCGGGCCGCGGTGATGTCGATTCGATCGTTGGTACGGTTGCGTCTTTAAAGGGCGCGGACGAAAATTTGACCGCCGCGCTGTTGGATGGACTGGTTTCCGGCTGGCCGGCAGACACGCCTCCAAAGTTAACTCCCGCCGACCTCGCGGAACTTGCCACCTTGATGAAAGCCTTGCCCCAAGGGCAACGCGACCGGCTGATCGCACTCGCCGATCGTTGGGACCAGCGCGACATCTTTGGTGGCGATGTGCGGATCGTACTCAAACAACTTGCAGAGCAGGTAGGCGACCCAAAATTGAAACCTGCAAGTCGTATTGATGCTGCGGAACGATTGGTGAGACTTGAAGACAGCGCGAAGACGACGGGTTGGATTCTCAAGCAGATGACGCCGCAGGCTCCGCCACAGCTTGTCCAAGGTTTGCTGCAGGCGATCGCCTCGAGCCGGTCGGCCGAAACCGGACGGTTGCTCGCCAGCCGAGCGGCGGGTATCACCCCGGCATCACGGCGTATTGCGATTTCAGTGCTGCTGCGGCGCAAAGTTTGGACCGTGTCGCTGTTGGACGCCCTGGAAGAGGGCCTGATCGATGTGTCCGATCTGTCGGACCAAGCTCGGCAGCAAGTCACAACGCACCGCGACGCAGAATTGGCCGCTCGCGCGCGAAAGATCGCCGGGGCGGGACAACTGCCGAACTCGGACCGGCAAAAGATCATCGACACCATCTTGCCCGTCCTCGGAAGGTCGGGCGACGTGGCGAAGGGGCAGGCCCTGTTCAAGAAAAAGTGCGCCCAATGCCACACGATCGACGGCGACGGAGGTAAAGTCGGGCCGGCGCTTACCGGCATCGGCAAGCGGAACAAACAAGAACTGCTGATCGAAATCCTCGACCCGAACCGTTCGGTGGAAGGCAACTACCGGCAATGGACGGTCGTCACGGCCGACGGCGTGCAGATCACGGGCCTGCTGACGGCCGAGTCCGCCACGACGGTCGAACTACTAGATGCGGAAGGCAAAAAACATACAATCGAGCGTAGTGAAATTGACGAATTGGAACAGTCCAAACTCTCGTTGATGCCGGTTGGTTTGGAGAAGGATTTGCGCCCGCAGGACTTCGCGGACCTGCTGGAGTTCCTTTCGCGGAGCAGACCTAAATAGTAATTCCTCGTTTAACGCCAAGCCGGTTCCAGCGGCAGCATGTCCCGGGAAACCGCCCTCCTCGGCTTGGCGCCAAACGAAAATACACGGGAATAGTAATGGAGGAAACCATGAGCGAGAAACAGGTCAACGTAGCCATGATCGGGCTCGGTTTTGGCGCGGAGTTTATTCCGATTTACCAAGCACACGCCAACGCCAATGTAATCGCCATTTGCCGCCGCAACGAAGCGGAATTGAACAAGGTCGGCGATCAGTTCGAAATCGAGCGGCGATACACCAAGTATGAGGACGTACTCGCCGACGCAGATGTCGATTGCGTTCACATCAACAGCCCGATTCCGGATCACGCCTGGATGTCGCTGGCGGCGCTCGACGCAGGTAAACATGTGATGTGTACCGTCCCGATGGCCACCACGATCGACGAATGCCGGCAACTCGTCGAAAAAGTTCGCGAGACGGGACTGAAGTATATGATGGCGGAAACGGTCGTTTACAGCCGCGAGTTTTTGTTCATTAAAGAGATGTTTGAGAACGGCGAGATTGGTAAGATCCAACACTTGGCTGCCTCGCATCCGCAGGACATGGACGGCTGGCCAGCATATTGGGAAGAGATGATCCCGATGCACTACGCGACACACGTGGTCAGCCCTTGCCTCGGACTGGTGAATGGACTCGCAGAATACGTGAGTTGCTTTGGTTCGGGAACAGTCCGCGACGACATCGCTGAAAAGTCTGGAAATCGTTTTGCGGTCGAGACCTGCCACATCAAAATCAAAGATAGCGACCTGACGGCGCATATCTGGCGGTTCCTTTACGACGTAGCGCGGCAATACCGAGAGAGCTTTGACGTGTACGGAACCAAAAAAAGTTTCGAGTGGACGTTGATCGAAAACGAACCTCATGTGATTCATACGGCGAAAAAACCCGAACCGGAAATTCCGGAAAAGATTGAGGTTCCCGATTACGCTCAATTGTTGCCGGCAGCGATCCAGCGTTTCACGTTGCCGCAAGAAATCCATGACAGCGAACACCTTTCGTTCATCCAAGGTGGCGGACACGGAGGATCACATCCACACCTTGTCAACGAATTCGTCAGTGCCCTGATTGATGACCGCGACCCGTGGCCCAACGCCGTCACCAGTGCCAACTGGACCTGTGTTGGCATTTGCGCGCACGAATCGGCAGCCCAGGGCGGTGAGATTGTACGGCTGCCCGATTTCACCCTTCAGTAATCCGTGTTGCGGACGGGCATCCGGTTCCTCCACCAGCAGGCTCCGCACTTTTAACAACCCGTTTCGACAACCGTCGAGAAAACGAGCGGCATGCCGTTTGATAATTCACCAAATCCGTACGCCAGCCCGGACCGTTATCAACAGGGTGTGTCCGCGGAACGGCCACCCTTCGAAGTTGCTAAGCAAAAAGTCAGGAGACCGGGAGTTGCCTTGCTGGTCGTCGGCGTCTTCGGCCTGCTTGGAATGGGGGCTTATTTGGTACTGACAGCCTTTGCGATGAGCGTTCCGGGTAACCCGGCAGCGGCGGGGCCGCCAGCCAACGCCGCTGAGGCCGAGCGAATTGGATACTATGTCGGCTTTTATGGTGCGATCGGTGGCATGTGCCTCCAAGCCGCGGCGCAAATAATCGTAATCTTCGGCGGAATAAATCTAATCCAGATGAAAGGCAGGGGCATCGCCATGACGGCATGCATTGTCAGTTTGATTCCGGGCGCTTCCGCTTGCTGCCTACTGGGAATTCCGTTCGGCATTTGGGGGCTGGTTGTATTGAACGATGCCGAAGTGAGGCAAGTCTTTTAGTAACGCACAACACCTCGATCCAGCAGAACTGGCCTCGCATTCCCGCTGCGAATCGTCGGGTTCGCGGCGGTTATCGCTCGTCTGCGGTCGCCTGTCGTTCTTCGAACCAACCGGCTTCAGCCATGTGCTTCAGCAAGTCGCGGGCAACGGGTGCGGCTTGTTTGGCCCCGCTACCGGCGTGTTCGATCACGACGGCAAATGCAACTTGTGGACGATCGGCCGGCGCAAAACCGGCGAACCAAGCGTGGTCTTCGTTGCTGGCGCCGGTTTGAGCGGTGCCGGTTTTTCCAGCAACCGTAAGGTCCAGCGATTGAAACGCGCGGTAAGCGGTTCCCGCGGGATCGGATACGACGCGACGCAAACTCGCCAAAATGGTTTTCAATGTCTCGGCCCGCAAGCCGGGAATCGCGGTTTTGGCACCCGCAACGCGCGTCTCTTGTTTCCCTTGTGCCGTGATTGATTCACGAGTGATTGTCGAACGCACGAGATGTCCACCGTTACCGATGGCCGCCATCATCCGCGCGATTTGCAACGGCGTTACCATCAGCCGACCCTGTCCAATTGCAATCGCTTGCGTATCGAAAACCGTCCAGTGCCGAGACTCGTCTGCAAACCTCTGTGGCGTCGGCAAGTGGCCCCTGGCTTCGTGAGCGAGTTCGATTCCTGTCCGTTGACCAAACCCGAAACATGCAGCCCAGTGAACGAGCGCACGAGGACCGCTTTGCGCCGCGTGATGGAAAAAGTAGACGTTGCAACTCTGGGTGATGGCGGCGTCGAGGTTCATCGGGCCGTGGCCAACGCCATATTTTCGAAAGATCAAACAACGCTGCCGATCCGCTTTGTGTAGATAGCCTCGACAGACCATCGGCGCATTCCGGTCGAATGCGTCGTCTTCCAACAGGGCGATGGCCGTCAGAGGTTTGAAGGCAGAACCCGGAGGAACCACCATTTGTACAGCCCGGTGGAACATCGCCTGATTCGGGTGGTTCAACCACCGCAGCTTACTCGACGAATTGTCGCGGACAAAGTCGTTTGAGTTGAAGCGTGGCGCGGATGCCAGCGCGATCAATTCGCCCGTATGGACGTTCATTACAACGATCGCGCCGCCGATCGTTGCCGGCGGCTTGGAATCGGTTGGCTGCCGGCGAAAATGAAGCTCGACGCGGCGAAGGGCATCGTCCAGCAGCACTTCGGCTCGCATTTGGATCCCTGTATCGATCGTCAAAATAACGTCCTCGCCCGGCACCGGCTGCAACTCAATCGTGTCCGACGTTAGGTTACCGCCGGCGTCAAACCGCTTTGTCTGTTCGCCCCGCCGACCGGATAACGCTGCGTCAAATTTACCTTCGATGCCGGTTTTTCCGACCACGAATTTGCGCCCATCGGCGGCCACATAGCCAACCGCATGCGATACGAGTTGCCCAAACGGATATATCCGCTGGCGAACTCGCCGGACCGCAACGCCAGGATACCGATCGGGGTGAGATTCTACCTGGGCGCGAACGGCCGGTGGAATATCTACCGCGATGGTGTGATGCTCGGTTTGCTCGCGGATCGCGATCGGACTTAGCGGGAGTTGTTCGGGCGGCGAAAAGACCGCGGCCACGGCGGTTGAGACGACCGCTGTCCAATCGCTCTGGGCACTCGAGGACGACAGCGTCACATGGCGACTGAGTTGTCGCCGCCGATTGACGCTGGCGGCCATACGTTCGACGCGCGCTTTGATTTTGCTGCAGCGGTTTTCCCACTGTCCGATGGAAAGTCCACACAACTGGGCAAGGCCAGGTTGTGGTTCGTCGAGTTGGTCGTAATGCATCAGCAGCGCATCGACTTGGACATCTCGGGCAAGAATCGTTCCGTCGCGGGCGAGGATACGCCCGCGGGTTGCGGCCAGGGCTTCTACCTGCGTCAGCGCCGCGAGCATCCGTTGCCGCGAGTGATCACCGGCGGTGATTTCCAATTGCAAACAGCGGGCAAAGATGAGGCCCGAGAAAACCAAGTACAGCGAGAGCAGCCAGCGCATGCGAATCCGTGGATCGGCGAGCACTTGGCAGTCGTCCGATCGGCGAAATATTCGATGCCAGTCAAATTGCCGGGCGGACCGGGACATCATCGTCACTGGACTCCACCGCGTCGCGCCACCGCGGAAGTTGTTCGAGGCAAATCTGGCTGCCCCGGGCGACGTCTTCGAGCGGCGAATCGGAAACGCGGCAGGGCAGACCGGTCTGTTCACTGATAAACCGATCCATCCGCCTTAGCAACGCGCCGCCGCCGGTCAGCACGAGGCCGTTTTCAACCAAGTCGGAAGCCAAATCAGGACTGCAGCCGTCGATCGTTTCTTTGATCGCGACCACGATAGCGTGGAGTGGTTCGGCCAACGCTTCGCGGACTTCCTCGCTGGTGATCGATGCCTTGCGCGGCAAACCGCTGATCTGATCGACGCCCGAAACTTCGTCCGTGATTTCAGTTTCGAGTGTAAACGCACTGCCAAGCTCGATACGCAACCGCTCGGCTCCCGCCGCGCCGACCCGCAGCTGATAGTTTCGTTTCAGGTACTCAATCAGCGCGCCGTTCATTTGGTCGCCGCCAACGCGAATCGAGTGGCTGGAGACGAGATCATTCAAACTCATCACGGCTGCTTCCGTCGTGCCGCCGCCAATATCGCAGACCATGCTGGCAACCGGCTCGGCAATTGGCAGACCGACACCAATCGCCGCCGCCTTGTGTTGCGGCAACAGCAGCACTTGCCGCGCGCCGGCACGGAGCCCGCTGTTGAAGACGGCACGTTTTTCCACCGGAGAAATAGAGCCCGGTACCGTGATCATCACTCGAGGACCAAACCGCCAGCCGCCACCCTGCGCTTTTCGCAAGAAATATCGCAACATCGCTTCGGCCAGCTCGAAGTCGTAGATAACGCCCTCTCGCATCGGCCGGACGACGGAAATCGTCCCGGGCGCGCGGCCCAACATTTGGCTGGCAAGATGGCCAACCGCGCAGCCTTCGGCGAATACCCGACGCCCCGACTGTTCCACGGCGACCACCGAAGGCTCATCCAGAACGAGACCCTGGCCGGGAACGCTGATTCGCGTGTTAACCGTCCCTAGATCAACGGCCAAGTCCGAGCCGAGAAAGCCGAACAATCGATTGAGCATCCTTGCTTCCTAATAAGACGTTGCGGCGCGCCGTGACGCGGTTTTTCACAGCTAAGCCGTATTCGCCCAAGCCTGTGCGGCAACGGGGCGTTGTACCTGATATTCCTTCGCTTCCATATCGAAGTCGTACCGCTTAAGTTCCAGATACATGAGCACACAACCGAGCACCAGCGCCAAAAAGGAGCAGATCAACATCATGGTGTAGACGTTGGCTCGCTGTTTCTGAAACGGGCCTTTTTTTTTCTTCTTTGCCACGGTGTGTCACCTCGGAAGAGAATCTAGACGAGCAATTGGTCAGATTTTGTCTAATGCGCGACGAGTTTCGACTTTGTCGCGAGCACGAATTTCGCCTTTTTGTGTGCGACGGTCAACTTTGCCGACAGCACGATCGGACGTCGTGCGGACGATCTTGGCCCGCCCCAGATACGTTCCACCTCGAAAGATTTCCATTTCGTGACCCTGGCGAAGGCCGTCGTCGGCGCCGACTGATATCTCGACGAACAGTTGATCCTGCGACTCCGCCACACGGATGACGAAACCATCGACCTTGGGCGCGCTGCCGTCAGCCGGATCGTCGGGATTAATGTCGTTGTTGTCGAGAACCTCTTTGAATTTTGTGACCTGGCCGACCAACTGTTTTTGCCGCTCTCCAAGACGACCGGCCGTGCCGGTCGCCTGGTGGGCCTTTTCCTGGGCCACCAGAAACTTGCCGTGTTGGTCATCGATTTCCCCAAGCGCAACGACGATCTGCTCGCGCAGCTTATCGGTATCGCCCTTCAGGACTTGCATGTCGCTGTGATGCGCTGCCACGGAGGTCAGTGCCTGTTTTTTCAAATCGAGTTGCACGAGCAACTCTTGCTGGGTCTGGCCTTCCTTCGCCCGCAGCCTTTCCTTTTCGGTTTCCAGCTTAGCGACCAACTGGCGGCGAAGCGCCCGTTCGGCAGCCAACTGATCGTCGAGATCCTTCTTCTTGTTATCGAGGGCTTCATACTCGTTGTTCGCGTCCCTGAGCCGCTTGGCCCACCCGACAGTACCGTTGGGCGGTGCGACTTCACGCATCACTTCGTCTTTCCAGTTTTTATGTGTCGCGTAGATCATGACCGAGAAAGCCATGAAAACCAGACTCATGCAAAAGACCAAGAAAACAAAGATTTTGCCAACAAGGTTCATGGAACCAATCCTTCAAAATGAAAAGTATTTACCCTGCGGGTCGCCGGAGAAAATTCGCCTAACTCGCTGTAAATCTGGGACTTGCGCCCGCCGATCGGGTCTGAGAATCACGAGCAGAAATGGTATTCTCAGTATAGTTACGCCTACGGGCAAGTGTCAATTAAAGACCGCATTTATTTAACGCCGTTACGCCAGCCAAACCCGCCCGCGTAACAGCCAGCGAGTCACTTTAACCCTATCTAAATCAAGGATTTGCGTTCCGCTTCCGGCGTTACGGACGGTCCATCTTCGGCCGCCTGATTAATCGTCGGCCGCCCCTGGCATTATTCCGATTATTCCGCGGGCGCCATGAAGTGCCCGGGTGGCGGAACGCCCAAAATACCACCGGCTGCCACAATTTCAGAGTCGTTTCGACGAGTACCGGGTTATCACCACCAATCCGACTAGCAAAACGCAAAATGCAGCGCACCCATAGGCAAACCAATCGCCAAATTCCATGTATAGACTGTCACGTGAGTCGATCGCCGGTTTCGCCACAATGACTCGCTGATCGCGTCGCGGTCCGCGATTGAGGATATTTCCATCGGCGTCGATCCAGGCCGAAAAGCCCGTATTGGCGGCAATCAGCAGCGGCTTGCGACATTCGACGGATCGAAAGACGCCGCAAATCAAGTGCATGTCTAATTCGGCCGAACCCCAAAACCAGCCGTCATTGGTTTGAGTGACTAAAATATCCGGCTCATCGCCGGCATCGCACAAGCGAGCAAATTGGCGACGGATAACTTGGGGCAGCACGGTTTCGTAGCAAATGCTCGGGCTCAGCTTGAAGCCGGCGACGTTGTACGATTTTGCCGCATCACCGGATGCCAATCCTCCGTACAACGGAGTCAGTTGATAGAGCCACGGAAATACATCGCCTAACGGCATGTACTCGCCAAAAATTACGGGATGCGTTTTGTGGTAATAATCCTGGACTTCTCCGTTACCGTCGAGATAAACCGACGTGTTATACCGTCGCATTTCCCCGGGAAAAAAATGCTCACAGTCGACGCCGATCAACATCGGTGGTCCGCCGGACTTGTTACGGCCGCGATCCCGCGCAGCTTTGGAAAAACTGCGGACGCTGCGGCGAAAGTCGGCGCGCCCCTGCTCGGCCACCTCGTAAATTCCGCCGGGTAGACGTTTGTCACGTTCGTATCGCCTCGCTAGTTCCGCGCTGACATCTGTCCACTCGGCCAATTGTTTGGCGGGTAGATAGGCGCCTTCTTCGATCAAAATAAATGGCGTGAAATATTCCGCCTCCGGTTGGATGACATACATCGTCTCGGGCCAGATCACCAGGTCCACATCGGGTGCGATTCCAAGCGATTCGATTGTCAACTC
>JAYGDO010000061.1:0-2428 GCA_046582885.1 Pirellulales bacterium | reverse complement strand
TCCAAGCTGGTTCCCGTCCTGCAATTGTTCGACGCGGCCGACACGCTACAGGGCGTTGGGCGGCGACCGACGACAACGACGGCTCCACAAGGACTCATGATGTTGAACAGCCCCTTTGTCGACGCCTGCTCCACTGCGTTTGCCGTTCGCCTGCAAAAAATGGAACCGGCAAATGACGAAGAATACGTCCGCAATGGTTTTCTGCTTGCAGTTGGCCGCCGGCCTTCGTCAGCAGAAATGGAACTCTGCCGCCGACTGTTGCAACCGACTACGCCGGAGAAGCGACGCGACTTCTGTCAAATGCTGTTTTGCCTAAACGAATTTATCTATATCGAGTAGTCAGCAATGACCGGTTTCCATCAAAAATTTTCCACCAGTCGCTTCCTGTCACGGCGGCAGTTGCTCAGAAGCGCAGGGTTGGGGTTTGGCGGCCTCGCGCTGGATACGATGCTTTGGTCGGACCAGGCCGATGCGGAAGTCGTCGCGGTTGACCCACGCCGACCGTTGAAGTCGCGCAAGGGCCACTTTCCCGGCGTGCAGAGCGTGATCTGGATTGTGATGAATGGCGGCTCGAGCCACCTGGATACGTGGGACTACAAACCCGAATTGCAGAAACGACACGGACAAAAGTTACCCGGAGCCGATCCGCGCACCGGTTTCTTTGAGACCAGCGGCAAGCTGTTTGCATCGCCGTTCAAATTTAAACAGCACGGCGACAGCGGCGCGTGGGCATCGGAGATATTTCCGTTTACCAGCCGACACGTCGATGACATGGCTTTTGTGCACTCATGCTATTCGCTCTCAAACAATCACAGCCCGGCATTGTTCGAGATGAACACGGGAATGAGCCGCATGGGGTTTCCTTGCGTCGGTTCTTGGCTGGCTTATGGCCTTGGCACCGAAAACGAGAACCTCCCGGCGTTCGTTGTTATGACCGACGCCAAAGGCCGTGGTTTGCCCAAAAATCACGCCCAAAATTGGGGAAGCGGATTTTTGCCGAGTGTTTTTCAAGGAACCCGCATCAAGGAAAAAGGACCGCCCATCGATGATTTGTACCTTCCCCATGGAATGACTCGCCAACGCCAACGCCAGCTGCTGGAGCTTGCCAACCGACTGAGTCGACAGCACCGAGATCGATTTGCCGGGCAGACTCAACTAGACGCCCGCATCGAATCCCTGGAGTTGGCCTTCCGCATGCAGATGTCGGCCCCCGAAGTGATGTCGGTGGATGACGAACCGGCTCATATCAAGAAGATGTATGGGATGGAGCAGCCCGCCGCAAAATTTTTCGGAAAACAATGCCTGATTGCCCGCAAGCTGGTCGAATCCGGAGTTCGCTTCGTGCAGATCTACAGCGGTGGCACGGGCAACCAGCAAAGTTGGGACGGGCATCTCAACATCGATCATAACCATCGCAGTTTTGCTTTGGAAACCGACCAAGGGATTGGCGGACTGCTGACCGACCTGAAACAACGCGGATTGCTTAAATCCACCCTCGTCGTGTGCGGAGGCGAATTCGGAAGAACTTCCGATTCGCAAGGTGCGGGGAAGGGGCGCGACCACAACCCACATGCATTCACTTGGTGGTTCGCCGGAGGCGGCGTTAAAGGCGGAGTTCATGTCGGCAAGACCGACGACTTCGGCTACAAGGCAATCGAAAACCGCCACCATATTCACGATCTCCATGCCACGATCTTGCACCTTTGCGGCTTTGACCATGAACGATTGAACTATCGCTTTAACGGCCGCGATTTCCGCCTGACCGACGTCGCGGGCAAAGTAATTCGCGCACTATTGTCGTAGATGAAGATGGCTGATTACCCTAGGCGTCAATCTTGATTTTGCGGCTCGTCGGGGAACTGAAAAACCAGATCCACATCGCCCTTGCCTCGCCGAACTGTGACCTTGATCCGATCGCCCCAATTCCTGTTCAGGTGCAGGTACGACTGGAACTGACGAATGTTCATGTCGGCTTTGTAACCGTCCACGGAGACTATCGTGTCGCCGGTTTTGATGCCCGACTTCCGCGCCCACGGCGTCCAGATAAAAGTAACTCGCATCGCCAGCGTGTCCGCCTCCAGGCGAAGTTGTTTGCGCTGCTGCAAGTTCGCCCGACGGCCCCAGATGCCGCTGATGGGCCCGACGGAACCTGTTGTCGGACGCCAAGATGGGTCGTCGTTCCGCCGCCAGCCTTCGGGAAGCCGCACGCGAGTCGTAAGTTTCTCATCGACCCGCTGCAAACCAATCTGTATCGCACCGGTCCGCGGCGCGAGCTCGAGAACCCGCGTCGCATCGGCAAATGTCAAAACCCTCTGTCCCCCCATCGTCCGGATCAGGTCGCCGGCGCGAATTCCCGCGGCTGCAGCGGGCGAATTCTCTTTAACGCTCCGTACCTTAAATTGAATCTCGGGATCAAGCCGAATTCCCA
>JAYGDO010000331.1:0-2426 GCA_046582885.1 Pirellulales bacterium | reverse complement strand
GGATCGAGTCGCCTTCCGCGATGTTCAGGAACGTTCCGTTAATCGGCTCGTTGCCGTCGTTGTCGATCAGTATGAAGCCGCCCTGCGGTTCGGGGAACGTCAGGCCGCCGTCGCGGGTATCCAGAACCGCGTTGTTCAGATTCACCGTGCCGTTGACCGCCAGCGTGTCGTGCGTGGCGCCGCCCAGATCGAAGTCGAACCTGGTGCTGGCACTGGCGTTGACCGTACCGACGGTTAGCGTGCCGATGCGGCCCACGCCGTCGCCCGTCACGTTCGCGCCGTTGAGAGGATCGGCCGCCGTGCCCGGTGAAATCGTCCCGCCCGGCAGGGCAGCAATCTCGCGGACCTGGAAGCCGGAAATCGAAGCATCCAGGCGGCCGGTCGCATTGATCGAATAGGTAAAGCCCGTTTCGCCGCTCACAGTGAACGGAACCGTCTTCTTCGATTCGGGGTCGTTGGGATCTGTGGGATCACCACCTAACCCGAAGTCACCGAGCGAAACGACCGTGCCCGAGTCGGCGCCCGTCATGGAAATGTCGAACGTGCCGCCGAGCCCGCCGCCGGCGGCACCGCCACCGGCGATGTTGCGGTTGCGGATGTAAACCTCGGTGTAAGGAATCGCGTGATTTTCGCCAGCAGTTTCCCAGAGGAACGTATCCGCGTTGTTGTTATCGACGCCCGCCACGGCGTTACCCATGCTGAAACCGCGTTTATTGGCGTGTCCGCCCCACGCCCACGTAAAGACGCGGTCGCCGTCGTTGCCACCAATCTCCGAATCGCGGGTGTTCTTGCCACCGGCGACCTGCACGTTGGTGCCCGCAGCGCCGCCGCCGTTCTTGATATCGATGGTCACACCGTACTGGCTATCGTCGAAGTCCCAGGTCCAGTTGTTGCCGTTGCCCGAGAAGCTGTGCCAACGGTAATCCTGGTAGGCGGTTCCCTGGACGTTACCGGCCCGCTTGAGACGAACTTCGATATCCTGCATGTTAATCCCGGACTGTCCAAACAGATCGTTGATGATCGCACTGTCCAGCGCCTTGGGATCGAATGCGGCCTACGTGCCGAGGCCCGCGATGATCTCGGCCGGATTGCTGGCCTCACCATTGCTGTCGAATTCCCAGTCTTCGCGGCCGCGGCCGACCAATAGCCAGCCACTGCCGTCATGCTGTTCGATGTAAGCATCGAACGTCTGTCCCAAGGCGTTAAGCGGGTACGTGCCGGTGGGGAAATTGTTGAGCGTCTGCAAATTCGGGGCCGAGGAGGCCGTGCCGTGCAGTACTTCGACCAGATAGCTCTTGGCCGGATCGAGGCCGTCAGCGGTCAGCGCAAGCGGCGCCGATTGGACATCGGGCACCAGCTGTTCGTGGAACAGGGCGTCGGTGTCCGGCGGATCCAGCGTGTTGTCCGCCACGCTGACGGTTCCCGTAGACGCGGCGGCGTAGGTGATGCCGTTTACTCCGCCCCCGATGCTGCCCGAGACAAACGCCACGCCGTTATTCGTTTCGTCGGCCGAACCGAAGTTGACTGCGGCCACGAGTGTGCCTTCGCTGCGAACGGCGATATTGCCGCCCGTGTTGTCGTTGGTGCCGTCGGCGCCGACCGTGTTGAAGGTCGTGATGCTGGCGTTGACCGTACCGGTACCGGAGAGATTGTCGCCAGCGTCGATCACGAACGACTGTGTCGGCCCGCTGAGGTTCAACGTGCCGTTGACCGTGGTGAACGGACCGAGGGCGATGCCGTCGGCATCGGCGAACGTCACGTTGTCGCCCGCGTCGATGAGCACTTTGCCATCGACCGTGACGCCATCGGCCTCGCCGCTATCTCCGAGCACCAAATCACCATCCGGATGGATGACGGAACCGGCCTCGGCAAACACGCTCGTGCAGACCGCGCCGCCACCGCTGAGCGTGGCGCCGCTTTGAACGGTCAGCGGACCGCCCTGGGCTTTGATAATGCTGTAATCCCATTCGAAATCATCGTTGGCGTCGTCGCTGCCGCCACCATCACCGTCGGGTCCCGCGGACACGATGACGACATCACCCGGGCTCAACGTGCCCAGGTTCGTATTGAAGCTGAATCGCTGGCCGTCGTCGCCGCCGGAAACGTTGAGAACCTCTTCGCCGTTGACAAGAACCTGCACGCTGTTGCCTTCGCCTTGATCCGTCTTCGGATCGACGAAGGAATCTCCAAGGCGATAATCGCCAAGCTCGGAAATGGTGAACTTGGTGATCAGCACGCGGTCGAACTCGTTACCGCCCTGGCCCGCCGCGCGGCCCGGATGCCCGCTGCCGTCTAAAGCCAGATTCAGGTAGGCGCCCGGTTCGGCGTCCGGCAGCGTGTTGTTACTTTCCGTCTCCCAGCGGGCCGTACCCGCGTCGAAGACCAGTGGCTGCTCGTTGTCGAAGGCACCACCGCCGCCGCCCGCG
>JAYGDO010000230.1:0-1527 GCA_046582885.1 Pirellulales bacterium | reverse complement strand
AAATTTAAGCCCGATCTGACACCGTTACCGCCCATCGAACCGGCCCGTCTGAAACTGGACGACGATACCGAAGCCGCACATCGGCGGCTGACAAACCAGGTCGACCGGATTATCGAGGCGAGTGAAATATTGATCCGGAAGACTCCAACGGTACACGTCACACTGATCGCCAACAAGGAAATCACCGACCGCTATTTGCCGGACATTGGCCGACTTGAACGCAAAATTCGCAAAGCATTCGCCGAGCCAATTGCATCGGGCGTCGATCGTCGCGCAGCGAATATTGTGCTGCTTGAGAATCGCTACGAATACGAAAAATGGACCCGCGCGCTGTTCAAAACAATCCAAGACGACGGTTTTGAGTTTCAAGTCGAGGATCCGGCGAAACAAGCATTGACGGGAAAATCATTTTTGATTCAGGGCATCTACACAGTTTGCCTCGCCAAAATGCAAAGTGACGAAGCTCGACGCCGAGTGGCCTTCGCCGTCGGTTTTCAGTACATGCGGCAACTGACTGGCTTTAACGCGCCGGACGCTTTGGCAACGGGTTTCGGCGATGTAACCGAAGTCATGCTGTTCAAGCATCCTACCATGATGGTGCAGTCAGCCTACAACCACCGTAAGTTAGCGGGCACTTCGCGTATTTGGACGCAACTGGTACAAGATCGCTTCGCACAGGGAAAAGTTGCATCGGTGCAAAACGTGCTGGCCTATTCAATGGGTTCGATGACGCCGCCAGAATATGCCACAGCTTGGAGCCTGACCAGTTACCTGGCTAGCAAGCCGGACAAATTCGCGGCGATTGTCAAAGCGCTACCGAACAGCAACGATGCCTGGATGACCATTTCCAGAATCTACGGCGCAGACGAAGCGACCGTGCTAGAAACCTGGCGCGCGTTTGCTGCGGCGCGGTAGGTCGAGTAGCGATGCTCTCACCATTTACAACTTCGGTCTTTTGCACTTTTCTGCGTGCATCGTTATCGCGTTCATTGCCAACCACGTACTTTGGGTTGAGCCGTTTTGAGGATTCCACCACACCTACGCGATCGGAGCCTTTGCATGGCTCGTGTTCGGCGGCGAAGACGGATTTAGTATTAGCGTTAATCCCTTTGGATTGGCGATTACCGTCTTCTGCTGTGGGTGGCTCTACGTGATGATGTCAGCCTTTCGGTTGTTCGGCTAAATCGAGCGCAGAGGGGTGCTCCGGTCCTCGACGCAGACGTGTCCTATCCGCAGTATTCCGCGACCCGTTGCTTGAAGGCCTCGTGCTCGTCCCAGATGGCCTGGGGGAGCTTCTTGGGCGCACCGCGGCCCTCGCTGCCCGACTCCAGTCCGTTCTCAAGTTCGTTCAGCCAGCCTTCGCGGTTGGCAACCTCGCACTCGAGGGCCTCCTTGTCGGGGACGAGGATCTCGGCGAGTTGCTCGGTGGTCGTGGTGTACTTCAGGCCGCTGATGTCGATCAACTCGGGCTTGGGGACCAAGCCGATCGGGGTTTCGACCCACTCGTCCTTGCCTTCCAATTGACGA
>JAYGDO010000223.1:0-2304 GCA_046582885.1 Pirellulales bacterium | reverse complement strand
ACGAAAACGGGAATGGCGAACTCGATCCGCCCGAGCGCGAGCGAATACGCGCCGCCGCACGTCATCGCCGCGAAGGCGATGACAACCGTCCGCCGCAGCGTGAAGGCGGAGAAGGCGAAGGCAACCGTCCTCCGCGCCGTGAAGGCGGAGAAGGTGAAGGCAACCGTCCTCCTCGCGGTGAAGGCGGAGAAGGCGGCGAAGGACGCGGACCGCAGTTGACTCCACAGCAGCGGGCCAGTTTGATACGACGATTTGATCGCAACGGCGATGGCCAGTTGACGGGCCGCGAGGCCGAGAGCGCAAACCGATTCCTGCGCGAGAACGCGGGAGGCAATCGCGGCGGCGGTGAGGCCAATCGCGGCGGCGGCGATCGTGGTCCTGGCGGAGCTCGACCCGGCGGTGATCGGCCGGGAGGCAACCGTCCACCGGCACCTCGTCCCGGTGGTGGTCGTCCCGGCGGCGGTCCACCTCCTGGAGGCGGTCCACCTCCTCGCCGTTAATCCACAACCGTTGTAGAACGGCTGAGTTCCGTAGTACTCCATAAAGCTCGACGCGGCATTCCATTCCAGCTCGGACTGCCGCGTCGGGCTCCTTTTCTTTTGTAGTCCCGCAGTGGGCGCAGGAATCCGCCGGCCGGACGAATTCGCTTGGCCGGCGTGGCTGGATTTGGGTCGATCTGAACCGCGCGTCGCCTATAATGGCTCAATGCGCTCGGAACCTGCTGCTGCTCAAGACGACTCGGCGGCGTCTTCGCTTGAACACGAAGATCGTAACTTTCTGACGCTGGCCGCCTACATGATCGCGATGCGGGTCGGTTGGATCTTCAAGACCGAAAGTATTGTTATCCCGGCGTTTCTCGACACCATTTCCGGTGCGGGTTGGGTGCGTGGATTTCTGCCGATGTTCAATCGGTTCGGTCAGAGCATTCCGCCGATTCTGTTTGCGCGACGGTTGAAAGTAATGCAACGCAAGAAGTGGGCGTTGGCGGGATTTTCCCTGGCGATGGGAACCGTATTCTTGGCCCTGTCGGCCATCTGGAGCCTGTGTCACGACACGGGCGGCGACTGGCTGCCAGTGATCTTTCTCGCACTCTATGCGTTGTTCTTTGCCTGTACCGGACTCGGACAACTTGCGAATGGAACATTGCAGGGCAAACTCGTCCGGACGCGCCGCCGCGGAAAATTGTTGATGGTCTCGACCACGGTGGGAGCGGCTCTGGCCATGTTGGCGGCCTGGCTGGTGTTGGGCGACTGGCTGGCGCTCGAACCGCCGGGCTTTCAGTATGTATTCGGATTTACGGGCGTGCTGTTTGTAATTTCCGCGATCTTGGCGTCGCGGTTGTCGGAGCGTGCGGATCACCAAACGGAATTGCCCATCGCGCTGCGGGAAATTTTCAAAAATGCGGGCCGCATTTTGCGCGACGATTGGCGATTTCGGCGGTTGGCGTTGGTTGGCGTGCTGTTTAGCTCGGTATTGCTATTATTTCCGCACTATCAAGCGTTGGCCAGAATTCGCATGGGTATGGGGCTGGAGCAATTGGTGCTGTGGGTCGTGGTGCAAAACGCGGGGACGGGGTTGTTCAGCACCATCGCCGGCCCGCTGGCCGATCGTCGTGGAAACCGCCTCGTGTTGCGGTTCGTCACGTTTGGCAGCGCCGCGACGCCGGTGCTCGCGGTCGTGCTGGCGTCATCTCCGGCAGACGGTCGCCTGTGGTTTTGGCTGGTGTTCGTGTCGATTGGCCTCACGCCGATTATGTTCAAGACGATGACGAATTACACGCTGGAAATCAGCACCAAAGAAGACCACCCTCGTTACTTGAGCACCCTTAGTCTCTGCATCGCCGCGCCGTTTTGTTTTTCACCGCTTGTTGGCTGGCTGATTGATACGATCGGCTTCGAACCCGTAATGCTTGCGGGCGCGGGGCTGATTGTACTTGCTGGGCTATTGACCTTTCGGCTCGACGAACCTCGACACGAGCACCATCCCGAGACCGTCGAAATCACGATGGACAACGTTGATGTCGGGATCGACAAGTAAGACGGGCAGAGTTGCAAACGGAGGAGGCGGACCGGCGGGCTCTTTGTGCACGTCGGCGTGTTCTTTCCTGTTGTTCCCCTGTTTCTCTGCCGCCAGTCGGCAAAATGCACTTTGTCGGCTGGTCCCGATTTGCAATACTCGCCGCATGAAGATCTTTTTTTCGGTTGGCGAACCGAGCGGCGATTTACACGGCGCGAATTTAATTCGAGAGTTGCGGCGGCTTTGTCCGGATGTTGAAGCGGTTGGGTACGGCGGTCCCAGAATGGC
>JAYGDO010000159.1:0-4378 GCA_046582885.1 Pirellulales bacterium | reverse complement strand
CGGTCCTGCCGACGTGGACTCCGCCCTTGATTCCGCCGCCGGCAAACCAGGTCGTGAAGGCGTTTGGATTGTGATCGCGGCCGCGTGATCCTTGGGCGTCTGACGTACGACCGAACTCGCCGCCGCAAATCACCAGCGTCGAATCAAGCAGCTCGCGCTGCCTCAAGTCCGCCAACAGTGCGGCGATGGGCTGATCGACTTCACCCGCCAAAGTTGAATGATTCTTGCGAATGTCTTTATGACCGTCCCAGCTTTCCGCGTCGCCTGTGCCTCCGCTGTAAATCTGAACGAACCGCACGCCTCGCTCGACCATCCGACGAGCCATGAGGCATTGCCGGCCAAAGTGGGCGCACTTTTTATTGCCCAGCCCATACGACTTGCGGGTGGCTTCCGTTTCCTGCTCAACGTCGAGCACTTTCGACGCGGACATCTGCATGCGAAAAGCCAACTCGAACGCTGCGATCCTCGCTGATAGATCTGCTTCGTCGGTGTATCGCTGCTGGTGCTCGCGGTTCGATGTTTGCAACAGGTCCAACAGTCGGCGCTGCTGGGCGGCCGACTGTTGGGAACGGCGAAACAGGTTGTCGATCGCGGGGCTCTTGTTGTTTAGTGGCGTGGCCTGATAGACCCCTGGCAGAAAACCAGCTCCCCAATTAAGCGCCTTTCCCTTGGGCAGGCCGCGACCCAGCGCGTCGGTCATGACCACGAAACCCGGCATGTTTTTGTTTTCCGTTCCAAGCCCGTAGGTAATCCACGAGCCAACACAGGGAAATCCCATCCGATTCAACCCAGTATTCAGTTGGAACAGCGCCGGAGAGTGATTATTGGACTCGGTATAACACGAGTGGATAAACGCCATCTGGTCGACATGCTTGGCGAGGTTCGGAAAGATCTCCGATACCCACGCACCCGACTGGCCATGCTGCTTGAATTTGAATGGCGACTTCAAGAGCGTGCCGCTGGTGGTAAAAAATCCGGTCTTCGGGTCCGCCCCGGCCAACTTCTGACCGTCCCGCTTTTGTAGCTCCGGCTTGTAGTCCCACGTATCGACATGGCTTGGGCCGCCATTGAGAAATAACCAAATGACGGACTTAGCTTTTGCGGCGAAATGTGGACGACGCGGCGCAAGCGGACGGGTCGAATTGCTTTCGCCGGCTGCCGCGGGCGGAGCGGTAAGTCCCTGCTGATCGAGCAGCCCGGCCAGCGCGAGCGAACCCAATCCCATGCCGCTGTACCGCAGGAGTTCACGGCGCGATGGCAAATAGGCCGTTCGTGATTCACGAAACTGATTCATGGTTTCATTACTCGATATAAATAAACTCGTTCATGCAAATCAGCGAATGGCAAAAGTCATCCATCGCCAGCGATCTCGCTTCATCCTTGCTGTGTCGTGATTGGTAGTCGGCAGTCTGCTCGTTGATAAACGATCGCACCCTTGCCAGTTGCTCGTCAGTCGGCTCGCGGGACAAGGCGATGAGGTAACCTTCGCGGATGGCGTCGTCCAGTTCCTTCTTACCGGCAGTTTCGATTCGCTGCCGCAGGGCGACGGCCCAATTGCGAACGCGCCCGTTGTTCAACAGCAACAGCGACTGGGGTGGCACCGTTGTCGCTTGGCGATTGCCGATCGACTGAATCGCTTCGGGGGCGTCAAAGAGCTGCAGCAAGGCGATCAGTTTGCTGCGTTTGACCGTAAAATAGATGCTGCGACGCGTCGAGTTTTCGTCGAGCGTACCTCGACCTAACACAGTTGGGTCGAGCTTGCCGGCGACCGTCAACATGGCATCGCGGATCGTCTCGGCTTCCAGTCGCCGTAAGGAACGCCGCCATAGAAATCGATTTACTGGATCGATGCGACCATTGTCGGCGTCTTCCGCCTGCGACTGCATGTACGCGGAACTGGTCATGATCAGCCGATGGATCGGCTTGAGCCGCCACCTGTTGCGGATCAATTCGCGTGCCAGCCAGTCAAGCAGCTCGGGATGCGTTGGCGGCTGACCGCGCTTACCGAGATCGCTTGGCGTCGCGACCAGCCCGGCACCCAGATGGTGCTGCCAGAGGCGATTGACAATGACGCGGGCCAGCAGATGTCCGGCTCCGTTTTCAACATCGGTAATCCAGTCGGCGACGGCCGCTCGCGGCGCAAGCGTCTTGTCCGTGCTGTCCGTTTGCCAGTGGTCCTCGCGGTGTCCGCCTCGCATCAATACCTGAGGGAAACTGTGCGTAACCACATCTTGCTTCGCGGCGACGTCACCGCGTGTAAGAAAATAAACGTCTGATTTCAGAGGGAAGCGGCCCGGCAACGAATCGCCGCCCGCATCCACGGCCGCATAAACGCGCCGCCCGTCGATCTGTATTTCTCGGCTAATCGTCTTGCCAAACGAAGCGACCAGCCGGTAATAGTCCCGCTGTGGAATCGGATCGTACTTGTGATCGTGACAACGGGCGCACCCGACGGTCAGTCCCAACAAGCCCGTGCCCAGTGTGGAGACCATATCGTCTAGTTTGTCATAACGGTCCCGTTCAAATTCCTTCTTCGATTGGATGATGTTCTCGACGCCCGCCACGAGAAAACCAGTGGCGGTACGGGCCAGCGGTTCGTCGGGCTTCAATAAATCGCCCGCGATTTGCCAGCGGACAAACTGATCGTACGGCATATCCTGATTCAATGCCTTGATAACGAAATCGCGGTAGTGGTAGGCCGCCCCGCGATCCTCGTCCATTTCAAAGCCGTTGCTCTCGCCAAACCTCGCCAGATCGAGCCAATGCCGAGCCCAGCGTTCGCCGTAGTGTTGGCTATCGAGCAGTCGATCGATCAATTGCTCATAAGCTTTAGTCGAATCGTCCGCCACGAACGCTTTTACCTTGGTGGGAGCAGGCGGAAGACCAAGCAAACCGAAATATGCTCGCCGCACGAGTTTGTAACGCTCGGCAACGACGCTGGGTCGCAGCCCACGTTTTTCCTGCTCCGCCAGAATGAAGCGGTCGATCGGCGTACGCACCCAGGTCTCGTTTTTCTCCTGCGGCGGCTGGGGATCGGCGAGCGGTTGAAACGACCAGAATTTGCGACCCGCCTCAATGTCGATTTTCGACTTTGCGGCGAGAGGCTCGCGTCCATCGCCGTCACGTGGATCGGGCGCGCCCATCTGGACCCACTTTACGAAATTGTCGATGACGGCGCGGGGCAGCTGGCGCTTTGGCGGCATCTTCAAGTCGTCGTGGCGGATCGCATTGATTAGCAGGCTGGCACTGACGTTACCGGGAACAACCGCCGGCCCTGTCTCACCGCCTTGACGGATGCCCGCGCGGGTGTCGAGTTGGAATCCGCCCTTGAGTTTCTTTTTGAGCGAGGCTTGGGCCGAATGGCATTGATAACAATTGTCGATTAACGCAGGCCGGATCTTCGCTTCGAAAAATGCGAGTTTCTGCTCGACAGACAAGTCCGAGACAGCGGGCGGTTGATTCGTTGGACGAACCGGCCTCGCCTTCTGCGGTTCCACCTTGGCGAAAGCGACATCGCGCGGCGCGAGGTGTTTTTTAACAGCAGCATAGTGTGCGGCAATCCGTTCGGCCGACAGGATGTGTGGATAGATGGCGATTTCGTCCATCACGCCGTCGAGATAGCGTCCGCCCGGGTGATGCTGTTCGCCACCGATCTGAAGCGGTCGATCGCTGGAAATCCTACCGCCCACGTCCGGCGAAGATGCGGCGAGACGGCCGTCGATGTAAAGATGCTTCTCGCCGGCGAAAGTCCGCGCCGCCACCACGTGATGCCAGCGGCCGTCGTTCAGCCGGTAGTCGGACGGCGACAGAAGGTAATTATCGCGTCCCGTGCCGGCTGGCCCGGTGCAAAACAGAATTCGCCCTTGATCCTCGCCTCGTTTGGTTGACGCCGCATTGATCGTAAAATCACTGCTGCCATCGCCGCTCGTGGCGATCGTCAGAAACGCCGCGCTGCCAGGCCAAAACGCATTGTCGAATTTCTGTGTGGTCTTGAACCAAAACTCGATCGACAGCGTGTCAAGCTGCAACGCCTTGATCATCGGCACCTGGATGTGAGTGTTCCGCCCGTTGAACTTAGCAGCCTTGCCCGCGGTACCTGGCAAACCATCGACAAATTCCACTTCGCTTTGAAACGCACCGGTCGCGGACTTGCCAGCGGCTCCAGAGTTGATCGCCTCGTTAGAGCCGCTCGCGTCGCATCGCCAATAAGCGACGGGACGATCTGCCAGGATCAACTGCTCGTATTTGTCCGCTGCGGTTGCCGGCTCTGAGAAAAGTTGCGTGATCAGCAAACAAGCGATGGCTCCCGCAAGAACACCCACGGGATTTCGATAGGGGACGCTTTGTTGGCTCATCGGATTGAAACTCGGGGTTGTGC
>JAYGDO010000149.1:0-5532 GCA_046582885.1 Pirellulales bacterium | reverse complement strand
CATCGTTGTCGGGTTGTTCAAAAACGATGAGGATGGCGGCGATTACGTCGTCGTGGGCAATCGCGACATCGGCAACCCGCGAGAAGCGACACTTACCTTCGCGGCAGGGATCGAAGCGGTACGCAGAATCGACAAAAAGACGCGCAAGTGGGTTGATTTGCCGCTTTCGACCGGAGAAAAGCGGGCGGTGACCGTCAAAGTCGACCGTGGCGACGCCGAATTGTTGCGGATCATACGAGAAAAATCACAGCCGTAGTCCCGCGATACGCGTTCCGAAAAAAGTACATTTCAAGCCGAAAACAGACGCTGAATCGCCGGGTGAGATTTGCGATAATGGTGCCATACCAAACAATCGCAGACGCTCCTCATTTCCAACCCGGCGTTATCGAAAGTCGACAAATCTATGAGACTCATCTCCCGCTTCACATTGATCGCTGCCGTCATCTGTTTACCGTTCATCACGTCGCTCAATTCAGCCCGCGCCGAGGACTGGCCGACTTGGCGGCACGACCGGATGCGGACGGGGGTGACTGGCGAAAAACTCTCACCGCCGCTGGAGCAGGTCTGGAAGTTTCAGTCGCGTCAGGCAAGGCTTGCGCCGAAACCGGATCATTCGCCGACACGGATTCGTTATCCGTGGGTCACCTGGTACACACTGCCGATTAGTGCGGCGGGTGATTCGCTGTTTTTCAACAGCGCGATTGCCGGCCGCACGGTGTGCCTCGATGCAGCATCGGGCGAAAAGCGATGGGAATTTTCGGCCGGTGCGGCCGTCAATCGTACGCCAACTTTTTGGCAGGGAAAACTCTACGTCGGCAGCGACGACGGGCACGCCTACTGCCTCGATGCCAAGACCGGCGCAGTCGTTTGGAAGTTCAACGCCGCGCCGGCCAATCGCTGGATGTTTTCGTACGGAAAGCCCGTTTCATCCTGGCCGGTTCGCACCGATGTGGCAGTCGAAAACGGCGTCGCCTATTTCGGCGCGGGCGTGTTTCCGCACGACGGGACATTCATGTATGCCGTCAATGCCAACACCGGCGAGTTGATTTGGCGCAACGGTGTCCAATGCGAGACCGGCGACCGTGTGAGTATGTCGCCGGCCGGACACTTGTTTGTCCTGCGCGACTCGATTTGGGTTCCCAAAGACTGCTGGGGATACTTCACCGGTTGGTGGACACTCGTCTCTTTTGACCGCAAGACCGGCGGGCCGCTTGGTGCGCATCCCGGCAAAGATGAATGGCCCGAGTTTCCTAATCTGGAAGGGCCCTTCTGGCCGTTATATGGGGTGAAGAAAGACAATATCCGCTACACGGGAACCCAGGCCACGCAGATCGACCAGGACGATCCAAAGAAACAAACGCAGCTTTGGCGCGAGGATCTGCCGGGCCGCTGGGTCGATATCGATTCGGTACTCAGCGTCCGCGACCGACGAGCACCGATTGTTTACCGCTACGATCCGGACCTCTCGTCGGTGGTTTACGCCGGCGGTATTCTGTATCACACGGCGTTCGATGTGGACGTCAACAAGGGAACCGGCAGCGGTATTTACGCGCGCGATCCCAAAGACGGCAAGTTACTCTGGTCAACCGACGTACCCGAACGGGCCAATCAACTCATCGTGGCGAATGGGCGACTTTTCGTCACGACGCGAACCGGCGTCATTTACTGCTTCGGCCCGACCGGAACACAAAAGCACGGCGTGATCGATGAGGCGGTCGAAACAGCAACACTGGCCGGCGCGGATGGTATTGATTACGGCGCAACGGCGGAAAAGATCGTCAACGCAGCAGCTTCGCAGAATGAGCCTGCGACATTGGACGGATACGCCGTCGTATTGGATTGTGATAGTGGCGGACTTGCTCTTGAACTAGCGAAGCGAACCAAGCTGAACCTCGTCGCGATATTTCATAACGCGGAAAAGGCTGCCGCCGCACGGACCGTGTACACGCGTGCCAATTTGCACGTAGGACGGATTATTGCTTTTCATCAACCGCCGGATAGCAAGCTACCGTTTCCATCGTACTTTGCCGATCTGATCGTCTCGGAAGCCGCGGCCGACGGTGGTGATTTGCCGCAAAACTTTGAGCAAGTCGCGCGGATGCTCAAACCGATCCGAGGCGTTGGCCTGATCGGCGGCAAGCAAACGCAAGAGGCGCTCGACGATTGGAAACCCAACGGTTGGAAGGTTGTCGGTGACGACACCGCCCGCTGGGCCAAGCACGTCCGCCCGCCATTGAAAAACGCCGGTAGTTGGTCACAACCTTACGCAGACGCCGGGCATACGAACTGTAGCAACGACGGAGTTCTTAAGCCACCACTGGGGGTCGTCTGGTACGGCGGACCGCACCTTGAGGCCGGCAGCGGTGCTCCGGCAGGTTTGTCACTTGTCTCCGACGGCGTGTTCTTCCTCTACCGAGGTGGTGATCTGGTGGCGCACGATCAATACACCGGCCGCGAATTATGGCGTCGCGAAAAAAGCCGGACCGACATGGCTGCCGCACCGGGCAACCTGTTTCTGCGTTTTCTCGAGGAAATCGTTCTGCTGGACCCGTACACCGGCAAAGAACGGGCGAGGTATTTACCGCCTTTCGACGGCGGACAATGGAACATGATGGCGCCGGATCGTGAAGGCAAGACACTTTTCCTGGCCGCCGGATCGGCCCAGAGCGACGAGAAGAACGCCAAAAAGTGGAGTTGCGTATTGGCTTTGGATGTGAGGAGCGGCAAGCCCCGCTGGATTTTGGGCGGGCCCAACGCGGAGAAACAATGGGGCGGATGGAACGCCATCGGTGACGGCTACCTGTATGGCTGGGGCGGCGTGGCCGAAGCCGCAACCAAGGATCAGATCATCGCCGAAATGCGGGAGTACCTCGCGGCGAACGATGCGGTCGAGCTTGAAAAGTTCAACAAGGAAGTCGATCAGCACACCTTCAGCACCTTTACCGCGGTCGATGCAAAAACAGGCAAAGTGCTTTACACGCACGGCGTTGATCTGACAAACTGCGGCGGCGCGTGGCTACCGCAAGTCGGTTTCGGCGGGGGGCGAAATGCAAGGCACTACAATCCTTTTGTTATTGGCTGCACCATGGCGCAGAAAGACGTAATCATCTTCTGTACAGCCAGCGGCGCGGACAAAGGCTGGCGGGTATGGCCATCCGGCGGTTACCAGAATCGCAGTATCGCGGTCCACGACGGCAAGACCGGAAAGCTGCTCTGGAAGAAAGCGTGCAATCACCGCACGCGGCCGGTTGTGGTTGATGAAACGATTCATGCCGAGCCGTGGGCATACGATTTGCGGACCGGTGAAAAGAAGACTCGCATTCATCCGATTACCGGTAAGCAAAGTGACTGGGCTTGGTGCCGCGCCGGTAAACAATGCGGGCAATTCTCGGCCTCAACGCACTTTTTGTTCGGCCGTTCGACGGGTGTTGGGTACCAAGACCTGCTGACGGACCAAGGGCTTTATACATTCTTCCATAGTCGCATGAGTTGCTCGTTCGACTCGATCAGCGGCGGGGGCCTGATGATCAAGCCGCCGCACGCCGTTTATTGTCGCTGCTCATGGTCACTGCCCTTTACGGTTGCCCTGGGGCAAGTCCCCTCATCGCCGTCCGTAGGGCAGTTATTCGCGCAGCCCGGATCAACGCTACCGGTTAAACATTTATTCATCGATTTTGCCGGTACCGGCGACCGCCGTGACAGTGACGGCAATCTTTGGCTCAAGCCGGAACGGCCGCTGAACCACGCACTCGTGCTCGGCCACGAAATGAAACTCGAGAAATACGAAGGCGCCAGCGACGTCCGCCGCAACTCGCGATACACCCGGATCGACAACACCGATACACCATTTGTCTTCGCCACTGCGATCCAAGGGCTAAAGAGCTGCGTCGTGCCGGTTACCTCGGCGGAGCACGGCAAAGGCCGCTATCGCGTGCGATTGGGTTTTGCGGCGCTGCCGGACGATCAACTTGGACAGCGCATTTTTCACGTGAAGCTCAACGGCAAGACGGTTCTCTCCGACTTCGATATCCTCAGCGAAGCGGGAAAAACTGAACGTGCCGTGTGGATGGAGTTCGTTCAAGAAATCGACGGCGAATTAGTGCTTGAACTGGTCTCCAAATCGGGCACACCGACCCCCAAGCAAATGCCGCTGATCAGCGGTCTGCAAATTGTTCGTGACGGTTCTTAGTCGAAAACCACAACTTCGCAGAACAATGTCGAACTTCCAATACTCGCTCAATTCCGGCACGATTAAGCCGACACCGATTCTCGACAAGATCCGCATCGCGGGCGAAGTTGGTTACACCGGCATCGAACTTTGGCACGACGACATTGATGCTTATCTGGCTGACGGTGGAACAATCGCCGACATTCGCAAGTCGCTGGACGATCACGGACTCGCCGTGCCCACGACCATTTATCTCGGTGACTGGTTTGACACAACCGGATCAGAATACGACAAAGCCATCGAAATATGCAAACGCCGCATTCAGCAGGCGGCCGAAGTTGGAGCCCCGTACATTATCGCCGGGCCGCCCGGTGGCAAGGCGGACTATGACCTGGGAGCAATGCATTATCGCGAACTGCTCCAAATCGGGGGTGACTTCGGAGTCAAACCGTCGATGGAATTTCTTGGTTTTGTGGAACAACTCAACACGATCGAAGACGCTCTGGAGGTGATGACAAAGTCGGGCCATCCCGATGCGTCGACAGTGCTCGACCCGTTTCATATTCAGCGCGGAGGCGGCAGCGTCGAATCGATCTCAAAGCTGACCGCCGAACAGATCGCCGTTGCACACTTCATGGACACCGTTAGCGAGCCGCCGCGCGAGCAACAACACGACCCGGATCGCGTGATGCCCGGCGACGGCATCTTCGATCTGAACCGCTATCTGGAACTGCTCCGCCAAGTCGGCTATCGGCGATTCTTGTCGCTGGAGCTATTCCGCGAAGATCTCTGGGCGCAAGACCCTCGCGACGTGGCTGCAACCGGCCTGGAAAAAATGCGGGCGGTCGTTGAAAGCTGATCCAAAAGGAGACGCAAACCGCCGGCGTTTCGATCGATCCGATGATCGGAGATCGCTTTAGCAATGGCCTGCCGTCGACAACTCGCGCGTTTGAAGCGTCAACTTTTCGCCTCTTTGTCTGCGCATCTCTGACAATGAGCCCCTTTTGAAGATAGCCGCGCGTTGCAATTAGGACATCGCACACCGGATCCAACAAAATACACGATCGCGAGCACGGCAAGTATAACAACGACCAGCATACCGATAATGAGCAGCTCTGCCGCGCCTGGTATCCCCATAGAACTTAACATGACATGACCCTCCATTCATTCAACACTTGGCTCTTTAGTCATTCGTCATCGGCTGCGCGATATTGCCGATATTTTCACCACAAATTCCATTCCTAGAACGGGTCGGGCAATAATCGGCAACTGGTGGGCAACATCGCATTTCAAAAGTTTGTCGTTGCTCATCGGTACGTTCGTGTTTGTCTTCTCGTTGCGACTGGGAGAATATTATTCCCGCG
>JAYGDO010000017.1:0-16326 GCA_046582885.1 Pirellulales bacterium | reverse complement strand
CTCGCCCTCGCTTTCTGCAAATGCCTTGGCCATCGCCTCGACGACCTCCTCGCCCGCCAGAATGTTGCCTTGCACCGAATAGTTTTTTCCCTGCCGATGGCCGGCCCAAGCGTTGCATGCATTTCCCGTAAACGCGGCCGTGCGGCCCTGCGCGTCGATAATGGCAACTTGACGATGCTCGCGGCCCCGGTCGGCAGCCAGCAGTTTTTCAAGCGCCACGTCCGCCGCCGTACCTTCCGCAAGCAATTTCAACCCGTCCGGACCGAACGTCGTGTTCGCCCAGGATTGCGTTGCTACCGCACCAACGCCCGCCTTAGCCCACGGTACGACGGCGCCCACTGCGATGAATTTAGATTGCACAGCGACGCCGAGTTCTTTTGTGTCGGGATCGAAAGCAACGATCGAAAATGTGGCCACTGGCGGGGCATCGGCTGCTGCGACGCCTCTCGCCGGGGACGGCGGTTCAGCGCCACCCGAACGATTCACAACGATCGCCAAAAAAACGACGACGACGATCGCTAAACTTCGATATGCCATGTCATGCCTCCGAGATTTACGATTTGCGTTCTAACACGGGATTCCGCCCCACGACGTTGGTCAAATGCAGCGTCTCTTCCGGTTCGCCCACCGGGGACAAATCCAAGGCCCTGAAAAGTGATACCGCACGAGGTTGCCCGTGTCAAAATGGGGCCGCCACGACTTTCCACGTTCAGCACGCAGAGCCCCGTTCAGCCTCTCCCAAACGGCGGCGGCGATCGGCTGACAGTTTCCGAGAATCAAGGCCGCGATCGTCTTGCGACGACGACCGCCTCGTGGCGGCCTTCAGCGAGCCACCCCTCTTCGTAGTGAATGACGTCGAGGTCTCCGACAAGTGTGGGAAGTTCGCCATCGTCCAACAGAAATTGGGCAGGCGGTTTTTCGTGCCGTTTGAGATTTTTTAGAGTTGGCTGAATCACCACCAGAACGCCTTCGTCCTCCAGCACCTTGGGATATTGGCGAAAAAGCGGCCGCCACAAGAAGTGGTGTGAAAAGATCATCTTCCACGGGCCCGGCGGAAAGGACGATGCCTCCAGATCGGTTGGCATCGTTGAAATCCGTACGTCCGCAACCTCCGCCCGCCCGATTGCCAGTTCTAACCCCACGACCGAAATGTCCGCGATGGTCACATCCAACCCGTGCCGCGCGAGCCAAATCGCATGCCGCCCGCCACCGCCCGCGATATCGAGGGCGGCACCCGCCGACGGTATCAAGTGACTCAGCGATGTTAAAACCGCTGAAGGCTCAACGGGAACATCGTCGGCAGATCGGTATTTTGCATCCCATTTCTGGCGGTCAGATTCGGGCATGATATGTGAGATGTTTAATCAGGAGTCCAACGACGGCGCGATGCTCACCCGCTGCCCGTCAACACGAACGCGCCCCGAGGCAAGCAGCCGTAACGCTTCCGGATACGCTTCGCACTCCGCGGCAAAGACACGGGCGGCAAGCGACTCGGCCGTGTCGTCATTTTCGACAGATACCACTCTCTGCAAAATGATCGGTCCGTGATCGTACTGGTCGTCGACGAAATGGATCGTACAACCGGTTACCTTGGCGCCGTGATCCAGCACGGCTTGATGAACGCGGGCGCCGTAGAATCCTTTGCCGCAGAATGCGGGAATCAATCCCGGATGAATATTAATCACGCGGTTTTCAAAGTCACCGGGAATGAGGACATGCTTGAGAAACCCGCCCATAACGACATAATCGACGTCCACGGCGCGGCAGGGCTGAAAGATCGCCTCACTGAATTGTTCGGGCGTCTCGTAGTCAGCGGGGCGGACGGTCCGGCTGGCAATCTCGGCCGCCGCCGCATGCGACAATCCGGCGGCATGAGGGTTACTAGAGATCACCTGCACAATGTCCAGATCAAGCTGCCCGTTTGATTGTTTCTCCAATAGGTTCTTTAGTGTCGTCCCGCCAGCGGAAATCAGCACGGCGATTCGTAGTCGTTTGTCTGCCATTTCGCGAGGCTCTCGCCAATGACGCGTCAATTGGCGTCTACAATTTCCACGTAAAGTTCCAACCGCTGCTCGCCCAATTCCGCCTCGATGCTCGCCACTGCGGTGATCGGTTCGTGGACGATCTCGGTCGCGAGGGTTTCCACCGTGACGAATTCTCGATTCTCGCCGACGGCGCGGCGCAGTTCTTCGGAATCGGTCACCAAGCCGACTCGAATGCGGTCCGTAAACTCGCAGCCCATTTCCTTGCGCCGGTCATTGATGAGGCGGCTTAAATCTCGGGCAAGCCCTTCCCGCAGCAACTCGGGTGTCAAATCGGTGGATAGTACAACAACGCAGTCGCGGCCCTGAGCCGCGGCCCACCCGTCTTTGGCTTGAAGCCGAACTTGGATGTCGTCATCGGTGAGCTCAATCGATTCGCCGCCGACTTTGAGGATGACTTTCCCGTTTGACTCCAACTCCGCAAGCAAACCGCCGCCCTCGGCCTCCTGCAGCGCCTGTTTGACGGCCGGCATCAATCTTCCCACGCGCGGGCCGAGCCGTTTGAAATCCGGTTGAATCTGGTACGTGATGTATTGCTCGGTCTCGGTCGTGTAGTGGACCTGCTTGACGTTCAATTCATCACGAATCAGCGCGTCGTGCTCTTCCAGCCAGGACTGATGCGTGCGATTCACAAGAATGGCTTCCATCTTGGCCAGCGGTTGGCGGACTTTCAGCTTGGCATCCATCCGCGCCGCGCGGCCGAGCGACGAAATCTCGCGCACCAATTGCATTTGTTGCGACAGTGTCTCGTTGACCAGCCCTGTTTCACCACACGGGAAATCGCACAGGTGGACGCTTTCGAGTACCCCCCCTTTGAACACACCGGCCAAATTCTGCCACATCGCCTCGGCCAGAAATGGGACAAACGGTGCGATAAGTTTGCTGGTCGTTAACAGGCATTCATACAGGGTCCAGTAGGCATCGATTTTATCTGGGGATTGCTTTTCGCCACTCCAGAATCGATCGCGACTGCGGCGGACGTACCAATTGGAAAGGCCGTCCACAAAATCGATGAGCTGCTGGCAGGCTCCATAGTTGTCGTACGCATCCATCCGCTCGGTCACAATAGAGGCCGTGCGATGCAACTCGCTGATCGCCCATCGATCGAGTTCGCCGCGGTCGGCGACCGGCCGATACGTTTCAGCCGCAGACAGTTCGCCGCCGGTGAGTTGTTCAAGATCAGCACTAATATCCGCGCCCGGATCGAAGCCATCAATGTTGGCGTAAATAACGAAAAAGCTATAGACGTTCCATAATCGCAGTAGAAACTCCGGAATGCTCTCCTTAATCGCGCGCTCGCTGTAGATGATGGACGTCCAAGGGGTCTGGTTCGCAAAAAAGTACCAGCGGAGCGCGTCCGCGCCGTAGCGATCAAAGATCTCCCGTGGTTCGCGGTAATTGCGGAGCCGCTTGGACATTTTTTCCGTCTTGCGGGAAACCTTACCGCCACACTTCTCGCATTGTTTGACCTCCTGCAGGTGACGATGTCCGCATTTCACGCAAATATTCGATTCAGCCAACATCAGGCCCAGCACGATGCAGTTACGAAACGGGTGTGGAAAGGTATTGCGGCCTGCGGGCTCGTTCGCGCCCGGCTGATCGCTTTCCTCCGAAAACAACAGCGTGCTGATCGCCAGCAGGCTGTAGAACCAACCGCGGGTTTGATCGATCGCTTCGCTGATAAAGTCGGCGGGGAATTGCTCCTGGAAACGACCGTCGCCCTCGCCAGGATAGCCCCATTGCGCAAACGGCATCGAACCGGCATCGAACCAACAGTCGATCACTTCGGGAACCCGCCGCATACGGCCTCCTGCGGCATGCGGCGAATCGTACGTGATCTCGTCAATGTACGGCTTGTGGACTTTGAGGTCGTCGGGCAAATTCGGCTTCCTGGCCTTGGCCGCTTCCCAAGCCTCGCCGCCCGCGACGCCGGGTTTCCCGAGCAACTCATCGTAACCGGCCACCGATTCCATCTTGCCCGTCTGATCGCAGACCCAAATCGGCAGCGGCGTGCCCCAATAGCGTTCGCGAGAAAGCGCCCAATCGACATTCGACTCCAGGAAATTGCCGAAACGGCCATCGCGAATGTGCCCGGGCAGCCAGTTGATCTCACGGTTATTGGCCAGCAACTTGTCCTTAAAGTCGGTCGTGCGAATGAACCAACTTTTGCGCGGGTATTGAATCAATGCGTCATTTTCGGCGCGCGGGCAGAACGGATAGTCGTGAAGGTATTGTTCTTGGTGAACCAGCAGCCCGCGCTGCTTTAGCTCTCGACAAATATCCTTGTCGCAATCCTTGACCCAGCGGCCAGTATAGTCGGGCGCTGCGCCGGTAAACGTGCCATCCGGCGCGACGGCGTTGATCAGTTGCGGGCCTGCGCCATCGACAAAACGTGACTGCTCGGCAATCAGCACATCGTAATCGACCTCACCGAACGCAGGCGCTTGATGGACCACGCCGCTGCCGCTATCGATGGTAACAAAGTCGGCCGCAATAACCCGCCAAGCCACATGATCGCTGCCGCCAGCAGTCAAGGTGCCGGTCTGATCGCCCGTATCTCGATAGTAATAATCAAACGGGGGCAGGTAACGTCGCCCAATCAGTTCGTCGCCTCGATGAGTCGCGTTGACCGTCAGTTCGCGTTTGATCTTTCCGGCAATCGTGTCGACAAGCGATTTCGCCAAGATCAATTTCTTTCCGGTCTCCTCATCCGTGACCGTCGCATATTCCAAATCCGGGTGCACGGCCGCAAATTGGTTACTCGGCAACGTCCAGGGCGTCGTCGTCCAAACCAACAAAGATGTCCCTGGTTCGTCAACCAATGGAAATTGCACGTAGACGCTGGGGTCGGCAACTTCGCGATAGCCATCGCCAACTTCCCCACTGGATAGCGCCGTTCCGCCTTGCGCCCACCACCAGACGATCTTGTGTCCCTGATACAGCAAGCCGCGGTCGAATAAGTTCTTCAGCGCCCACCAGACACTTTCAACGTAGCTCTTGTGATACGTGACATAGGCTTCGTCCAAGTGAATCCAGAAGCCCAGCCGCTCCGTCAGACGTTCCCACTCTTGCATATAGCGCCAGACACTTTCCTGGCACTTGTGGATGAACGGTTCGACACCGTACGCTTCGATATCTTCTTTGGAATGGATACCCAGTTCCTTGCAAACCTCGACTTCGACCGGCAAACCATGCGTGTCCCAACCACCTTTGCGCTCGCAATAATAGCCACGCATAGTACGGTAGCGGGGAAATACGTCCTTGATTGCCCGCGTCAAACAATGGCCCGGATGAGGAAGGCCGTTGGCGGTCGGCGGCCCTTCGTAAAAGATAAACTGCGGACAGTTCGCACGTCGCAGAAGCGATTTCTCATAGATGCCGTCGTCTTTCCAAAACTGGCCGATCTTGGCTTCCAGTTGCGGAAAGTTGACCGAGCCCTCAACGGGTTCAAACATGGCTGCTTCAAATCCGTAAGGTCTGTCGCCTGATCCTCTGGACGTGGGAACCACGAGTAAACCACGCATTGCCTATTTTTGCAATTGGGAATCAGACTGTTGCCGGTCCAAAGTCAACGCCGATCCAGCGGACCATCGCTGTTCGAACCCCATCGACCTGACAGTGCGGCCGTTGTAAATGGTTTGGCCGCCACGTCCAGAAGCGGTCAAAATCGGACCGCTTCCGTCGAGATCGCAAATAAAAAGAGAACACGCTCTGTGGGTGTTCTCTCGGGACGGTGCCGGCACGAGATGGAACGGCTATTCCTCTTCGAAGTCGGCCTCCGTGCTTTGCGAATCGTCGTCTAAACTATTTTCGTAGCCGTCGTCGTCTTCGTCTTCAAAATCATCGTCGAAGTCGTCATCAAAATCTTCTTCGTCGAATTCCAGATCGGGGTCACCCTCGTCCGCATCCGGTTCCCCAACTGCACTCGCCACGCCGAGCTTTTCTCGTTCAAATTGTCCGGAACCGCCGTTCTGCCATTTCGCCTTCTCGTACGTTCGCATCTGTCTATACCCTCAACCGTGTCTGTCGAATGCCGCTGCTGCCAAATACCGCTAATCACCGCATGCGGATGATATGGATATCAAACTGACTAAGTTTGGTTTTCCAAGGGGTTTTGTCAAGCAACATCCGCCGGGATATCCTGAAACTGAAGCAGCCTTGATTCGATCGGCTGCATCCGGCCAGATTATCAAAAAAGGGCCGAGAACAGCCCGAACGACCGAACTCTGCCCAAACATGGGGGTGAGAAAGCCAAATTTGGGAGGAGCAGATTCAACAGCCACTCCTATATTGAAAGCTAGCCGAAGAGTTGGACGTGGAAAAGTAAATCGTTTACGAAAACTTTCCGTAGTCTTCAGATTCCGTCCTAATTCGTCTGCCTGAAGCAGTCGTATCGATCAGCGCACGGCTACCGGCCTATCTATCAGTAAATCAAAAGATAACTATCTCGAATCCGAATAACGTCGCCGCCGCGGCTTTATTGACTGCTGCTGCGGAATCTCTGTGGCCTCGGCGGGGCCATCGTTCGGCGGATCCAGGCGGATTTCGCGCCCGCCTAGCGTGCCAACTGTGCCGCTAGATAGTCTTGATTTGGCAAGAGAGTCCAGGAACTGGTTGATCTCGTCGTTATCCGGTTCCAACTGCTGCCATTCGTCGAGCAATTCTCGGGTGTCTGTCGGCTTTTCCAGCGCGATCCAGGTTGAAGCCAACCAGCGCAGACAAATGGCGTCCCTGCAGCCGGCTTGATACGCCGTTTCCAGGTAGCCTTGTGCGGCGGTCCAGTCGCCGTTGCTGGCCAGACAGGCACCGCGGACAGCATTTACCAGGGCATCGCGCTGTGGCATGTCCGCCGGCATTCCGTCTAGCGACTTGATCGCTTCCTCTTGACGTCCGTGGCGAATTTGGAAGTCGAACATCTGATGCCGCAACCGCAACGAAGCGGGCCGCTGGTGAAGTACGTTTTGCAATAGCGACAAAGCCTCTCCGTCTTTACCTTGCAACTGGTAAACGACGCTCAGGCAAATCACGGCAATGTCGTGAATATCACCCAGATACCAAACATTGGGGTTTGCTTGCCCGTGTTCGACTGCCGTTTTATAAGCACGGGCCGCCAATTCAATTTTGTCTTGAGCCTGCAAATAGCCGCCCATCGCGCACAGAAGTTGCAGGTCGGTGGGGAACATCTCCAGCGCTTCGATACAAAGTGCAAGTTGTACGTCCCGATTTGGCTCGTCTTCGTCGAACGATGTCAGCTCGCCGTAATAGGACTCCAGCAGATCATCCGATCCAGGTTTTGCGTCATGGCGAGCCCGGAGAAACCACTTGCGGGCTTCTTCGATTTCACCAAGCTGGGCGAGCGCTTCGGCGCGAACAAGCAATATCTGCGGCGCGGCGCCGTTCTCGGAGATTTCCAAATCAGCCAATTTGAGATTTCGCTGTCCGCGTCGAGTTTTTGCAGCCGGTTCATCGTGGTATGTGGCGCGACGAATTTGCCAATCTAGGATCTCGGTCGCGGGAGAAGCATTCCCTACCGTCGAAACGATCCGCTCGCGGACTCTTCCTTCAAAACAGAGCGGGCGGCGCCCCGGTATCAGCCGCGTCTGCGCCATTTGCTGATCGGCGAAAGATCCCTTGTTGGGTGCCAATTGGACAAACAACTTGTAGAGCAGCCTCTCATCGGCCTGCTCGTTGACGAACCCGCGCAACGCTAAGGCCGTTGTTTCTGATATGGTTTCGCCGGCATCCAGCCACAGGATCCAGTCGCCGGTGGTCGCGTGCATACACGCGTTTCGCGCCGCGGCGAAACTGTCCTGCCAAGGAACGTCGAGGACCCGCGTGGCCCATTGCTTCGAAATTTCTCGAGTGTTGTCCCGAGAGCCTGTGTCGGCCACAACAATTTCGTCGGCAATCGCTGCAACGCTTTGCAAAGTCGGCCCGAGCAAAGACTCTGCATCGCGGACAATTAACGCCACGGAAAAACGCTTGGCGTCGCTATCAGATACATCGGACATAACCAGCCTCCATGTCACCAGCCTCCATGCCGGCGCACAACCCCGCTTGATTTTTGAGATGGGATGCGGAGTGTATCGAGAACAGGTTCCGACAGACAGAGCGATTTCAACCGCCGTCTGGTCGCGAGATTACGTGTGATAGTCGGAATTAAACCGTACATAGTCTGCCGTCAAATCCGACGTCCAGAACCGGGTGCTGGCATCGCCACCACCCAGGTCGATTTCGATGCGGGCTTCGGAATTGTCGCGGATCGACGTGGAAACTTCCCTTGCCTTAAATTCCACCGGCGTACCCTCCCGGTAAAGTTCGAACCCGTTCAATTTCAAACCGACACGATTCGGATCGAAAGAAACGCCCGCGTACCCGGCCGCCGAAACCATACGGCCCCAATTAGGGTCACAGCCCGAAATCGCCGTTTTGACGAGCGGGCTACTGGCAATCGCCCGGGCGATCTTTCTCGCATCCTCCAGACTGCCGCAGCCGCGGACATCGATCGTGATGAGATGACTTGCACCCTCACCATCTGACGGAATCGCCCTGGCTAAATCTGTGCAAACGGCCAACAGCCCTTCTTGAAATAAATTCAAGTCATCCCCGGCAAGTGTTGGGCTGCCTCCGCCGCCACTGGCGAGCAGCAACACCGTATCGTTTGTACTGGTATGGCCATCGACTTGAATGCAATTGAAGGTCGTGTCGACGGTGTCCGCCAACATACGTTGTGCGTCTGCTGGCGCGACGGCCGCATCGGTCATGACGACTGCAAGCATGGTTGCCATATTCGGTCCAATCATCCCGGCGCCTTTGGCAAAGCCGGTAATGCGGATTTGGCTGCCGTCGAGCGCCAGTTGCCGCCCGGCGATCTTTTCAAAGGCATCCGTCGTCATCATGCCGCGGGCCGCGGCGGTCAGCGCCGCTTCATCGTTACCGAGATGCGAATACGCCAGAGGCACTCCCTGTTCGATTTGCTGCATGGGCAAGTATTCGCCGATGATGCCGGTGGACAAAACCAGCGCGTCGTCGGCGGACGCTCCGCAAACGACACCCGCCAATTCGGCCATGCGCCGCGCGTCCGCCAACCCACGTTCCGCGGTGCAGGCGTTGGCATTTCCCGAATTGATAACCACCACCCGGGTGTGACCGTTCGGTGTCCGCTCGCGATCCAGCACGACCGGCGCGGCGACAATCAGGTTCTGCGTATAAACCGCCGCTGCGGTCGCCGGTCGGTCACAAACGACCAGCGTTAAATCCTCTTTTGCGGGATCTTGCTTGATACCGCAATGCACGCCAGCGAGGCGAAATCCTATAGGAACGTTGTACATCGAGCATCCGTCATCGGGCATCGAACATCGTGATTGAACATCTGTACGCGGCCAAGTTCGACGTTTCGTTTGTTCAACGTAAAATGCTCACAGAGCGGTAGTTTCCGGGAAATCAAACATCAGATTAAAGTTTTGAACCGCAGCGCCGGCCGCACCTTTGATCAAATTATCCAGACAACTGATCGTCAAAATACGCCCGCGCACAACGCGGACCGTAACGTCACAATAGTTTGTGCCGGCCGAGTCCTTCGTTGCCGGCAAATGCGGGACGACGCGGACAAACGGCTCGTCTGCGTAATAGTCTCGGTACAGATCGAGCAGGTCGTCTTCGTTGACCTCGCCGATCGGCCTCGAATAGGTCGTTGTGAGGATGCCCCGATCCATCGGCACCAGATGTGGCGTGAATATCACATGGGGCCGTGCTTCGCTTATTTTCGACAAAACCAACTCGATTTCCGGTGTGTGTCGATGGCAGCCGACACTATAGGCCGCGAGGCTTTCGTTGCATTCAGGATAATGGGTGGTCAACTTCGGCGTTCGGCCCGCGCCGGAAACGCCGCTTTTGGAATCGATGATGACGTCATCCGCGTGAATCCGCTTCGCCGCCAGCAGCGGCGCCAGCGCCAAAATTGCCGCCGTCGGATAACAGCCCGGGTTGGCAACCAGCGGCGACGATTTAATTCTGTCGCGAAACAACTCCGGAAGGCCGTAAACCACCTCCGGCAACCGTTCCGGATCAATATGTACTTGCCCGTACCAATCCGCGTATTCCGCCGGGTCGTCGAGCCGATAGTCGGCCGAGAAATCGATCACGCGAGCGCCGGCGTCCAACAGTGGGGAAATCACCGACGCGGATGCGCCGTGAGGCAGGCAACTGAAAACACAATCGCTACGCGAGGCGATTTCTACTGGGGAGAGGTTTTGCAAAACCAGATCGAGCCGCCCCGCTAACGACGGATGCACCGCCCCGATCGGAGGATCCCCTTGTTGGCGGCTGGTGGTCGCCGTGATCTCAACGTCTGGGTGACGGAGCAGTAGTTTAATCAGTTCGAGCGCGGTGTAACCGGTCGCACCGAGAATGGCAACGCGAGGCATTGAATTGATTGGGGCTTTGTTGGTAAATCTGGAGGCTCTTCAATATAGCTGTCACGCTTGGCGGTCGCCACGGGTGCTAGCGTTTCCAGCGAGACACGCACCACCGCTGCATGGTTCGTGGTGATCTTGACCGCGGCGGGAAAAATTACCTACCGTCCCGCGACTCTTCAGCGACCGACCGATCGCATTGCCCCGTCACCTGCGGTGCGAGTGGCTCATCAGCAATTCCCCTTCAACTTGTCACGGTGTCGAAGATGCGAAGGACCGCGATTCTAATTGCCTGTTTCAGTTGCGTGCTCGTCGACCGGTCGTCGGCTCAAGATGAACCGGCGGAGACTGGCCCCGAGCGAATACGGATCGCCAAGCTAATCGAAGAGTTGGGATCCTCGTCATACACCAAGCGGCAGGCAGCCAGCGAAGAACTCCGCAAGATTGGCCTCAAAGGCCGTCCAGAAATTGAAACGGCCGCCAAGAGTGACGATCCCGAAGTGCGACTCCGCGCCGCACGACTGCTCCGGCGGCTGAATGTCGAACGCCTTTGGTCGGGCAGCCCATTCACGTTGGTCGCCGACAACATCAGCGCCTCGGAAGCGACGAAGCAGATCGGCGAACAAACCGGCAACCAGGTTTTGGTCGGCGACCAATACGGTACATTTCACGACCAGAAGATTCAGATGAACCACCGCGGGACTACGTTCTGGCAAGCCGTCGACGATTTGTGCCGCCAGAGCGGCAACCGCGTACGGTCGCGATACGGCAGCTCGCGGCCGGGACTGGTATTCATCTCCGGCAACAGCGGCAAATATCCGACCGCTTACGCCGGCCCCGTCCGGGCGCAGATTACGGCGGCCAAGCGGGTCTTTGTCGAAGAATTCGACTACGAAGACGCCACTTCCGAAACGACGCACACGTTCCAGTTCACGGTGCTCCTGTCCTGGGAAAACCGTTTTCGAATTGTCGCGCACCAATCGCAGGTGGCGATCAGTGAGGCCGTTGCCGACACGCCGGCAAAAATATTTGGGCATCAAGCGAGCGACAGCAGCTGGCAGGTGGTCGAAAAGTCGGTGCAGCAGTTCAGCACCACGATGAAACTGCAGCCGCCGCCCCAGGCGGCGAAACAATTGAAACGGCTCAAGTTAAGTTGGGACTTGATTGTCGTCGGCGAACCCACAAATCTGGTGATCGAAGATTTTGCGTCCGACACGGTCCACCGCCAGGAAAATCTGGCGTTACACATCAAAGAGATGACCCGCGTTTCGGAAACGAGGTGGGAGATGGTCGTCGCTTTGTCACGCGATATGCTGGTACCAGAGCCGGAAGATATTCTGTTTTTGGAGAATGAATTCGCCCTGTTCGACGCCGACGGCAAACCATTCGATTTGCGCGGAACCAGCCGTTTGGGGATCAGCGATGGCGTAGCAAAAATGAAACTGACCTTCGTCTCGCCATCGGGCAACGCACAGCCAAAGCAATTCATCGTGACCTACCCGCGGATCCGCGACCAGCGGGCGCTGCCGATTACGTTTAAAAACGTATCGCTGCCCGTCGCGCGGCCGGAATAGCATCGCCGCCGAGAACGAAGACGCCGAAGCCATCACTTTTTCGGCGGCGCGTCCGGGTCGGGCTTCTCCTTGGCGATTTCCTCCTTGGCGATTTCCCCACGCAGATTCGAACGCTCTACATAATCTCTGGCGAGTGAGGTTAGCTTCAGGGATGGCGGCGTTTCCAACTCGGGAAATCGCATTTTTAGTTTGTTTATTATTGCCTGGTCCGCCAGCCAGGAGTCCGACGGGACCAGTTTATCGCCCAGTTTCTTCAGGGCCCCGGCGATTTGTTCATCGTCGCTGCTCTTGGCGTACTTCTCTTTGGCGGCGGCGATGTTCTTCTCGGCCGCCTCGAGGATTCCACCAAGTTCCCGCGCGTGCTCCACGATCTTGTTTCGAATGTCGTCGGCGCTGGCCAGGTATGTTTTGACGAACTTGCGATGTGCATTGGCGTGGGCACTGATCTTGTTGAGTTCGGGAGTCTCCCCGGCGTCGGTTCGCTGAGCCAACGCACTCTTGTGTCTTTTGTCCCACACCATCCAATTGTTAATGGCCAGATTGAGCTTCTTTAACTTTTGCTGCGTGATTCTGGCGGCGGTATCCTTGATCTCGTCTTCAAGAATCTGAGCGCGTTCCAGCTGCATTTTTAACGCAACCTCCTCGCTCGCCACCCAACCCGACTCGGTTTTTACGAAGCCTTTCATCTTCAGCAACTCGTCCGGTTCAAGCGGCTTTTTTTCCGGCGGCGGATCGACAGCCGTTTCGACAGCCGGCTTGGGGTTGTCGTCGCTGCCGTTTGCGGCTACCGGGTCATCGCCGTTTTTGAGCGCAGGATCATCGGCGTCAGCCGGCTCGGTGGCGCGGCCCGGTTGTTCTTCGGGGTCCGGCTGGTCGTCGTTGCCATTGTCTACCGAACCGTTTGGTGCGGCGGCGGACGGATTGGAATTGCCGGCGTCTCCGGCTGGCGGTGCGTCATCCGCCGATTCAGTGCCCGTGTTGTCTCCGGTTTCGTCGGCAGTTTCGTCGGCCTCCGCATCGGTGTCACCGTCGGCCGCAGCCGCTTGCAAATTAATTTGCTCGTTGTCCTGTTGACTATCGTCTGACCCACCCCCCCAAAACGCGAGAATACCGCCTAAAGCGGCCAGCGGAACCAGGACGAGGATCAGGGCGATGTTCTTGTTGCGCGACTTGCGTGTCCGCCGGCGGATTGAGGTCGCCGAACCGGAACCTGGCTGGACGACAACCGCCGCCGGGGCAGCCGCCGGCACGACGGAACCGACCGGCGTCGTTTTGGGGTGCGGGTTGGCGCCCGCCGCAACCGGTTTCACCGCGGGCCTGGCCGCTGCTGCGCCGCCGCGATCGGGGAGCGGTTTGGCCTTCCGCAGCTTTTTCTTGCCCGGCTCGTTGCCGTTTGTCGCCGCCATCAACGTCACCCTCGGGGTCCCAAGGATCAGAATTCACCCACTCACCGATTATAACACTCAACTGCCGGATCCGGCATATTGCGATTTATTTCGGCCTGGCGGTAGCCGAATCCCGCCCCGTCGAGCGTCGTTAAGTCGATGCATCCGTCGATACGTCGATAAAGCCCCGGATGCACAGCCGCTTCGGGCGATGACGCCTCGGGGTAAAACTGCGGGGAATTCGTCTCGACGCCCATAATCGTCCTGGCGTGCGCAGCCAGCCGAACATGGGCAATTTGGGCCAACATCGGGTTCGTCAGGTCCTGGACCATCAGCGGCATGCCGTGGGCCCTGGCCCAGCACAAACTGAGCAATGCCCCGGTTTGCGTCTTGCAGGTCTTCAGCGCTACACCGGACCAGCCGAGTTCGCGGCCCAGCCGCACCAACCGCCAATCGTGAGCGCTTTCGTCCAGAAACAGCGGCTTGCGGGCGGAGACGCTGTGAGCGTCGATACGGTCGGCCTCCAAATCGTGCGGAAACGGCTGTTCAACATACAGAATCATGCCAAAGATTCGCGGTTCTTGATCCCGCAGACGGTCCAAGATCGTGTTAACGTAGTTGGGGTCGGTAACCGTGCAGTTAAAGTCCGCCGAAAGCCACGCCGCGCCGCCTTCGATGCCCAGTCGGCCGACGCGGGCGATTGGCTCGTAGTCCCACTCGGTGTCATTTCCCCGCAACTTGATCTTCAGGCAGTTTAGTCCGTCCGAGGCAATCCAGTCGGTCAGCAGCACGGGATGGCCGTCGTCCGGTTCGCTGCCCGTCAAGTCGTCTGCCGTCAGCGGGTCAAGACCGCCGACGAGGTGCCAGGCCGGCAGTTTCTTCGGTGGACGAAGGTTCAAAAAGTCCGCCGGATAAAGGCCGTTAAAACGTACCTCGCCGCCGCTGGCCGGCTCAAGATATGCCGCCAGATCACGAGCGAGCCAATCGCGACCGTACGTTTGATAGATGTCTACTTCATGCAGGTTGCCGAAAGCATCGTGCACCGCTTGGTCAAACACGCTGAGACAGACCAGCGCGGCCAGATAGGGCAGCGGTTCGCCCTCGCGGGCGGCATTGAACGAACGGGTCAATTCGGGCAGCACGTCGCGCTGGAAGTCGTGGCCGAACTCGATGGGGTGTCCCGAACCATCGAACTCGACCAACGCGGCGGCCAACTTCTCGCAAAACTGCTTGAGGGCCTCGTGGCGAGTTTCGTAAGGCACGCTACTCGGCCAGACCCACTGGACACTGAGCGGCGTTTCACCCCAACCCTCGGCGACGCGCCCGTTTGCGTCGCCAACCGTCACCCGCGCCCGCGCACAGGTGCAACTCGTCAGCGACTCGGCGCCGAACTTCAGCGGCATCCGCAATTCGATGGGCAGATAGTAGAGCGAAGCGGACAGAAAATCAAAATTCGTATCAATGGCCGGCATGCTACCGATTTCTCATCAAAAGAGTTGCTTCTGACACCCCCGCGCCTTCGAATTATCGCCTAAAGCCGTCCTTCTGCAATGAGGATCGCGGTCGGATTACCCGTCTGCTCAAATCGCCGGAATTGCTCCGCCAGTTTTGGTTTGTCTTCGGCCGATTCGATCAGTTCGTAGTTGATACCCCAGGCGTCCAGGATGGGCAGCGCGTAGGTCTTGGCCGAATCTCGCGCCCCTGCGTTGAGCCAACTCCGCAGGCCGATGATGGCAAACAGGGGCACTTTCATGTCGAAGAAAATATTGCGCAACGCGTCACCCGATTCGAACAAGCCGGTGACTTGCATGGCGACTACCGGCCGCTGGCCACCGATTTGCAGACCGGCCGCCAACGGCCAGGCTTCGCCTTCGCGGCAAACTCGGACCAGCGTCAACTCCGCACTCGATTCCAACGGGGCTTCCCACGGCCCCAGCGCACTGTCCGGCAACCAGACGACGTGCGTAACACCCAAATCTGAAAGAAGCGCCGTGATTTCGTCGCCGCTGAACAAATGCAACCCCCTCGGAAAATCGCATGGTAACCCGAAGCGTGAACGAGGGAAACGCACCGTTCGGCGTTTTCCTGTCGACGCAATGAGCGACCGGCACGCGGCGGCCTGTCAATGTGCATCCGTGTCGCGTTATAATCGGGGAATACTGCGATTCACAACTTCGGAGTCCGCAATGTTCCGCCGATTTCTCATATCGACGCTCTGCTTTCTGTTTGTCGCTCTCGCCGGCACGGGGCACCTGCTCGCCGAGGAGGGCGGCGATGCGCAGCAAAGCGGTGACAAAAATTACGTGCTGGCGTACGTACTGGTCTTTCTCATCGTGACGCTGGGGATCGTCCTGGTCTGCCGCCCCAACAACCGCCTAGACCGGCCCAAGATGGTCGCGCAGAACCTGGAAACAAAACTCGAACGGATGTCCGGAAAATCGCTGTAGGTCACGCCGCCAAGTTGTGTCGAAGTTAAGTCAAGGAGTTGACGAAGCAAGCGGAAGGCTGCACACCACCACGAACCCGGTTTGGAACGCTCGTTCCGCGATTGATGCAAAGACAATTGCGGCCAGAATCTCCGGGCACGTCGGTTTGCGTCACGGTGACCCGGTCAGAATGACCTATTTCGCCAATGGCCCCAACTTCCCTTAGTCGACAACGAATGATGTCGAGGGCTCCACAAGATGGTGTCGTGCCTTCCCGGCCAACAAGACATGGCAAGCCGCGGCCTCGCTTTTCGGACTGAAAGATCAGGCCGCCTGGCGGGTTGCTTGAAAAAATTGCCCGATGCAGCCGATAACCGATCGCTGTTCTTCGTCGGTCAGTTCCGGGAATATGGGCAGCGCCAGCGTTTCGCGCGCGGCCGTTTCGCTGCGCGGCATACTGCCGGGGCCGTAACCTTGATCCGCAA
>JAYGDO010000138.1:0-11689 GCA_046582885.1 Pirellulales bacterium | reverse complement strand
TGCGGGCGTTGCTGTTGGCGAATCGTGCACGGCAGCATGGATTTGTTGTTTCGGACTACCAGATCTGGAAGTATCTGGATGGTTCGGTTGACAAGAGGACGTCGCGTAAAGACCTTGCAGGAATCATCAAGCAGCGAGGCTACTCGTTGGGCGACGCATTCGATGCGCTGCGCGGGCAGATGCTGGCCTTTGAATTCCTCGAACAGTTTAATCGTGCCGCAAGCGTCGTCCCGCCCGCTCAACGATTCGAGTACTACAAGCGGTTTAACCGTGAAGTCACGATCGAAGCGCTGGCGATCCCGGTCGACCGGTTTCTGAACAAGGTAACTAATCCACCGGTCAGCGGACTCGAAGCCTATTTTGAGAAACATAAATTGACGCTACCCCAGAGTGATTTTGTCGCCGGGGTCGAGCTGACTTCGCCCGATCCGGCGTTCAAGCTGCCGGACCGTGTTGCGATCGAATACGTCCGAGGCAACGGGCAAACGTTTATCGACGCGGTAGCCGACGATGTGACCGAAGAAGAAATTGCCGCTTACTACGAAGAAAACAAACTTCGCGATGAAGAACTCCGCATCCAGGAAGTTGATTCGGATGAAGGACTGCCAACGATCGACGATTTGGATCTCGACTCCTCGGACAAAACTGTCCCGGACAAGCCGGCTGCCGATCAGACGGATTCACCCGCAGCACCCGAAAAAGATGGGGTGCCGGCCGACGGCAGCAAGTCCGACGCTGCCGACAGCCCGGACGCGGACAAGAGCGTTCCGAACTCCGCAGCGGTCAAGGAACCGCCCGTCCGCAAAGAAGACAGCGGCCAGGCACCCGCCGCTCCGGATAAAAAAGTAGAGGATAAACCCGCCGAGGATAGCAATCCGGCGAACGAAGATGGGGCTTCCATCGCGCCCGGCGTCAAATCCGTGTTTACGCTGTTGAATGTCGAAGCGACCAAACCACCCGGCGACAGCGAATCTGACACGACGCAACCCGAAACGCCAAAAGCTGATGATGCCGCCAAGCCGGCGGACGCCGACGATACACCCAAGAAAGACCAGCCCGCCGCCGCCGATCCGCCCACCGAGGACGGCAGCGACTCAAAGCCCCCCGCAGAAAAACCTGTCGAACCGACGACGCCGGCATCTCCACCGGCTGATGGCGAAGTGAAAAATGCGGCCGGCAGCGACGCAAAGGACACAGACTCGGCTGAAGAGAAACCCAAGGAGCCGGAGTTTAAATTCAAGCCGTTGGACGAGGTTCGTGATTACATTCGAGGACGGCTGACGGAACAAAAGGCAGCCGAACGAATGCGGAAGAGCCTAAAGATTGTCCACGCAAAGATGGCGAGTTACCATTCGGCGCTGATTCGAACCGATGAGGGACAAAAGCCTAGCCAGCCCCGACCGGACCTCAAGGCACTGGCCCAAAAATTCGGGCTTGAGTATCACGTCGCCGAATTGCAGTCGCTAAAGGATTTCAACAAATCAACCGGCATCGGAAAATCGTATGACCCAAGCGGGGAGGCCGGCGGTCGCAACATCTCGTTTGCGCAGTTGGCCTTTCAGATGGGCAAGGAGTCGTTGTTTACTCCCCATCCAACGCAAGACGAGGACGAAAACCATTATGTATTCTGGTTGCTGGATGAAGCCGAGTCCGCAGTCGGCAAACTCACCGGTTCGCTGCGGGAGCGTGTGATCCGGTCATGGAAGTTGGGTGCGGGGCTGGAAGACGACACCGACAAGGCTCGTGGCCTGGCCCGCAAGCAGGCCGAGCAATTAGCCGAACGGATGCGCGGTGGCGAAGTCATCGCCGATCTCGCGGACGAACAAGACGGTAGCGAGATCATCAGCACACCTGCTTTCGCCTGGCTGCAGCGAGCCGGCTTTGGAGGGGTGGCAATCAATCCAATCATGGGCGTCGACCAACCAGGTCAGGAGTTCATGGAATCCGTCTTTGCGTTGGCTCCGGGCGGCGTCACGGTGACCATGAACTATCCGCGAACCCACGTTTACGTCGTCCGTCTAATGTCTGAAAACAAGAGCAGTGAATTACTGCAACAAGAATACTTGGATCGGCAGCAAGACCCTCAGGTAAACATGCAGATCAGCGGCGCCGAGCAACTCGACCGCAGTACCGCCTTGCAACACTGGATTCGTGGTCTGGAAAACGAAATGCAATTGGAGTGGCTAAAGCCTGAACTGCGGTTTCAATAGAGTTAGGGTCTGTCGTACGAGCTCGAATATCGGCCCTTCGCGTGGAACCGGCCCATTGTCGTGCCGAACCAGTCGCCACGCCGAGCCAGGCAAGACCACGCGATCCCGTTGCGGGCTTAAAGCGGGAAAATTCGATTTGGCAGCACCTGTTTGACGATTTGGTCTCCGTCGGCACGACAGTTCATAAAGCAACAGGCCGCCAAGTTGCCGCCGATTTCATAGCCTAATGAACTCGAATATCGGGCGCTGGCAAACCGCTGGGCATTTTCGGCAAGAGAGTCCCTTTGCACTTCGTTAATTCTCAAGCACCGGCACGGTTATCTTCGTAGTCCGCCCCTTGCAACTGCTTGCCAAACGAATCACGATAGACTGCGTGAAGATGAAAATAGACAAATCTGGCGATCGAGTTCGACGTATGTTCGGCCAGATTGCCGGACGTTACGACCTGATGAATCATCTGCTTTCGTTAAATGTCGATCGCTATTGGAGATGGAGGACCGTCAGCAAAGTGCCGGCAGCGGACGGCACCAGTGTTTTGGACGTCTGCACCGGAACCGGCGACCTCGCCCTAGCATATTTCAAAAAATCAAAGGGCAAGACGCAGATCGTCGCCGCCGATTTTTGTCCGGAGATGCTGGAAATAGGCGCACAAAAAGGGCATCGCGCAGGCGCGAATGGCCATATCCGTTGGGTCGAAGCGGATGCTCAGCACATGCCCTTTCCAGACAACTCGTTTGAAGTTGTAACGGTGGCGTTTGGCTTGCGCAACGTCACGGATACAGATGCCGGGCTGCGGGAAATGGTGCGGGTGTGCGCTCACGGTGGCCGCGTGGCCGTGCTCGAATTTTCGACGCCACAGTGGCAACCTTTTAAAGCGATCTACGCTGCATACTTTCGCTATGTTCTACCGCAGATCGGCCAACTGCTGGCTCGAAATCGCGAAGACGCCTACAATTACCTGCCCGCAAGCGTGAGCGATTTTCCGCAGGGTGGAGAACTCGGCAGGAAAATGCTAGAAGCGGGACTGTCGGATGTGCGCTGGCACCCACTCACATTTGGAGTTGCCACACTTTATTTAGGAACGAAGTGCACCGAATGAAACATCCCCTCGTAGTCGCCATGACCGGCGCCAGCGGCGCGATCTACGCCGTCCGGCTATTGGAAGTACTCAACGCCGCAGGATACGACGTGCATTTGACGCTATCGCCCGCCGCGCAGCAGGTATTGAAGCAGGAACTCGATCTTTCGGTTAACTTGGATGATTTTCAAAAAAGCAGCTTACTGTTGGGCGACGCCCCGGATGCATCCGACAGCAAACTGAGCCTGCTTAGGCAGACGGCCGGCATCTCGACCGAGGACAGTAACGTCTTGGCGTTTGAAACCGGGCAGCCCGGCAATATTCAATATTATCACTACACCGACTTCAACGCGCCGATCGCCAGCGGTTCGTTTCTCACGTCCGGTATGGTGATCTGTCCCTGCTCGAGCGGCTCGTTGGCGTCGATCGTCAACTCGCTGTCCGGCAATTTGATCCAACGCGCCGCCCAGGTTCACCTGAAAGAACACCGAAAGTTGGTTGTTGTCCCCCGCGAGACGCCGGTTTCCACGCTGCTGCTGGATTGCATGAAACGAGCGTCCGATGCGGGTGCGATCGTGTTGCCCGCCTCGCCCGGATTCTACCACGGCGTCAAGACGATCCAGGACTTGGTCGATTTTGTCGTCGGCCGCATCTTGGACCAACTCGGAATCGAACACAACCTAATTCGTCGCTGGGGTGGATCATAGGACTGCGGAATGTGGAATCAGCGGCTTGGTATTGGGAACCTTATCATTGGCCATGCAACTTCGTAAACAACTGGAAATGATTCGCTTCAGCCACACGGTATTTGCGCTGCCGTTCGCGCTTTTGGCAGCGGTGATGGCTTGGACGGCCCAACCTCGGCCCCCGTGGCGGTGGCTGGATTTGGCTGGCATCGTGCTCTGCATGGTGGCGGCACGCAGTGCAGCCATGGCCTTTAATCGAATTGTTGACCGTAAAATGGACGCCCGAAATCCGCGAACCGCGGACCGTCATCTACCATCCGGGCAACTCAGCGTCGCCAGTGTCGCCGGCTTTGCCGCAGCTTGTAGTGCGCTGTTCGTCACGGCGACGTTATTGTTTCTACCCCACAACCCACTGCCGGTTTTTCTGTCGGTACCCGTGTTGCTATTTCTCCTCGGATACAGCTACAGCAAACGGTTCACTGCTTTGGCTCATTTTTGGCTCGGCGCCGCGTTGATGCTGGCACCCATTTGCGCTTGGATCGCGATTCGAGGCAATCTTGTATTGGCGAATCTTCACGACTTGTTGCCGGCGGTCATTCTCGGTGGTTCGGTGATGATGTGGGTTGCGGGTTTCGACATGATTTACGCCTGTATGGACGTGGATTTCGACCGCAAAGAAAACCTGAAAAGCGTGCCGAATCGCATCGGCATTTCGGGGGCGCTACGGTTGTCCGCGGCTTGCCATGTCGGCACAATCATGCTGTTAGTCATACTGCCTCTTGAATTTCCGATCCTGGGATGGATCTATTGGTGTGGGGTTGGGCTAATTGCGATACTGCTAGTTTACGAACACGCAATTGTCAGGCCCGACGATTTGTCTCGTGCGGGAGTGGCGTTTTTCAACATGAATGCCGCAATCAGCATTGGACTGTTTTTGGTTGGAACGGTGGACCTGCTCACGTAAGCGGTGTCGCCTAACCGGGGGCCCACGAGGAAGATTTAGAAGATGGTTCAGCCAGCGAAACCAACTCTCGATTCGATTAGCGATAAAGTCGCGTCCGACGAGCGACTAACGTTCGATGACGGTCTGTTTCTTTACAGCAACGAAATGCCGCTCGGAGAACTGGCGGTGTTGGCCAACTTGGTCCGCGAGCGCAAAAACGGCAATGCCGCGTATTTCAATATCAACACGCATCTGAACCCGACGAACGTCTGCATCTACCGGTGCTGCTTTTGTGCATTCCGATCGGATCTGCGCGATCCCAAGGGATACATGATGACCGACGAGCAAATTCTGGCGCGCGGCCAAGAAGCGATCGACAACGGTTGTACCGAAATGCACATTGTCGGCGGTCTGCACCACCAAATGAAGTACGACTGGTATCTGAACATCATTCGCATCCTGCATCGGGCCTATCCACAATTGCATCTAAAAGCCTGGACGGCAGTCGAAATCAATTGGTTCGCACACCTGACCAAGCGACCGTATTCCGATATCTTGGCCGAATTGATCGACGCGGGTTTGGGTAGCATGCCAGGTGGCGGCGCCGAAATTTTTCACCTGGAGGTCCGCGACAAAATCTGCGAACACAAGGCCGACGCCCGCAACTGGATCGAAATCCACCGTACTGCGCACGAATTGGGGCTCCGCACAAACTGCACCATGCTGTACGGTCACATCGAAAAAAACTATCACCGCATTGATCATTTGATTCGGCTACGCGAACTCCAAGACGACACTGGAGGATTTCAGACTTTCATCCCACTGGCATTTCACCCGGAGAACACGGGACTGTCCGACATCAAAAAACCAAGCGGCGCGATGGACCTGCGGACGATGGCCGTCAGTCGCCTCATGTTGGACAACATCGATCACATCAAGGCCTATTGGATCACGCTCGGCATTGGCACTGCGCAGACGGCACTAGCCTATGGCGCAGACGACCTCGATGGTACCGTGAGGCACGAATTGATCTATCACGACGCGGGCTCGGAAACGCCCGAGATTCTCTCCGTTGACTACATCGAGCGGTTAATCCGTGAGGCCGGTCGAGAACCGATCGAACGGGATACGCTGTATCACCGAATCAATCGTAGCGGCACGAATTGGCAGACCGGCGAGGCGATCGTAGCCGCCCCGTAAACGCCGAACTGAGTTACAACCCGTTCCAGAAAACGACTGTAAGTCATTCGGATTCAAAGACACGACCACGGCAGGCATGCGCGGCTGTGGCAAAACAAAGCGACCTGACTACATGCCGGGCCTGCGACAACATTTGAAAATCCGCACTTACTCGTGCTCGGCAAATGCTGCGGGTAGATGGTCAACTAGGTCACTTGCCGTGAGAGACACCATTCCCACGTATTCCTTTGCTTTATCACCCGCCAAGCCGTGCAGATACACGCCCAGTTGAGCAGCGGGAAAAGGGCTCATGCCCTGGCACAGCAGCGCGGTGATGATGCCGGTCAGAACATCACCGCTACCGCCGGTGGCCATACCTGGATTCCCCGTATGGTTGACATAAACTTGCGCACCGTCGGTTACAACCGTACCATGCCCCTTCAACACCATTGTCACGCGAAATTCTCTGGCAGCTGCGACGGCGCGATCAACGCGCTGGTCTGCGGATTCGATCTCGGCGCCGGTCAAGCGGGCAAACTCGCCGGGGTGCGGCGTCAAGATGCGCGGCCCGCCAGACTCCGGAAACTCCGACAACTGCGAAACCGCATACAGCGCATCTGCGTCGAAGACCATCGGCTGCTCTGGCCGACAGTAGAGCCACTGGATTAAAGCGACCAGTTCGTCCGATCGTCCCAGTCCGGGACCGCAGCCGATGGCCGTTGCGAATTGCGTGACCTCTTCGATTCGGTCTAACGCGACTGCGCCGATGCGACCGCGACGATCACAGGGGAGCGGCCAAGTCATGTAGCAGGGATCGAAAGATGCAACGGTCGACTGACACGTTTCGGGGATGGCCAGATTTACCAGTCCGGCACCGCTCCGCAACGCGGCCATTCCCGCCAATCCGATCGCGCCGCTCATGCCGACCGAACCGCCGATCAGCAACGCGCGGCCGTAATCACCTTTGTGTGTATGGCGGCCCCGAGGCGGCAGCTGCGGCAGTTCCGGTGCGTTTTGGTCGTTCATTACTTCATTGCCGCTGGTGTCGGTCCGCACGCCGCTCGCGACTGTGCCGCCCTCAGCGCAATCAGCCCCGCGATGTACCCTGCCTTGAATCCGGCGTCGATATTCACGACCGCTACGTTGGAAGCACAACTGTTGAGCATCCCCAATAGCGCCGTGAAGCCACCGAGGTTCGCACCGTAGCCAACGCTGGTCGGCACGGCGATTACCGGACAAGCCAAATGGCCGCCCACAACGCTTGGCAGCGCACCTTCCATGCCGGCAACCACAATCACTGCATCTACCTGTCGCAGCGCCGCCAGATACGGCTGTAACCGCTGCGGCCCGGCGACACCGACGTCACTGATAAGCGTCACTTCGGCGCCAGTCCACTGCGCCGTTTCGAAAGCTTCCTCGGCGACGGCTCGATCGCTGGTTCCGGCACTGACGATGGCGACATTTCCCGGGCGGTCGTCAACCGTCACTTCCCGGCCCGTATCAATCCGAAATGTTCGAGCTACTTCGCTGTAACGCCCGGCTGCAAAACGTTGGCCAAGCACGTCTGCCTTCTCTGATGACAATCGCGTGACCAACACATTACAACCGGCCTCCAGCTGGCAAGAAATGATCCGAAAAATTGCCTCCACCGTTTTGCCTTCGGCAAAGACGACCTCGGGCAGCCCACACCGTCGCTGGCGGTCTAGGTCGACTTGCGCATCGCCAAGGTCGACGGTCGCCGGCGTACCGACGACCTTTATAAATTCGTCGATCGATAGTCGCCCGTCGAGCAACTGTACGGCAAACTCCTTGATCCGTTCAGCATCCATAAGTTCATCGTAACGCGCCACCAAGGCACAGGCCAACCGGCACATTTTTCGTCAGCATTCACTGAAAAAATGCCTTTTTTGGTCGGACTGTGCAAGTGGCTGGTTGCCAACATCGTCGAGAATTGATAAGCAATCGTGTTGTTTTCCTCAACCGCACAATTTGAAAGCTGGCCGCCATGTCGGATTTTGAAACCCGCCGTAAGAAACTCCGCTCGCTGACCAAGAAGGCCGGCATCGGCGCGCTGTTGGTGACGGACTTCACGAACGTCACTTATCTGACTGGCTTTACGGGCGATAGCAGCTACCTGCTGTTGATGCCGCAGGGCGAGGTCATCTTGTCCGATTCACGCTACACGGTACAACTCGCCGAAGAGTGCCCCGGGTTGGACGTCGAATCGCGGACTTCGGCCACGCCAATGCTCAAGTTAATTGAAAAAGTTGTCCGCCGTGGCAAGCTTGCGCGTCTTGGCTTTGAGGCCGCCTCGATGACCGTCGCGGAGCACTCGGCGATCGCAAACGTGTTCGCCAAGACCGAATTGGTCGCAACGGTTGGACTTGTCGAACAACTTCGGATGATCAAGGACCGCGACGAAATCTCGGAACGCCGCATTGCCGTTAAGTTTGCCGAACGCGCTTTTGCCGTCATCCGCAACGCCATCCGACCCGACCAGACAGAACGCGAAATTGCATTCAATCTCGAGCACCAAATTCGTCAATTTGGTGGCGACGCTTGCGCGTTCAAACCGATTGTCGCCTGTGGTCCACGAGCTGCGTTGCCGCACGCCATTCCGACAGACCGGCGTGTCGAAGAAAGTGGTTTTCTTCTGATTGACTGGGGCGCACTCAGCCCCAAAGGGTATCGCAGCGACTTGACTCGCGTCCTTGTCACAGGTAAAATCTCGCCCAAACTTGAACGCATATATAGAGTTGTGTTAAAAGCGCAACAACGGGCTATTGCCAAGATACGTCCCGGTGTGCCGGCCTCGGACGTTGATGCGGCCGCCAGGAATGTGATTGCAAAAGCGGGCTTCGGCAAGTACTTCGGACATGGGCTCGGCCACGGCGTGGGCTTGGACATTCATGAAGAGCCGAGGCTCTCAAAATCGAACTCTCAGCCCCTCAAGCCGGGAATGGTGATTACGATTGAGCCCGGAATTTATTTACCTGGATTTGGCGGGGTGCGAATCGAGGATGATGTGCTGGTGACGCGTGACGGACACGAAGTGTTAACGAGCGTTCCCAAACGGTGGGACGAAGCGGTTGCTGTGGCCTGAGTAAAAATCGCTTGGTTGCGGCCCAAACGGGGCACGGCGACGGGCGACAATCTGGCCTGCTTGGCGTTGGATTTTAGTTGAACAAACGTGATTGGAGCTTGATATGAGTGTCGGTGACGTTTTTGACGTCAAGAAGATTCGCCGACTTATCCAGTTAATGGAGGAACACAGCCTAACGGAAGTGGACCTCGAACAGGGCGACCAGGGCGAACAGCGTATCCGTCTGCGGCGGCAGGGCGAAGTTGTCCAAGCCGCGCCGGCTCCCATGGCGGTGCCCGCGGCCCCCCAACCACCGGCAACCGCCACCTCAGCACCATCTCCCGCTGCGGAAGAAAAGGTGGTGACCATCAACAGCCCCATGGTCGGCACGTTTTACAACGCGGCGAATCCCGACGCCGCGGCCTACGTCAAAGTCGGCGATCACGTCGGACCCGACACAACGGTTTGCATCGTCGAGGCCATGAAAGTATTTAACGAAATTCCTGCGGAAACCTCGGGGAAAATTGTTGCGAGCTTGGTCGAAAACGGTGATCCGGTCGAGTACGGGCAGCCGCTATTCAAAGTCGATCCGTCGGCGTAGTTGATTGATGTACAAGCGCATTCTTATAGCCAATCGAGGTGAAATCGCATTGCGGATTATCCGCGCGTGCCGCGAGTTGGGCGTAGAAACGGTCGTCATCTACAGCGAGGCAGACCGCGGTGCCCAGTACGTAGAACTTGCAGACGAGGCGTACTGCGTTGGCCCGCCACGGGCCAGCGACAGCTATTTGAAAATTGATCGGGTAATCAGCGCGGCGGAAGTCGGCAACGTTCAGGCGATCCACCCAGGCTACGGTTTCCTCGCTGAAAACGCCCATTTCAACGAGGTTTGTCGCAGTTGTAAGATCGACTTCGTCGGACCGTCGCCCGAAGCCATGCGGCTGCTGGGTGACAAAAACCATGCCCGAACCTTGGCCCGCAAAGCAGAAGTACCCGTTGTTCCTGGCAGCAAGGGACTGCTGGAGAACGAAGACGATGCGCTGAAAACAGCCCGCGAGATCGGATTTCCTGTGCTGGTCAAAGCTTCAGCCGGGGGTGGTGGCAAAGGAATGCGGGTGGCATTAAATGACTTGGCGCTGAAGCAATCGATCCAACAAGCCAAGGTCGAGGCGGAGGCCGCCTTCGGCGACGGCAGCGTTTATTTGGAAAAATATATTGAACACCCGCGGCATATCGAGGTGCAGGTGGTTGCCGATCAGCACGGCAGCGCCGTGCACCTTTGGGAGCGCGAATGCTCCGTCCAGCGGAGGCACCAAAAACTGATCGAAGAAAGTCCGGCCCCAAATCTGGCTGAGGACAAGCGATTGGCCATGTGCGAAGCAGCAGTCCGTATGATCCATGCGGCGGATTATAGTAATGCCGGAACGGTCGAGTTCATTGTTGATACCGAGGGTAACTTCTATTTCATCGAGGTTAATGCTCGAATCCAGGTCGAACATCCCGTCACAGAAATGGTGACCGGCGTCGATTTGATCAAAACGCAATTGCTGATTGCCAGCGGAGAACCGCTTCCAATGAAGCAGGAGGACATTCGGTTGAATGGCGCCGCGATCGAATGCCGAATTAATGCCGAAGACCCGGGAAAGAACTTCCAACCGTCGTCCGGAACGATCAAACAAATGTATCCGCCGGGGGGCCCGGGCGTGCGGTTCGATTCCCACGCTTACGCGGGATACACCGTTTCGCCTTATTACGATTCGATGATCGGCAAGTTGATCGTCCATCAACCAACGCGCCGCGAGGCAATCAACTGCATGTTGCGAGCGTTGGCCGAATTGCGGATCGACGGCATCAAAACTACGGTGCCACGCCATGAAGAAATTCTTCGGCACTCTGCTTTTGTTGAAGGACGGATCGATACCACGTTTGTCGAACGCACGTGGGAATCGTGAAAAGAATGCGGGCGAATCTTTTATAATCGACGCAAATTATCCCACGGCAACAGGGGCGGATTCTCTGTAGCGGCGCATTCAATTAGAATGATCGGCTGCTCGGAGGTCCCTCGTTTGAACAGGCGATCTAAGTTTCTCAGAGAAGAATCATGCCATCACAATCACCACTGGGACGCCCCCCACAGCAGCAGACGGGAATCCGCAGGGCTGCAATTTTGTTCGCGGGCGGCCCAGCCCCCGCTGCAAACGCGGTTATTTCCACCGCTGCGGCGTCGTTTCTACGCAATGGCATGGAGGTGCTCGGGATCAAGCATGGCTACTCCGGACTGTCGGAATTCGCGACCGACAACCCGATGCTGGAAAACCGCGATTTCATCAGTATCACCGAAAACACCCTTAAGAGGACTCGGAATACTCAAGGAATTCTTCTGGGCACCGCGCGAACCAACCCGGGAAAGTTGATCAACAGCCCCCAGCACTTTGATGACCCCAAGTGTGTTAAACCGCTAAAAACAGTTTACGAAGCGCTGTGTTCGTTGGAGGTCGATGCGCTGATTTC
>JAYGDO010000128.1:0-16644 GCA_046582885.1 Pirellulales bacterium | reverse complement strand
CTTGTCGTAGTTTTATGTCGCATCTCTTGGATCGGGAGCAAGCCGCGCCGCCTCGCCGCTCATTGTCGCGGCGCCGTAGCCAAATTGCAAGAAACAGATGGCGTCCGATGGGTGGAAGTGCTACTACGGTGCCGCACGAATCCAACCGCTGCTCAAGTCCACATGTTGCGGTCCAGCACTCGATAATTAATTGCCTCGCTCAGGTGCGCTATCTGAATCCGTGCACTCGTATCCAAGTCGGCAATCGTCCTGGCAACGCGAAGTATCTTGTCGTGTGCCCGCGCGGAAAGCCCCAATTCATCCATGGTGCTCTTAAGTAAGTTTTCGCCGTCCTCAGCCAACTTACAGACTTGCCGAATCTGGCGGTGTGACAATTGCGCATTGCGGCGGGTGCGTTCGCTGTCCGGGAACCGATTCGTCTGGGCGAGGCGGGCCGCGGTGACCTGACCGCGCATCACTTCACTGCTGGTGCCCGCCGGGCCATCGGCCAGGTCTCGATACTGGACGGCGGGTACTTCGATATGAATGTCGATTCGATCGAGTAGCGGGCCGCTAATTTTGGCCATGTACCGTTCGATCTGCGGTGTCGTGCAATGACAATCCCGCCGCGGATCGTTGCGATAGCCGCAAGGACAAGGGTTCAGCGCCGCCACCAACATGAAATCCGCCGGAAACGTCGTCGAGGCCATGGCGCGCGAAATCGTCACCGTGCCGTCTTCGAGCGGCTGGCGCAAAACCTCCAATGTGCGGCGATTGAATTCGGGCAACTCGTCCAAAAACAAAACGCCGTGATGCGACATGCTGATCTCGCCCGGCGCGGGCGGGCTGCCGCCGCCCACTAATCCGGCGTCGCTGATCGTATGGTGCGGTGCGCGGAATGGCCGAGTGCCCATCAGCGGTTGGCCGCTTTCTAGTTTTCCCATCACGCTGTAAATCCGCGTCGTCTCAATCGACTCGCCCGACGCCAGTGCCGGCAGTATCGTTGGAAGTCGTTTGGCGAGCATTGTCTTGCCGCTGCCCGGCGGACCGATCATCAGAATATTGTGGCCGCCGGCCGCCGCGATGGTGACCGCCCGTTTTGCCATTTCTTGGCCCCGCACGTCCGCAAAATCGACGTCGTAATTTGCGGACTGCTCGAACCATTCGTCCAGTCGTGGCGGCGTCGGTTCGCACGGCAGGGTCCCGGCGAAAAATCCGACTGCCTGCGAAAGCGACGAGACGGCGATCACTTCCAGGCCGTCAACCACGGCCGCCTCGGCCGCATTCTCCATCGGTACGACGATCCCCCGCAGCCCCTCCTGCCGGGCCGCGGCCATCGCCATCGATAGCGCCCCGTGGGTCGTCCGCGTCGAACCGTCCAACGCGAGTTCGCCCACAACGGCGTACCGATCGAATAACTCTGATCCGATCTGACCGCTGCCGGCAAGGATGCCCAGGGTAATCGCCAAATCGAACGAAGCCGCCTGCTTCGGCAATTCGGCGGGCGCCAAGTTGATGACGATGCGATCCTGCGGCCGGGTAAATCCCGAGTTGACCATTGCCCGCGCGACGCGATGGATACTTTCCCTAACGGCCGCTTCGGGCAACCCGACCAATACCGTTTTCGGCAGCGCTCCGGGCGAAACGTCGACTTCGACCTCGACCGCAACGGCCTCGATTCCCTGTAAAGCAAATGTGTTAAGTTTGGCGAGCATATCGGACTCAACGGCGAACCCCAGAACAATGCCCGCCGATTGTCGACGTTCACATCTGGCGTTGCAAGCGTCGGGTTATTGGTGATCGGACGCAGCACAAGTACGAAAACCTGCCCAGACATCGCGGCGGTCCGGACGATAATAATTTCGATACGCCGCGCGGATCAGGCGACTGCGGGTGGTCCAGCATCCGCCGCGGAGAACTTTGCATTCGTCGAAGCTGGTCGTTGAATACTCCTCGTATGGATCGACGGCGAAGCCGGGATATGGTTTGAATGTGGTATCGGTCCACTCCCAGACGTTGCCAATCATCTGCCGGCAGCCGAACGCGCCGTCGCCCTCGGCGTGACAAGCCACGTCAGCTGCGCCCATTCCCCGCCAGTCGAGATTCGCCCTGCCGGCGACTGGCGGATCGTCGCCCCAGGGATACCGCCGTTTAATTTCGTGGAGGTGACCGTCGTTCGATGCGGCGGTCGCGGCGGCCTCCCACTCGATTTCGGTTGGCAGGCGGCGGTTTGCCCAGCGGCAGTAGGCCTGCGCTTCGAACCAGTTTACGTGCAACATGGCGCGGTTCGCTTCCAGTGCAACCCAGCAATCGAAATCACGCCGGAGCCAGCGGCCATTGGTTTCCGGGCGCCAGTGGATCGGATGCGCCGCTTCCGCCTGCTCGCGCCATTGCCAGCCCTCGTCACACCACAACTCACGACGACCGTAGCCTCGGTCTTCGACGAAACCGGCGAATTGGCCTTGTGCGACCGCGGTTCTCGAAATGGAAAACGGTTGAACCTCAACGCTGTGCGCCCATTTTTCATTGTCGAATACGAACGGTTCGTGCGGCGGCGAACCGAGCGAAATCGTGCCGCCGGGAACTTGGACATCGCATTCCCCGATTTGAAGATCGTCAGCCGTTTCTTCCGAGAGGCACGACTCCGTGCGGCCGTCGCTGAAGCGTGGCGGCGGATACTCCAGCGTCTGTCGCGTGTAGGTGAACGCTTCGGTGTGCATGTCTTCGTGGAAAACGGACAGCTTGACGAAGTAGATCAAACGGTCGGTCAATGTCCGCTCGGACAATACATCGACAACGCGGTCGCGAACCGCATCGAGGTATTGCATCGTCTCGTCGCGCGATAACAGGGCCAGGTCCCAGCGGATGTCATGATCGATGGCGATCGAGTCGTATAACGAGTCCGCTTCAGGACGCATCGGCGCGAATCCGGCCACATGCCGCAGTATCCACTTTTCGTGAAACCATGCGGCGTGCCCGATTTCCCAAAGGAGCGGGTTGATCGTGGGCAGCTTCGGCCCGATCATTTGTTCATCCGAAAGATCGGCCACCAGGTCACAAGTACGGGCGCGGGCGTCGCGGACCCATTGGATCAACGGTTCGGCAGTCGTAGCTTGGTCGGGCATGACTAGGAAGTGTTGGTTTTTGCCAACTCGAGCATGTGTTCGCAGGTGGCCGTTCGGTCAGGCCGCCACGAAGCGGTGGCCTGTTGAAAGGCGTGTGCCAATTGTAATACACCAAGGTCGTCCTGATGACGCCCAACAATTTGGATGCCGACGGGCAATCCATCCGTAGTAAAAGTACACGGCACCGAAATTGCCGGTAGCCCCGTGGCGCTGATGTAATAGCACGACTTCATCCACTCGATGTAGTCCGACATCTCCGTGCCGTTGATCTGTTTGACGTAATTGTTTTCGACGTCGAAAGGCGGAATTTGGCTGACGGGCGACACCAGAAAATCGTAACTCTCCATGAACCGTCGGACATTGTGATACAGCAGTGAACGGGCGCGGCTGGCGCGGCCGAGCTGCGGGCCGGTTAGCTGCTGGCCGCGCTCAATTTCCTCGGCGAGCTCGGGTTTAATCGCGCCGGGGTTGTTTTGGTGTTGCTCGCCGAGTCGCAACTGACTGCGCCAGGCCCGCCACGTCCGAAAGGCCTCGTCCGCCCCGGTAAAATCCGGCGCCCCATCTTCAACAATGCACGCCAACGACTCGAATGCCGCACGGCTTTGTTCGACGACCGCTGCCACGACGGGATCGACCGGCAGAACGCCCAGGTCGGGGCTGAGCGCGACCCGCACGCCGTTAAAGTCGCGGTCGAGGGGCTGTGAGAATAGAGTTCCCGGCTCGCGAACTGCGATTGGCGCTCGATCGTCCGGCCCCGCAATTGCACTGAGCACGAGCGCCGCATCCTCGACCGTACGGGCCATCGGCCCGTGAACCGACAATGAAAACCAGGCGGCTTCTTCCGACAGAACCGGCACCCGCCCCGTCGATGGCCGTAGGCCGACGACGTTGCAAAAACTGGCCGGATTTCGCAGCGATCCTCCCAAGTCGCTGCCGTCGGCGATCGGAATCATTCCGCAAGCCAGCGCGACCGCCGCGCCGCCACTGCTGCCGCCGCAGGTTTTCGTCAGGTCGTATGGGTTGAGGGTGCGACCAAACAACTCGTTGTAGGTTTGTGAACCCGCTCCGAATTCCGGTGTGTTCGTTTTGCCAATCGAGATTGCGCCCGCCTGTTTCAGCCGCTCGACGATAATGTCGTCGTGCTCCGGAATATGGTCAGCGAACAACATTGATCCAAGCGTGGTGCGGATCCCTTTTGTTTGAAAGAGGTCTTTGTGCGCGACAGGTAGCCCGTGTAAAGGGCCGATATCTTCGCCGCGGGCAAGTCGCTCGTCAGCTTTTGCTGCGGCGTCTAACGCTTGGTCTGCGACCAGCGTGACGATGGCGTTAACCACCGGATTCAGGCGTTCTACCTGGTCTAAGTGCGCTTGCATTACTTGGCGGGCGGACATCGCTTTACTTCGCAGCTTTGCGACCAGCTCGGTGGCGCTCAGAAAGCAGATTTCGTTCGCGTTCATGACGCGGACCTTACGGATGGTTTAAGGAACGACGAGATGGAGGCAAACTAACTCATCGAGGTCGACTCAGCAAGCGATTGAGGATCGGTGTTGTAATTTGCGTTGCGTCACCGGCCAGCTTAAATGGCGTGGTGCGAGCGGCCGTTTCTCCGCGGAGGCGAGAGTCATGATTGTCAAACCAATCCCGTTGCGAACTTCGCGGGCCACCACGTCAAGCGCGTTGGCAATCGCCACTTTGACTTTTGCGGGCATCTGTCCCTCCGGCACGAAGGGGTTGGCGTTCTTGCGGCCAGAATCAACATGACGAAGCGTTCAACGCCGCCATCGGTTGAATCAGTCTGCCCGGCCGCCATATTCCAGTCGCGTTTGGGCAGTGAGGAAGAGAAAAAAATGGGAGTAGACCGATAAGCCGGGTTCTGTCGTGGCTAATGCCACGGTGACCATTCCTCTGGGACGCGAATTGCTTCGCGCCTCGTGCGGCCTACCCGAGAGTCAATAACGGATCGGACAAATCCGCGGCCCGGCTAGCCGGGACTGCTCTCTGCTTGGCCTTGCTCCTGGCGGGGTTTACCGAGCCAGGTTGGTCACCCAACCTGCTGGTGCGCTCTTACCGCACCGTTTCACCCTTACCTCGCAGCCGCCTTCCGGGGCCGGAGCCCCGGTCGCAACGTCCGCGTGGCGGTCTATTTTCTGTGGCACTTTCCCTAACCTCGCGGTCGGTGGGCGTTACCCACCGCCATGTCCTGCGGAGCCCGGACTTTCCTCCCGCTAACGCGGGCGACCACCTGGTCTACTCCCAGGCTCGATTGTACCGCGTCATGTGATACGATGGCAAACCGTCGCGGCAACCGCCGAAGGGGAGTTTTCCGTGTCTATTCTGTTCCTTTCCGAACAAGATGTCGAAACGCTGGCCGATGTCGGCACGGCGATGGAGGTTGTGGAACAGTCATTCCGGCGGCTGGCAGCGGGCGACGCGGACAATGTCGTTCGCTGTCGCGCTCACGCGCCGGGCATTATTTTACATTCAATGAGCGCGGCGGCTTCGTATTTGGGCAGGGTTGGCTGGAAACAATATACGACGACCCGCCGGGGCAAGGCACAATTCCTAGTCGGAATTCTCGACAGCCAATCGGGCGATCTCGAGGCGCTGATTGCCGCGGACCGTCTCGGTCAACTTCGCACCGGCGCAACAACGGGTGTTGCCGTTCGGCATCTGGCCGTTCCCGACGCGGATGCGGTCGGGCTGATTGGAAGCGGCTGGCAAATGCGATCGCAGTTGGCGGCCATCTGTTGCGCACGTGAGGTAAAACTCGCCAAGGTGTTTAGCCGGTCGGCCGAGCGCCGGGAAGCGTTCGCAAAACAAATGTCCAGCGACCTGGAGATTGAGGTCATGCCTGTCGGGAATCCGGATGAAGCGGTTCGCGGATTACCGATTGTTGTGACGGCCACGACCAGCAAAACTCCGGTTTTCGACGGCGAACTCGTTGACCCGGGAGCTACGGTTTGCGCGGTCGGTTCCAATGCTCTCAACCGCGCAGAGATTGACGGGCAATTGATCGTTAAAGCCACAACGGTTGCCTGCGATGACGTGGACGCCTGTCGTCACGAAGCCGGCGAGTTTGTCGAGGCTGTAAGGGCGGGGTGGTTCGACTGGCGGCAGGCAATTGGTCTTGGAGAAGTGGTCGGAGGAACACGAACCGGCCGCGGAAATCGGGAAGAGATCATCATTTTTAAGTCGGTTGGCCTCGGCTTGGAGGATCTCGCCGTGGGAAGTTCGCTCGTCGATCTGGCCCGAGAGCGGGGCGTTGGCCGTCCGTTGACGATTTGACGGACGGCGACTTGTTCGAAATGTCACTGGCCGGATTGCGCCGCAGAAATCAACGGCACGAACGAAAACTGTCCCAACGATTCTTCTTCGATCTGTTCGTTCCGACGGGTGAATCGCCACATAGTCTGTCCGATCGCCTGTTCCCCAATCGGGATGATCAGACGTCCGCCGTCGGCCAGCTGCTCCAACAATTCGCTGGGCAAGCGATTCGCTGCCGCCGTCACCACCATCGCGTCGAACGACTCCCCGGGAATCCCAACGGCCCCGTTGGTTACCCGGACATGGACATTTGAGCATCCAAGTCGTTGCAGGGTAGATTTTGCAGATTCGGCCAACTCGGGGATCCGTTCGACTGTAAATACGTCGCGGGCCAGCCTGCCGAGTACAGCCGCACCGTAACCCGACCCCGTACCGATTTCCAATACGCGTTCGCAGCCCGTTAACCTCGCCGCATCACACATGAATGCTACGGTGTAGGGTTGCGAAATTGTCTGGCCGTGCGTCAGCGGCAGTGCGCGATCTTCACATGCGGCATGCTCGAGTTCATTTGGCACAAATTGTTCTCGAGCAACATCGCGCATCGCTTCAAGAATTCGCGAGTCGGTAATGCCGCGCGCTGCGATCTGCTGATTGACCATTCGTGCTCGAAGTTCGGCGAAACTGTGCCTGACCGTTGCCGATTTCTGGCGATTGCGGCGATACCTGCGAAACATCGATGTCAGTATACGGGATGTCGATTTTTAAAGACACGCGGCGCCGACTGAAGACGCACCATCAGGAGAATAAAAAAACGGCCCGTCCGAGTGGGCGGGCCGTTTCCGATTGTTAACGACATTTTGTTTCGAATTAGGCCGCCGCCGCCGGTTTTGGCGGTGCCGGGACGGCATCGTCGTCGCCCGCTGCGCCACATGCCGGTTCGCAGCCGCATTTGTTGCAGCACTTGCCGGGCGTGTTGGTCTTGCTACCGCAGGGCTTGCTGCAGGCCTTGACGAGGTCATCGGGGCAGTGATGGCAGTGGTTGAGCACGCGGCGGTATGAAACCTTCGTTTCGCAGACCTTCGAGGCACAGCCACAGCAGTCTTTGACTCGCTTGGTCCGCGTACGTGTAACCTGCTTGTAATACTTTGTCCTGCAGCACCTGTCGCGGCCACACTTCGATTCGCAACCGCAAGTAGCCTCTTCCACTCCACAAGCAGGTTCTTTGGCATCGCAAGTAGCTTCTTCAACTCCGCAAGCAGCTTCACAACCGCAACCGTTGCCAAGCAATACACGGTCGAACAGGTTGAAGGCAAAACTTTGGGTGCAGAGACTAGCGCTCAGTACCACGGCACCGAGAAATACTTTCCAATTCATCAGCTGCTTCTCCTTAAGTCGGTATGACGAGAATTTCAATCGGCCGTCAACGATTACGCAATCGGTTCGGCCGTTGGCAAGTTGCCTATCCTTTGCTACTTTCCGTTTCGTCAATACTCTCAAGGATTGCTCGCTAAATCAGCGAGAATTTTGGTGGCGCGGACTTTTCAGAATTGACGGGTTGGAACGGTCGAGTTGGCAGTGTGGATTAGACGTGCAGCATCCGCAGGGGCGTTGGGTTTAGGCAGTTATCGTGTTCCGCTCGACCGAGTGTCGTGGTGACCGCAATTGTGCGTTCGACAACATCGTGTGGGAAATCGCGAGAATCCTAATTTTGGCACAAATCCAATGGTCTGCTACTGCGGCGATTACACGCCGGGAAGTTGGCGCGAATTGCGTTGGTGGTTGCGAAAAAGACTGCGGACCGGTCAATTCTGACAGTGTCGCCCGGCGGTGTTACCATCCGGCGCAAAAGAGAGGACAAAGCCTTGTGAAAGCTTTGTCCTCTAAGCCGTTGTGTCAAAAATAGCGGTCCTAGCTGGTCACCGCCTGAGCCGCAACTTGATTTGACATGCATAACCGGACAAGCTGCGCGTCGTTTCGCACGGACATCTTGTTGAGCAGACGGGCACGGTGTTTGGCGGCAGTTTGAAAACCGATGCCAAACCGCGAAGCGATCTGCTTGGTTGAAAGTCCATCCAGCACGAGATCCAGTGTTTCACGTTCCCGCGCGGTCAGCGACTCGATCCGCTGCAAGACCGCGTCGCGCTGAGAGCGTTTTTCGCGATCCTGAACATCGCATTCGACCGCTTTGCGGATCGCCACCAGCAGTTTGGCAGCCGGTGCTGATTTTTGGAAAAAGTCGACCGCTCCGGCCCGCATTGCCGCAACGCACTGATCTACCGTGGGATTGCCGGAAAGAAAAATGACAGGAATCTGTATTCCGTAAGCCACCAGCTCGTCGTAGACCAGCAGACCGCTGACGTCATTGAGTTCCGTGTCCATGACCAAACATCCAGGCCGATCCGTTCGATAGTTTTGCACGAACTGGCGCGCTGAAATACAGCAGCTTGCCTCCAGCCCGTCCGCCTCTCGTAGGCTCTGCTGCAACGGGTGCATTTCGTCCGGAACCGCACTCAAAACATAAACCAGTGGTTTTGTCTCGAATCGATCATTCATAGGTATTATTCCTCTGACTTGGAATGGGAACCGATTGCCGCCCCGGGCACGGAAGACCAAGGCGACTGTCCGTCGAGATTTCTCGACACTAATGGGACCCAAGACCAACGCAAGGTGAACTCGATGACCGCGGATGGGCTGTCCGAAAAGGGAACAAAGCCGAACTCGCGATTCGCGGCCACGGCGGGAAAACGAAATCGGAGACCAAGAGCGCCAACGTGAATGCGACCTCTAACCGATGTCAGTTAGCGCCGCCGCGCTGAAATAAGCAGAACCGAATATGAAAAAAGAAAAGTGCGAATAATACTCTGAACGTGGCACGTCAAACGTCGTGGCTGAACACCTCTTCGATAAGAATTGGGCCGTTAATAAATTTGTTCTGGCTCACCTCCCTTCAAAACGTATTTCGTAACGTGTAATGGACGTCTTCAATCTAGTTCAATCGCGTTTTGCCTGTCAAGCAAATGCGGACGATATTTTGAAAAAAATTAGCTTCCTACGTACTTGGCATGGACGCTCTTTGCTTCGGCAATGTCGTCGGTTCCGGCGACGATGGTCCGGCCGTCGGGGAACACGGTCAGCACATAGCAATCGACCGCAAATCGCAACAGGAATTGGTTTTGGGTTACTTTGCCGACACCTTCGAGTTTCTCCGCGATTGCGTCAAGAGACAGATTTGCACGCCGATCGCCGCTTAGTTGCACGGCGTTGCGGCCACAGAGCACGGCTGTGTGATTTCCGCGTCGGCCATCGAGCCAAGGAAACTCGCCGCGGGCGCAGGTCGGGCAATCGTTGTCTTTGCCCAACGCATCAAGCCGTACCTGACGCACCCGATTATCCCACAGGTCAATCACGGTCAGCGCTCGGCTGATTGCATCGAATTGGCCCGTGAGGATTTTTATGGCTTCGACGGCCTGAATGGAAGCGACCACGTTAACGATCCCACCGAGGATTCCCGCCGTGTCGCAAGTCGGTGTCGTTCCGGGCGGGGGAGAGTCCGGCATCAGGCACCGCCAACAGGGCGTCTGGCCCGGCACGATCGTCATCGACTGACCCTCCGCGCCAATGCAGCCGCCATAAACCCACGGAATACGAAATTTGGCCGCGGCGTCATTTAGCAGAAACCGTGTTTCAAAATTGTCCGTACCGTCGAGCAACAGATCGACACCGTCAGACAATTCTGCGATGTTTTTGTGATCGACATCTGCAACGATGGGTTCGATTTCAACTTCGGAATTGACCCGCCGCAGTTTGTCGGCTGCTGCAATTGCCTTTGGCAACCCCGCCGCTACGTCGTCTTCGTCGTAGAGTACCTGCCGCTGAAGATTATTTAATTCGAGAAAATCGCGGTCCACGATCCGCAGATGCCCCACACCGGCCCGTGTAAGCGTACTGGCCAGGACCGAACCCAATGCACCGCAACCGCACAACAGGACACGGCTCTCGACTAGCCGCCGCTGGCCCTCCTCGCCAATCGGCGGGTAACGCATTTGACGTACATAACGTTCGAGATTCTCTTTAGCGTCACTCATCCGATGATGTATCCGGAAAAATCGCCATGCACCGCGAGGTCGGCCTGCAGTCGTTCGCACTCTCGCCGCGCATCGACGCAGGTTTCGTCCAATCCATCATAGCGACGGAATGCAAACACCGGCAGATGACATTTGGCGGCCTGACGCCCGCACGCCTCCGGTGCTAAACGGAATCCGAAGATCGCACTGGCCCAATTTGCAGGCTCTATTGGTTCCGGCGAGGTGTTAACCTCCACGAGCAAGACATTCAGCGCAGTGCTTGACAGCTTGCCGCCGTCAACGGTCCCCGACGGCCGGATCATCGCCATTCCCACCGAGCCCCAGTGAGCCACGCGTTTGAGATCGTGCAGAATCTGTTTCTCGTCACCGCAAAGCAATGGAATAAGCATGACGCCCTGTCGCGATGTTGCTTCGCAGAGTGAGTCCTCGGGCTGTTCCCGAACGATTACCATTGAATTTTCGCGGTACTGAGATAGATCGTCGAAATCCTGCGGCCCTCGCTTCAAAACGCCGCGACAAACCCAGCGGCGACTATTGAAAAACAAGTCACGATTGCGACGCCCAAACATTCGAATGCCGAACTCGCGGCTTGTTGTTTCGACGACCTGTCCGCCGTGGCGCAGCTCGACCGTCAATTCGTATAGCGCCGGGGATTCGGGGGACCAAAAACACGGATCTGGGACGGAAGCCTTGGCCAATACCGAGCGACCGGGCCCCAGATCGCTAAGCGAATTTGTGCTGGACAGCGTTTGGCCGAAGGCACTGTTCGGGCCTCTAATCTGACCGTTCAATGAATAATCCGTTGAATCCGTGGCGATCATTAAACGAGCATAAACCGACGCCACGCATTCGTTCGTGTCGCCGTAAAACACTTCGAGTTGGTCCAAAAGGTTCTTCAAAACAATCCCGCTCGGTATTTAATCACGATTCGGCGGTTTCGCGGATGTCGCTCGCAAACGCCTTCGCCAAAAACCGCCCGGTGATCGAACTTTTCTCGCGTGCGACTTCTTCCGGAGTCCCGTAGGCGCTGATTTGTCCACCTTCGTCCGCAGCGCGAGGTCCAAGATCCACCACGTAATCCGCGGCTTTCATGATCTGTAGGTTATGTTCGACGACAATTAACGAATGCCCGACGGCCAGCAACGCGTCGAAGCAGTCGAGCAGTTGTACCACATCGCTGAAGTGCAGTCCTGTCGTGGGTTCGTCGAGAATAAACAGTGTTCGCCCTCGCCTCGCGGCGGACAGGTAGGTCGCCAACTTCAGCCGTTGCGATTCGCCACCCGACAGCGTGCTGGCCGGTTGACCCAGTCGCAAGTAATCCAAACCAACGTCGATCAGACGTTTCAACCGCGCTTGCACTTTGGGCCGTCCGCGAAAAAACACAAACGCCTCGCGCACCGTGAGGTCCAGCACATCGGCGATGTTGCGGCCGCGAACTTTGATGTCGAGGACTTCTGCGCGATAACGGCGGCCGTGGCACTGCGGGCATTTCATAAACACATCGTCCAGGAACTGCATGTCAATTTGGATGAAGCCATCGCCTCGACATTTTGTACAGCGGCCCCCATCGACGTTAAAACTGAAATGGCCGGCGGCAAAATTTCGAGTCCGGGCCTCGATTGTATCGGCAAAGACGGCGCGGATTTCGTCGAAGGCCTTGATGTAAGTAACGGGGTTCGATCGCGGCGAGCGGCCGATCGGACTTTGATCCACCATCACACAGTCTTCCAGTTGGCCGTCGCCGAAAACGTCGTCAAAGTCGAGCGGTATTGGCGCGTCCTTCCGCATGCGTCGGCAGAGCGCAGGGTAGAGCGTGTCTTGAACCAGCGTCGATTTCCCCGATCCGCTGACGCCCGTGACAACGCACAGCAGGCCTAGTGGAAATTCGACCGTGATGTTTTTCAAGTTATTCCCTCGAGCGCCGGCTAGGCGAATCCAGCCGTGATCGGGAAGGCGGCGGCCGTTCGTAGCGCTTACGCCACGTCGGCCGGCCAGATAGTCGCCGGTTAAACTGCCGGTGTCCGATTCCAGCTGGTCGATGGTGCCCTGAAAAACAACTTCGCCACCACGCTCGCCGGCGCCGGGACCAAGCTCGACAATTTGGTCTGCGGCCCGCAGTAACGTCGCCTCGTGTTCGACCACAACGACCGAATTGCCACGATCTCGTAGACCTGTGATTGCGAGAACCAGCGGGGCCAGGTCATTCGGATGTAACCCGATCGATGGCTCGTCCAACACGTACAGCATATTCACCAAACTCGAACCGAGCGCCGTGGTCAGCGCAACGCGTTGTGCTTCGCCGGAAGACAACGTACGAAGCGTGCGGTCGAGCGTCAAATACGACACGCCCACCGATTCAAGAAAGCCGAGTCGCGATATGACTTCGCCGAGCATCATCTGCGCGATCGATTGGTCGTGTTCGCTCAATGACAATTCGCGAAAGAACTCGCGGCACTGATCAATATTCAGCGCAGAAAGTTCAGCAATGTTTTTTCCGCCGACGCGAACCGCCAAAGCTTCGGGCCGCAGTCGAGCACCCTGGCATGCCGGACAGGTGCGGTACGATCGCCAGCGACTGAGGAATACGCGGACGTGCATTTTGAATTTGCGCCGTTCAAGCCAGTTGAAGAAACCGACCAGGCCGCCGAATTTTCGTTCGCGGACGCCCTCGTGGAGAATCCGCAAATGTTCGTCGGTCAACTGTTCGAACGGAACGTCCACCGGCAACTTATAGTCGTTGGCCAGAGCCAGCAGTTCTTTCAATTCGTGCACGTAAGCGGGTGTATTCCACGGTGCGATGGCTCCGTCGCGGATCGATTTAGACCGATCGGGCACGACACGGTCCATGTCGATTTCGACAACATTGCCGAAACCTTCGCACTTACTGCAAGCGCCTAACGGGCTGTTGAACCCGAACAGACCCGGTTCCGGGTCGAGCAATTCGACCCGGCACTTGCTGCAGACGAGTTGATCGCTGAAATACAATTTTCGCCAGTCTCGGCCATCAATGAGAGCCGCCTCGGTTGCCCCGCTGTTTTCGACGTAGACCAAACATTGACCGCCACCGCGGTCAAACGCGGTTTCAACCGAATCCTGGGTTCGTTTTTCGTCAGCGTCACCGGCGACCAGCCGGTCGACCACTACGTGAACCACGGCATCCGACTCGAGCGGTTCGAGTTTGGGGTCATCCAGGCTCAGTATGTGTCCACCGGCAATTACCCGTCGAAAACCCTCTTGGCGTAGTGCTTCGATTCTTGCGTTGAAGTCCCCATCCTCCGCGGCAAAGGCGATCATGAATCGCGCGCCTTGCGGCAGTCCCGCCAATTGCTCGGCCGCAGTCTGCGGGGTGTCACTGATAACCGGTTTTTCACAGCCCGGACAAACAATTCGCCCAATTTTGGCAAACAGCAGCCGTAGGTAATCGTGGATCTCCGTTGCCGTACTGACGGTCGATCGGCTGGATGGGCTGGTTTGCTTGCGTGTCACGCAGACGGCTGCCGGAATTCCATCGATCCGCTCGGCCTCGGGTTTGTCAAGTTGTTCGAAAAACTGTCGCGTGTAAGGCGAAAATCTCTCGATGTAGCGCCGTTGGCCCTCGGCATAAAGCGTGTCGATCGCTAGCGACGTTTTGCCACTTCCGGAAAGTCCGCAGAAGGCGATCAGTTTTTTGTGTGGCAAATCCAAATCGATCTGTTTGAGGTTGTGAACCTCGACACCCCGCAGCGAAATCTGACGTGCCGACACTTCGGTTGCTCCCAGCGGGCAAATTCGACAAAATGCAACCCTTCATCATATCGCGCCGTGCGGGTCACTTAAATGACATACAACCGAATTCGTGCGGTCGTCATGGGGTTGGGTGGGCACGGTGGTGGCGTCGCGGCGGCGCGGTTCCTGGCGGCCCGCGGCGCGGTGGTGACCGTCACGGACGTTGCCGGCGAAAAGTCGCTGCGTGCTTCTTTGCGCGGATTGGCGGGTTGTCCAGTCGCGTCGTTTCGCCTGGGCGAGCACCGTGTTGAGGATTTTCGCTGCGCCGATCTGGTCGTCGTTAATCCCGCCGTGCGTCCGGGTGACTCTAATGTCGAAGCTGCACGATGTAGCGGCGCGAGAATTACCTCTGAGATCGAATTATTTCTCGATCACTGCCCGTCGTCGATCGTCGCGGTCACGGGCACAAATGGAAAATCGACGACCGCTGCGATGATCGCCACGGCCGGTGAAGCGGCGGGGCACCGCCCCTGGCTGGGCGGAAATATCGGACGCAGCTTGCTGCCGGAGTTGCATAACATCCGGACCGATGATTTGGTTGTTTTGGAGTTGAGCAGCTTTCAATTGCACTGGCTGAGTGAACAGGCCCGGCTGCCCTCCATCGCCGTGTTTACCGGTTGCACACCGAATCATCTGGACTGGCATCACAGCTTTGCGGAATACAAAAATGCCAAACGTCGCTTGATCGAAAGAAAGTCGGGTAAACAGACGGTCATTGTCGATCCCAAAGAGCGTTGCTTCGCCGCGGAGGTCGATCAGATTTGTGCGCCGCTGGAAACGCATCGATTGCCGCCATTGCGGCTCGTGGGTGAACACAACCGTCGGAATGCCGCGCAGGCCGCCAGCGCTGCGGTCGCGGCCGGGTGCGATCCTGAAAAAGTGCTTGTGGGCCTCAGTCAATTTCGCGGCCTGCCGCATCGTTTGGAAACGGTGGCAGTCGTCCGAGGGCGTACATTCGTCAACGACTCGCAATCGACGACGCCCGAATCAACCATTGCCGCGCTGGAAGCATTGGGCGATCGAAATTGCTGGCTTCTGGCCGGAGGCGCGGACAAGGGAACTGCTGTCGACCTTCTTGCGCAAACGATTGCAAAGCGGGCGGCCGGGACGGCGTTATTCGGAGCAACAGCAGCGAAAATCGCCGCGGCACTGCGTGAAGCGGAGGGTGAGTTGGATCGCAATGGCGGTTGCCGCCGGGGCCGCGACCAGACTTGCCCGACACGGAGCGTCGGGCCCACTTTCCAAACCGATTCACTGGCGACGGCACTTAAATGGTGCTGGCGGCAGTCCGTGAAGGGCGACGTGATTCTGCTTTCGCCAGCCTGTTCCAGCCAGGACCAATATTACGACTGCTCGGAACGGGCCGCTGACTTCGTTGCCCACATTGAGCAGATTCGCGACGAGTGCTGCCATCCCTCTACGGCGGAACGAATGTTATAATCAGCGTGTGGCAGGGAAAAGTAAAAATTGTAACCCGTTTTATGCTTTGTTGGTGGTCGTTGGCATCGCGTTTGTTGTTTCCGCTTCCGCTTTCGGTTTCATGGCGTACAGCGATGTCATGCTGGTCGATGGCGGACCGACGTCTGGTTCTCGCTTGATGCGGTTTATGGACCAGCACGGCATGATCCTGTTGGGTGGCGAAGTTTTGCTGCTGGGGCTATTCACTATCGGCGCGATCTGCAGTGACGAATACTGGCAGCGTCGCGGTGCGGCACAAGAAGAAAACGATTCTATTAATCCTGTTGCGTCAAAGGACAGTAGTCATGAAGGTGATGCACACCACGGATGTTGAAGCCAAGCCGGTCGAGATGGACGGCGCGAGCAACTGTACGGTTCGCTGGCTCGTCGACCAAAACGACGGCGCGCCGACGTTTGCAATGCGGCAGTTCGACGTTGAGCCGGGTGGCCACACACCCAGGCACAGCCATCCTTACGAACACGAGATTTATGTAATTGATGGCGACGGTGTCGTGGTCGAAGGCGAAACCGAGCGGCCACTAACAAAAGGTGATTTCATCTACGTTGCGCCGAACGAAGTACATCAGTTCCGCAATTTGGGCGAGCGGACGATGAAGTTCCTCTGTATGGTTCCACACATCCCCGCAGGCACGCCCGTCAAAGTCGCGCCGGAGTGCGGCGGGTGAGTCTTTCGTTTAACCGTGACCAGACGGCAGAGCGGATAACAAACCCGCTTAACGTTCTGGTCGCGAGTGAACCATAAACGAGGCCGACACTTGTCCAAGAGTTACGCTACACGAATTGAGTCGCTCCGCGAGCGGATTCGCCGCCACGACCTAAAATATTACGTCGAGGCCGCGCCGGAGATTGGCGACAGCGAGTACGATCGGCTGATGGACGAGTTGAAGCAGCTCGAAGCCGCGCATCCCGATCTCATCACACTCGACAGCCCGACCCAGCGCGTCGGC
>JAYGDO010000070.1:0-11270 GCA_046582885.1 Pirellulales bacterium | reverse complement strand
CGCGGGCTCCGATTTCGCGGCGCCCTCGTCCGCGGCGGCGGTCTGATTACCTTTCGCCGGTTGGAACATGCCCCGCGTAGGGGGTTCGCCTTCGAGCGGCGCACCACAAAGCAACAAAACGACTAACAAGACTGACCACTTGGCAAGTTCGGTGACTTTTTTCATGATCCCATTTTACCCATGCCGCGTTCGCCGCCAGATGAAAGTCGCTTCGTTCAGTGTAACTGTTATGCATGCCCGATACATCCGTCCGCTGAAAGAATCCTGGCCGACGCATCATCCATGAGATATAACTGGCCCTGCGCTGTGTGCCGCGCAGTGCGGTTGACGATAGAACTCGGTGGTCGAACGGGGTATAGCATGACTTCGAAACACACATTGGTATTCGCGTTGTTAATCTGCACTGTGAGCACAGTAGATCAACGCATCGCCGCCAACGATTGGTTGCAATGGAGAGGTCCGAATCGAAACGGCGCGGCCACCGACGGGCAGAAGGTACCCGTCGAGTGGAACGAAACAAAAAACGTGATGTGGAAAATCAAAGTTCCCGGCCGCGGCCATTCTTCGCCGACCGTGGTCGGCGCTCGGATCATCCTAACCACAGCCTACGAGAGTCAACAGACGCAATCGGTCCTGGGTTATGACCGTGCGACCGGCAGGCACCTCTGGAAAACTGATTTGAATCGTGGCGGATTGCCGCCACGCATTCACACAAAAAACACTCACGCCTCGCCCACCGTTGCTTCCGACGGCAAGCGGCTCTTCGTGGTTTTTGTTCATCACAATAATTTGCATGTAACGGCGCTCGGAATGGACGGCCGCCCGATCTGGAAAAAGGTTCCCGCATCCTATGCACCGCAAAAATACAAATATGGTTACGCGGCTTCCCCTTTCATTCACAAGTCGACGCTGATTGTTGTTTCCGATTGCGATAGCGATTCACTTCTGATTGCATTGGATCTGGCGACGGGCGAAGAAAAATGGCGCACACAGCGACTCGAAAAAATCAGTTGGTCGTCGCCCGTCGTCGCACAAGTCGCGGGCCGCGAACAATTGTTGCTGAGTGGTTGTGACCAAGTCGTTAGTTACAACCCAGATACCGGCGAACAACTCTGGGCGACACGAGCTACGACGGCCGCTACCTGCGGCACCATGCTGTGGAACGACAAGCTGGTTTTCGCCAGCGGCGGTTATCCCAAAGCACAGACCGTTTGTATTCGAGGTGACGGCAGCGGCGGAATCGTCTGGCAAAACAACCAAAAATGTTACGAACAATCCATGCTGATCCATGACGGTCACATCTATGCCGTGACCGATGCCGGCGTTGCCTATTGCTGGCAGGCCAGCGACGGAAAGGAGATGTGGAAAGAGCGGCTGGGAGGTCCGATCAGTGCATCACCGACTCTCGCGGCCGGGAATATCTACGCCACGAACGAGCGGGGCACAACATTTGTCTTCCGGGCCACGCCAGAGAAATTTAAAGCCGTCGCGAAAAACCAACTCGGCACCGAAACCTTCGCCACAACGACGATTTGCGGGAATCGGATTTTCATGCGGGTTGCTTCCGGTGAGCGAGATCGCCGTCAAGAGTCCCTCTACTGCATCGGCGAGAACGAGTGAGTCATCTGGGTCGACTCAAAACCGGATCGGCCGTCGGGCTGAAACAAGCGGCGGGGATGCCGGCTGATCGACCGGCCGAGTGCATCCCGTGATTTTTTTCACCGCCTCTGCCAGATTATCTCGAAAGCGTCGACTCCGCTCCGGCAGAGTGCCGGATCAAGCTGGCCGCTATTGCCTCGGCGTAGCGTATGACGCCCGCGCTGGCACGTCAGCTCGAATTGCCGCAGCGGTCGATGCCTCGCCGCGATCAGCGGCCGTGTAACTGGCCTGAACGACTCCACCACTGGTTTGACTTTCGACGTAGGGAACCCATCGCCGCCCGTCCGCAAGCCTTTCATCATCCACGAATTCGTTCGGTGCTTGCTCGTAACGCGCAAACGATGCCAGTGCATTACGAGCCTTGTCAAACATCGGATCCGCTGCGAGCGCCAGACTGAAACACTTCTTGGCGGCGTCGATATTTTCCTTGGACGTGAAAATGAACGCCAGATTGTACTGCGCGTCGGCTTCACTGCCCGCAATTCTAAAAGCCTCAAGCGCTTCCTCGAACCGCTCTTGATGCCCGTAGACCAAACCAAGATTATTACGAAATCGCGAGTCTGTTGGAGTAATGGCAACGGCCTTGGCCAAGGCACTTTCCGCCTTATCCAGTTTTCCCTGCAGGAAAAAACAGTATCCCAAGTCGTTGAGGATTCGCGCATCAAGGGGCTTGAGTCGCAGAGCCGTTTCGTACAGCATGGCCGCTTCGCGATGCCGACGTTGCCGATCGGCCACCAGGGCGAGCCGATGATAAGACTCCCAACGCTCCGGCGAATCGGCAATCAACTCTCGATAAATAGAACGCGCCCGTTCGAGGCGACCCGCTTGTTCGTAGTGCCGCGCTTTGGCCAACCGTTCAGAGACGGTCGCCTTTCCAAAGTCGAGAAAGGCCTCAGGCTCGGATTTTTTGTTCTGCTTACCGCTGACCTTTGCGCCAGGCGATTCCATCTTGTCGGTCCGCAGGAATGATGCCCCGGAACAACCGCAGAAGATTGCGGACGTCAACACAGCGGCAAACAGACAGCAAAGACGATCCGTTGCGGTCACCATTAATTGTTCCTTTTACTCCCCCTCGAGTTAACGATTGCTGCCGCGACGGTTGCCTTGCGCTTCTCCGGACAACACCCGGTGGTACGCCGCCTCACCTTCGACCGCAGAGACTCCTTCGGCAAAGGTCGGTGCAATGATGACACGACGTTCCGCATCTTCAACACCCAGCCTCGCGAGTTGCTCGACAACGGTCCGCAGCCGAGCCACATCCAACTGCGGTCGTCGGTCATGGAGGCTCTCTTCGATCACGATCGGAAACGGAACATGTTCCAACCGCAACGCGACCGACATCAGTTTCTTCTTTGCCCCCGACGTCAGCATGGCCGTGTTGCCCTCGAATTCGTGATCAAAAAAGATAAAGTCCGCTGCTTCCGCATTGGTCTGCTGCGTCGCCCAAAACGCGTCGGTCGCCGCGCCGACTGCGAGCGGGCGATCGTGTACGGGACCGAGCCGCCCACGGTGACCCGTGTTGCCATGGCACCCTAATGAGGCTGTTGCCAGCAACAAAAACAATATTGAGAAATTACGGTACATGGTAAACCACCCTGTGATTTCGACATTCGGCTCTTCAACAATCCGCCGAGATTCAAATCTGAGTCTACTCCGCTTACGATCGACGCCGTCTGCTTACTACAGTTCGCGTTACGTTCTCATTGTCCGTGGCCGAAGGGGCCGCTGATCATCTCCTCACCGCCCGCACGATATCGACGGCGGAGCCGCGGCCAAACCGTGGCGCGATGCTCATGCGTAGAAATACCTTCAATGTGGCCACGCATGTAGAACTCGCGATCCGTGGGCTCGGTCACATCAAAACCAGGCAGTGGCGGGACGGCTTCCGGTTCCATCGGATGCACCAACTCGGGTGTTACCAAAATGATCAACTCCGTTTCGCTACGGGTCACGTCACGCTTGCCTAAGAACCGCGGCAAAAATGGGAAATCGGAAACCGAACCGGACTGCATCGTGTCTTCCAATAATCCTGCAATTGCCAGCGTTTGACCTTCTCGCATCTCAACCGTCGTCGTTACTTCTCGACTGGTCAAACCTGGATTGTTGCCCGAGTCAAAATTGGAATCCAACTGGCTGAACGAAGGTGACACCTCCAGTCGCATCCGGTCTTTGTCGAGTACAACAGGCAGAAAGTTCAGCGATACACCGACGTTCTTATAACTGGTCGTGATCGCACCAACGCCCGACACCCCGACTGTCGTCGGGACGGCAAATTGCCCGCCCGCGTGGAAGCTGGCAGATCGTCCGCTCATTGTGACCAATGTCGGCTCGGACAGAATTCGAATCACACCGTGGCTCTTGAGCCAGTTCAAACCGAGGTCGACGTCGAAGTCGCTGAAGTTGGCAATTATCGAAGTTGACGTGCCCGAATTGAGCAACGTTTGCATCAACAACGCTCCTTGACTGAATTGCGTGGCGATATCCAAGTTAAGGCCCGTTTGACGAGCTGCCGAACGGGAAAGTTCGGCAATCTTGACCCGAAGCGCCACCTGTTGAACACCGGGAATCCGCAGCATGTTAATAACCATGGCGTTCCCCGTGGCACCGCCACCGGGAATTGGACTAGCCGCGCGGCCCGCTACAATACGGCCGAATCGGCTCGTGTAATCCGCTGCTTCACTGCGAATGATAGATAGAATCTGTGACGCTTCTTCGGCATCCCTGGCTTGGCCTTTGACGATCAGCTTGTCCGCCACCGGCACTAGGTACACTTTGCTGTCGGGAAACTGCTCGGCCAGGACTTGCTCGAGAATTTGATACTCGTGCTCGCGAGTCTTTTGCAATTCCGGATCGGGCGTAACCCTTACCAGGTAGGTGACCGGTCGCTGATCTTCGCCCACAAACCAAAACGTGACATCAGTCGCGCCGACCGCGCGGCCGACAATCGAAACCTCGCGAGGTGTGAACTGGACGACGTCGCAAACTCTATCGTCGGCGACTGCCAAGCGGAAGACATTCTCTTTGCACCGCAACACTTTGCTGCGCCGCATGGTCACGTTTAATTCACCACTGGGACCAAGCACCTCGAACAGTTCCGGCTCGTGTGGATCCTGCTGCGCGAGCGGGTCCGCACCGGGAACAACCTGGGCGACCGGTTCAAAGGGAACCAACCCCCGCTTGTGCAAATGATCGATGGTTTCAAAACCATCCTTGGGCGTTGTTTTATCCGCCGCTTCAGCCGCACCGTTCGGCTTCGATTTCCGAAACGAAACCAGTTCCTTCGGTGGTGTTGACACGGAGACCGCTGGTGGAACGGCGTCCTGTCGCGGCTTGATGGGTAGATTAACTTTTTCGGACAAATTAGGTTGCTTTTGAGCGACTGCCGGCGGTTGAACCTCGCCCTTTGGAGCTTCGACGATCTGCGGCTTTGCGCCAACGCGAACCGCCGGAGCCGGAGCCGTGGGCTTATTCACAATCGGAGAAACTGGTTTGGCAGTCTCTGCCGGCGAATCGTCCTTTTCAGGCTGCTGCACGTCCGCTATCGCGCCGGCGGCCGGCTGAGCGGCCGCTTTCGCCTCGGCCGCTGGCTTCTCAAGGTCAGACGGCGTGGCGTCCGGATTCTCGGATTGCGGTTTTTCAAGCGGGGAGCCCGCCAGGGACTGCTCTTTCGCCGATTGCTCACTTTCCGCACCGGCGGGATCACCGGATAAACGCTTGGCGACAACCGATCTAGTTGCCTCGTAGAACTTTCGCAAATCATCGGGAACAAGCGGCTTCGTTTGCGACAGTTCTTCTTTAACTTCTGCCGGCTTGGCCGGTGTGGCTGCCGTTTGCTCTGCAGGAGCATCTGGCTGCGTGACAGCTGGCGTGGAAACTGCCGTGTCGGCCGTCGGATTTGAAACACTAGGCTTCTTGCGCCGCGACGACGAAAGTGACTTGTAAATATCTGAGTACGGAGTCTTTGCCATCTTTTGATCGCCGGCAGACTTATCACCACTTGGCTTGGCGGCAGACCTGCGCGAAGATAGTTTATTCGGTTCGACCGAATTCCCCTTTTCTGGCGACTTCGAAGCGGCGCCATTCTGGGTTTTGCTCTTATCTTTGTTGTTTGACGACGACAGGAGTTTGATCGATGATCGCCTGGAAGACTTTGCCGGGGCGTTAGGGATCGGATATTCGTGCATTGCCGGGACAACGAGTTGAATCCGATTTTCTGGCGAATCATCACTTTGCGGTGAGGTAGTCGACAAACCCGAATTTTCCGGCGCGAGTACGGGCCTCAAAAATCGTACATCATTCCTGCCATTCGTTCCCTGATCCAGCGCGGTCGAGTCGTTCGCGACACCGCCCTGCTGGTCTTGTCCGCCGTCAAGCTGATGCTTAATGACTCGATGCCAAACACTCGGCGCTGGCGAGGCCGTCTGCTGGTCGGTTTTTGAATCGAGCGGCGGACCGGCGGATAGTGAATGCTGGAAGAGCAACACCACTGAGCAGGTTACGACAGTCGTAATTACACCAAACCAAAGTGCGATTCGGCCTGTGCCAAGTTTCCCTAGATCTAGCTTCATCAGCTTGCGTCCTAATCTACAAAACGATCTGGGTGACAGTCATCTTCTGGGCGCGTTACAGGCCCAAAGGTAATCGTTACGTCAGTACGTTATCGGGGTAATGGATTCCGAAATTGATCTAATTATTCCGAATAATCCGGTTGTTCCCTAATTGTGGATGTTGACGGTTGTTAATACGTTGTTAGCAGTAGCACGGCGAGCTAGCACGGCTAGTGAATAGACTGCTGACGTAGCTAGCGGCCAACAACCGAGACTTATCAGTGACAGCATGAGCCCGGATTCGTGCGTAGATTATGCGACAGAACAAAGAATGAACTGCCCGCAGAAAGGAACCACCGCCCGGTTGCGAGTCGCCACGGAGATAAGACGGCTACCGAACGGTTCGCAGAGCAGAACTGTCAAGGACAATAGGCCGCGACGAACTGTTTAGCGGTACAACCGCTCAATCTTGGCGCTAACCGGTTCGCTGCCCCGCTGCCAAACATTGTCCCGGATTTGGCGGGGAGCCGATTGACTGACTTGCCGAACCGACTTGCGGCGTTCCGACAACTCGTCACCTGGCTGCTCGTCGCCCGGATAGGGACGAATCGCCGGAAACCGCCAGGGGCTATGATAATCTGTCATCAGTCGGTGCGAATAAAGCCCCGGCCAATGATACGTGTACAAAGGCGGAACCGGAAACTTGTAACTACCGTTGCAATTGCAGCTGGCCCAGCACCAGCTCTGTTTTTTGGCGTGGTGTTTACATTTTTGGCAGCAGGTGTCACAAGACGCATTGCAGTCATCACTCGCATCGCAACCGGCTTTGCCCGATGAGGCTTGTGAGCCCGATTCATAGTAAACCGGTTCCTCCTGGGCGCTCGTGGCGGCAACGGCCAAACCAACAACTATCCACGACAGCAATGATTGTCTTAACATTTTTAGATCCTTGGCGGGAATCCTGGTGTGGCGGACCAGAAAAACAGTATCTCGAAACTCCTTCGCATCATCGGCAATCTACCGCGACCACCACGACGAGATAATTTAGGGGAGGACCAAGCCGCGCATTTTACGCCGTTTGACATGCGGACAGATGAAGCACCAGAAAACGAGAACCAGGATCTTAATTTTAAATAGAGCAGCGGGCCGCTTCGAGCGTATTCGATAGCACCATCGCAATGGTCAGCGGACCGACACCGCCGGGAACCGGAGTGATAGCACCCGCGACTTCGCAGACGCCGTCGAAATCGACATCCCCGACCAATCCGTCTTCCGTGCGGTTAACACCAACGTCGATCACCGTCGCACCCGGGCGAACCATTTCAGCGGTGACAAACCGCGGCCGGCCAATAGCCACGATCAGAATTTCGGCCTGGCGCGTGATGGAAGGCAGATCAGCCGTACGGCTATGACAGACCGTAACGGTCGCGTCGGCAGCCGCGCCGCGCTGAAGCAGTATATTGGCGATCGGCTTACCCACAATTTCGCTCCGCCCGATGACAACGACGTGCCGCCCCGCGGTTTCAATCTTTTCTCGCACCAGTAGCTGCTGAATTCCTTGCGGCGTACATGGCAGGAACCGCGGATTCCCCTGAACCAATCGTCCCACGTTTTCGGGATGAAAGGCATCGACATCTTTGCTCGGATTGACCGCGCGCAAAACCGCAGTCGCGTCGATCTGGCTCGGTAGCGGCAGTTGGACCAGGATGCCGTGAACCGCGTCGTCGCCATTGAGCTTGGCAATCAGCCCCAGCAATTCATCCTCCGCGACATCATCGGCGAGACGATGCAACTGGCCATCGATGCCCACCCGCTCGCAAGCGCGGCGTTTGCCGCGCACGTAAACCTCGCTGGCGGGATCCTCACCCACAAGGACAACGTCCAGCCGGGGAGCCAGCACGTTGTTTTGAATAAATTCGACGACGTCGTCGGCAATCTCGGCTTCGATCTTTCGCGCCAGCGCCTTGCCGTCAAGAATCCGTGCGGTCAAGGGAGAACCTTCACTCGAATATTACGAAAGTGCACGACGCTCTTCGGGTCGTGCGCCTGGAACGCGAACGTGCCGCTTTCTAGTTGCCGTTCGGGACGCTTCAAATCGGCCGGTTCCGTATACTCGACCGTCGTCGTGCCATTCACTTTCAGCGTGATCGTTTTGCCTTTGACGATGATGTGATATTCCCACCACTGGTTATCTTTGGCGGGCGCTTTTTTCACGTCCTTAACCGCATAAAGACTACCCGTCTTGCGGGGATCGCCATGCGTGTTGTTAACCTGCGCCTCGTAACCGCGGTTCGGCCAACCTCTTTGGAGATATTTGGTGTGGAAGTAGACACCCGAATTAGAACCGGGCGTTGTCCGCACTTCGCACTTGAATTCGAAGTTCTTAAATTCGCCGCCGTTCACCTTGCCCGAATAAAACAGATGACTGCGGGGACCGGCGACGACGATCACTCCGTCTTTGACACTGCACGAGTCCTTGTTTTCGCTGGCCGTCCAACCGTCTAGCGATTTTCCGTCAAACAACGACACAAAGCCCTTTTCCGGTTTGGCCCCCTCTTTCTTGTCGGCCAAAACCGCCGTGGAAACCGCACAGGCAACGACAACAACAAGCAGCGTGAATCGTGTCATGATTGCGCCTCCAGATGTAATAAGATGATTGCACAAACCCCGGTCAGGCGGAAAAAGGTATCATAACAATGCGATACGCCCTGTGGCAGAGCCTCGGATGCGGTCCGTGTCACATAATCTGCCAAATCCACAACAATGCATGCAGTGCCAAACACGAATAGATGCCCGCAATCCAGTCGTCGGCCATGATCCCCAGGCCGCCGTCCAGGCGTTCCAACCGCCGACACGGCGGCGGTTTGGTGATGTCAAAAACTCGATGCAGTAGAAATCCGGCGGCCAAGACAACGCCCAAACCGGCCCCGTCGTATTCATGCCAGGGGATGAGAAAAAACGTTATCGGCAGGCTGGCAATTTCGTCAAACACAATGGCACCGGGATCTTTTTGGCCTCCCAATCGTCTGCTCGCGGACGAGCACAACGGAACGCCGGCAGCACAGATCGCCACAATCAAAGCAACTTGAACGATCGCTGCAGGTAGCGGGCCGACTTGTGGAACTTGGCCAATCGCCCACGCCAAGGGCAAACCCCAGATGCTGCCGGCGGTTCCGGGCGCTTTGGGAGAAGCCCCAAATCCAAACCCTGTTGCCAGAAAGAGTACCGGATCGGAAACAACCGTGCGCAGCGTCAATTTTGGCATAGCGGCATACTACTTGGCGACGCTTGGGCAAACTAGAAAATTTTGTGAAATAAACAGAGAAAACTCTCGACATTCGGTAATCAAGCAGCCGGATTTCTTGTTGGCAACTTCAACAGCCGAAGATTAAAATTAGGGAACCGCAATTCGGAAGGAATGTGACACGGCATCTTGGGAAAGGAAACCAAATGCTCACCATTGACAACGGCCGGCACGGAATCAACCGGCGCCGATTTTTGACCATCGGCGGTCTGGGGTTGGGCGGTTTGTCGCTGTCGTCCTTGCTGGCAGCCCGCGCTGCGGGGGACCAGGCGGTGAACCCGATTTCCGGCAAGTCGGTGATTTTTCTTTTTCAACAAGGTGGGCCGAGTCAATTCGAGACGTTTGATCCGAAAGTCGACGTTCCCGACGCGACGCGCACCATTGGCGGCACGGTGCAAACTTCGCTACCGGGTGTCTCGTTTGGTGAAACGGTGTCGCGGTTGGCCAAGATCGCCCACAAGCTGAATATTGTCCGTTCGTTTAAAACCAATAACAGCGGGCACAACATTCAACCAATCGTTGGTCCCGATTCTCTGGAAACAAATATCGGCGTTCACTACTCCCGTGTCGCCGGTCCGACGCGACCCCGATCCGGCGTGCCAACCAATGCCATCCTCCATCCCAGCGCAGTTTGCGACGACGTACCCGGGCCGCAGGCCCGCGGAAATCTTTCGTCCACCGGCAGGTACGGCGACAACTTCGCGCCTTTTGTACCGGGTGCGGGAGGACAGTTGCAAAAAGACATGAAGATCAGCCTGCCGCCCGGGCGGTTATTCGACGATCGCCGGGCGCTATTGAAGCAGTTGGACCGCTTGAACCGGCAAATCGACACCACGGGCCAGGTTACGGCAACCGATGACGTCCAGCAGCAAGCGTACAACCTGCTGCTCGGTGGCGGCATTTCTGCCGCCCTGGACCTGACGCGCGAGGATCCCAGAACCTTGGCGCTGTACGACACGGCCGACTATGCCGCGGCGGGCCGCTGGAACAAAGTATCGCGAGGCAAGAAGGGCTATTACACCGCCCAGGCTAAATCGATTGGCAAGCTGCTGCTGCTGGCGCGGCGATTATGCGAAGCTGGCTGCGGATTTGTCACAATCCATGCCGGATATGCCGGCGTTTGGGACATGCACGCCGACGGCAACAACCTAAACATGGCCGACGGCATGGAAGCGGTTGGACGCAGCTTCGATCACGCGGTCGCCGCCTTCGTCGAAGACCTCGAGGCCCGGAGACTGCAGGACAAAATTATGCTTGTTTGTACGGGCGAAATGGGCCGCACTCCGCGGATCAACAAAAACGGCGGCCGCGACCACTGGAGCCGACTCGCGCCGCTACTGATGTACGGCGGAGGAATCGACGGCGGCCGCGTGATGGGACAATCGACGCGAGACGGCGGCGAGCCGGCGACCGATCCCTTCACGCCGAAGCACTTGATTTCGACGATCATGCACACCGTGTTCGACCAGGGACAGCTGCGGCTCGTATCGGGTGTTCCGCCAGAGGTCATGCAACTCAGCCAACACAATCCGATTCCCGTCCTGGGTTGAAACAACCCGGCGGATAATCTCATCGACCGCGACCCGCCCCAGGTCCGTCCAGAGTCGCCACAAAATTGAGGAGTTTCAACGGCCGTTTTAATTTCTTATGCTGTTACCGGCATCACAGTACATGCGGCTGTGGCGGAATTGGCAGACGCGCTAGGTTGAGGGCCTAGTGTCCTTATAGGACGTGGTGGTTCGAATCCACTCAGCCGCACT
>JAYGDO010000055.1:0-6207 GCA_046582885.1 Pirellulales bacterium | reverse complement strand
TAGGACACTACACTCTGATTAGACTACTTAATTCGGTTTAATCACTCGGTTTTCACGGTTAGGCCCCAAGCGGCCTTTTGAATTATCGCTCAGCTTCCGGAGGCAACAATGCGGATTTCGCCATTCACGAGTACCGTGCGGGCAGCGGCTTATTCTTTGTGTATTCTCTCGATCGTATTCGCCGCAATCTCCGTCGTTGGGATTGCAACGTCTGCCACCGTCTACGCGCAGGACGCCGACGCGGGCGACGCTGGTGGTGACGAAGCCGGCGACGAAGGCTCCGACGACAACGCAGATAAAGGCGGGGGAAATGTTCTCTCCTGGATGATCGAAGCTCTGGGAATCGGCTACTGTATTATTTTCCTCGCGCTCTCTTTCACGCTCGTCGCCCTATTCGTGATGAATCTCCTGACGGCGCGTCGCGACAACGTCGTGCCCATTCATCTGGTCGAAGGATTCGAAGCGCACCTGAATGAAAAACGCTATCAGGAAGCATACGAGTTGGCGAAAGCCGACGAGTCGTTCCTGGGCCAGGTACTTTCCGCCGGGCTCGGAAAACTGTCGGCCGGTTACGGTCAGGCAATTGAAGCCATGCAGGAAGTCGGCGAAGAGGAAAACATGAAGCTCGAGCACAAACTCAGCTATATGGCTCTGATCGGAACCGTCTCGCCGATGTTGGGTTTGTTCGGGACCGTTCACGGCATGATCGAATCCTTCCGTGTTATCGCGCTTAGCGATGCCACGCCGAAAGCCCAGGAGTTGGCTGACGGTATTTCGAAAGCGCTCTGGACAACGCTAGTCGGACTGGCCATCGCGATCCCGGCGATTGCCGCCTACAACATCCTCCGCAATCGAGTCGCCCGACTCGTTTTGGAGGTCGGCATCCTCAGCGAGGGTCTCATGAATCGCTTCCAAACGGTCGGCAAAGAAAAGAAATAAGCAGAAACCCAAACGCAATTCCAAAGTGATTTGAGGAATCAACAATGCGGGTGAAGTCGCGAGAGTTCGGCGAGCTGCTGGAAGCGGATATGACGCCGATGATCGACATCGTCTTTCAGTTGATCGCGTTCTTCATGGTCCTGGTCAACTTTACGCAAGTCGATCAAGACGCCCGCGTGGTGCTGCCGTCCAGCGTCCTTGCCAAACCGCCCGAAAAACAACCGGAGCAGGCTTTGACGATTCAGATCGCCAAGGAAACGGATTCGAAAGAGTTTTTCGCGCTCATCGGCGGCGAAAAGTGGAAAATTGGCGACGAGCTCGAGAACATCCTCCGCAAAGAGCGGCGGGCGAGGCGGCTGCCGGCATCCAAGATCAACGTTATCATTCGCGCACACCGGTATGCCAAGACCGGTTTGGTGCAGGAGGTGATCGAATTGTGTCAGAAAATCCAATTCGAAAGTTTTCGTCTGCGGGTAAAAGAGGATCCCCGGCGAAGTAATTTCAACCCGATTGGTAGTTAACTTCGGCTTACAGGTTTATCTATGAAAGTTCGACAAAAACGAAAAGCCAGCGGCAGCGACAAGGTCGAACTGCAGATGACGCCGATGATCGACATCGTCTTTCAGCTACTGGTGTTTTTCATTCTGACCTTTAAAGTCGTCGCCCAGGAAGGCGACTTCGATATCCGTATGCCCGTCATGGGCGCCCCGCAAGAACAGCTTGAGGAAGCGGAAAAAACAACCCTGCACGTTCGGCTGGAAGCGGACGGCGAGGGAAGGCTCTCAAGGCTTATTCTCGAAGACCGAATTATTCCCGGAGACAGAGCCTCCGATAAGTTCAAGAACCTCCACCGCGACATCCTGGGCCGCCTAGAGCAGGAAGGCGGCCCCGACAAAGGCAAGATGATGGAGGTCGAGTTCGAATGCGACTACAACCTCCGTTACAGCAACGTCGTCGGCGCCATAACCGCGGTTTCCGGGCAAAAAAACGCCCAAAACGAAATCATAAAACTCATCGAACAGATCAAATTTGCGCCGGCTAAAAAATAAGGCAGCTGTGGCGCGATGCAGCCGGCGGGTTTGAAGGTTGACCGTGGTCTGCGGTCTTACTCACCGGAATTGTTTGCCGGCAGATCTTCAACGACCACCTCGTGCAGTCTTCCCTCGCGTTCGACCAACAGCGTTAGCGACCCGACCCGGGTCCGCGCTGCCTGCAGAAAATCGTCAACGTGCTCAATCTGCCGGTGCTCGAATTCGTAGATTCGGTCATTGAGTTGCAGTCCTGCGCGTTGCGCCGGCGAACCGGGAACGACGCGATTGAGAATCAACACGCCCGGTTCCGCGTCATCGGTTCGCCAAGAGATACCCAGCCGATAGGGTCGGCCAACCAATCGGATATTTATCCGCACCGGCTCCCCGCTGCCTTCGCGCTGCACGACGATCGGAACGGGATTCCTGGCGGAAACGACAGCCGCTTTCAAATCTCCACCGTCGGCGATCGCGGTAGCGTCAAACAGGACGATCCTGTCGCCACCGCGCAGTCCAGACCGCTGCGCCGGCGAATTCCTCTCGACACCGGTGATACGCAGTCCGTTGAGCAGCACTTCATTTGGTCGCCAACTGACACCGAGCCGCTTAGGTAACTTTACGACCTGTTGTGCGAGCAACTTTTTCTGTTGGGCGGGAGTTTCCTTCCGTGCCTGTTCGCGAAAGTCGGCCGACCTGTCGCTGTTGGCCAATTCATAAGCGATAGAAAACAGCAGCCTCGAAACCCGCTGGATGCCGTCAACGTTCACTTTTTTTGCGTCATCGCGCGGCCGGTGGTAATCGTCGTGCAAGCCTGTATGCAACATCAAGACCGGGATTCGGCGCTGAAAAAACGGATAGTGGTCACTGTTGCCCTTTAATTCCCAGGTAAAGTCCATGGTCAGATCCGTCTCGTTCAACCGGCTCGCGAGGCCGCGCCAGCCGGCCGCCGTGCGGCTTCCGTGGACCATCAGACGATCCTCGCGCAACCGCCCGATCATGTCGACGTTGAGCACCGCTTTCGTCTGGTTCAACGGCGCGGCTGGCCGGCTAATGTAGTACTTCGATCCGAGTAGGCCCTTTTCCTCGGCATCCCAAAACGCAAACAACACGGTCCGCCGGGGCAGTCGATCTAATTTCGAAAATGCTTCGATGACTTCAAGCAACCCGGAAGTCCCGCTGGCATTGTCATCCGCGCCGTTGTGAATATGGCCCAACGGTCCAAAGCTATTCCGACGACTGCCGTACCCGACATGATCATAATGGGCGCCGATCAGAATAAATTCATGCTTGAGTTCCGGATCCGAGCCCTCGATTTTTCCGAGGACGTTGCGATAGCGGCCACTAAATATCTGAAAATAGCCGTCTCCCTCCGCCGCACCTTCGAGGCCGTACAGGCGCAATTCGTTTCTCAGATAAAGTCCGGCGGCCCTTCCGCCGCGGGTACCGGCCTCTCGGCCCTCCAGGGCATCATCGGCCAACGTTTCGACGTGGCGCTGAAGTTGGTCGACACGGATCGAGTTGAGGGCGGTGGCAAAGTTATTGTTCTCGGCCCCGTGAACTTTTAGCGCATCGGCGGCGACGGTCAGTAATACGAGCGACAGCAGGACGGCACTACAATGCGCGGGGCGATTGAGGGATTTTGCGGCCATATTCTCTACCGGACTACAAGCAGAATTTCGTTTGCCGGCACAGCGACAAACGTACCCGCCCCACAGCCGGGTCGAGATTGAGGATTGGGTCGTAAAATTATAGTCCGCAACATGCTTCATGGCGGCTGGCCTTTTCGAAACGACTTGTGAGAGGCTGCAATTTCCATAGAATTGACAGAACCTTACGTGGATAATCCACTTTGGGCTGATTAAAACGCAGCGAATGAGTTTCGGAGAGGTGGCTGAGTGGTCGAAAGCGCGGGTTTGCTAAATCCGTGACCGGGTTAACTGGTCCGCAGGTTCGAATCCTGTCCTCTCCGCTAGGTGGTTTGGCGTGATGCCGCCCACCATCGCAGGCAGTCGCAAAACCCCTCGATTCGTCAACGGTTTTGGCGATTGCTGCAAATCTGTGCGACTACCTGCGTCCGCCTGCTGCGCCGCATTTTGCGCCGCCTCGGGATGCCCGCTCGAAATCGCCATCGGCCACTTGCAGATAGTGTTTCATGGCAACGCGGGGCGTGTTTCCCAGCCATGCCGTAACAACGTGGATAGGGTAATCCTTCGCCAGTTCGGTTTTCCGACTCGCCCGCAGGTTGTGGAATAGGCGGGGACACGGTTGCAGGCCAGCGCGTTTTATCAGCCGTTCAAATTGCGTTCGCAGGTTGCAATTCCGCCAGCCACTCGGCGTGTTTGCCGCTTTTCGATATTCACCTTCGACAACGTATTCCGCGCCCTCGCTCCGCCCACCGCGTCTCTACGCGTACTGGTTCGGGATTTGACAAAAAGTTTAGACGAGTTCATACTCACGCCAGCGCGTCAAGATAGGTCGAGGCACGCTTCACAACGCTTAATCAGCATCAGTCTATCAGCTATCTCGAAAAGCGTTCCGAATGGCATTCCGGAAATCGCCGCCGCGTTCAGCCTCGAACCGGGGGATGCACTGTGTCGGCGGCGGAAAAGAAGTTCGTTGCTCAAGAATGATACGATGATGTCAATGGAGGGGAGGACCGAATGAGCGACAGGAAATCGCAGCGTTCGGTTTGGCTGACTCGCCTCGCTGTCGCCAATGCGATCGTGTTCGTTGTCAGCATGCAGTTTCACAGCACCGGCCACGCGATTGAACCTGAGTATGTGGAACTCACGGGTAAGCCAGCGAAGTTCAAAACGGCTAACAAGGATCCCTTCGGATACGAGGGGCCGTATTTCACTTTCAAGCTCGGCGGCCGTCTCGTGCGATGTGCCTATACGTATATGCTGCCCGAAGGCAAGATTAGCCCGGCGTTCAGTGAGCTGGAAGTCGAGTGGTCCGCAGAACCACAGGTACGCGTCAAAGGACGTGCCGAAGCTGACGAAATCGAAGCCTACATTGTCGAGGTCAAAGCCCGCGGCATGTGGCAGGTATGGTACTACAAGTCGTGGCTGGACCCGGTGCGGCTCGATCCGTACAACGAGAAGGTGACGCGCTGGTGCGCCGACGCCGGGCTCAAGGTATGGACGGCCGACTCGTTGATCGACTCGTGTCTGGGAAGAGTGCTGGACAAGAAAAGCTACGAGTCGTTGATCAAATACCATACCACCGGCGCCTACGTTCAAGGGAAGTTCGTCAGGCTCAAGGACGAGGGAGTACGGCTCATGATGTCGCGGAGCGTCGTGCCTCTATACTTCACAGCCACCGGAGCAGTGTCCGACTGGAAATGGGAAGAGAGAGATCCGTGCGAGCAGGAAGGACCGCACTTCAGTTTCACTTTCAAACCGGACCAGCCGATTTTCGGCACCGGCAAGGGTGTCAAGGTGGTGAGGCGAAACACGACGCGTTTTCTAGACCGCGTGATCAGTCCCTTGTTCGCCGCCGCCGATCCGACAAAAGCCGACCCGCCCGCGCGGATTCGAATGCTCGCAAAAGTAAATAACTGGGGCGAGAAGAAACCAGAGGCCAGAGCAAAGGTCGGCAAGAATTCGCTCACGGCGTACATGATTGAACTGGAAACCGCGGACGAGAACGACGGCGAGCAATACAAGTTCTGGTACTGCACGACATGGATGGATGACACCGACGACGAGATGTTTAATCCCGTTCTGATGAAAGCGTATGCGGGGCGACACATCGGCGTGTGGTCGCATGAAAAAGTGCTGCCGGAGACACTCGGAAAGATCGTCAAGCCGAACGTCTATGAAATCTTCAAGAAGGAAATCGGCGACGGCACGACCCCTTTTCTCCGGCTGGAATATGTCGTAGACCAAACGATGCCGTACGGATACCGCGCAAAAGTTTGGGACGCTTACAATCCTCGCAATCACTACAAGAGCTTTTACGTTGGACCGACCTTCAAAGGAAAACCGTTTCGTTGAGAATTGCTGAACGGACAATCGCGCCTTTTGAGCCTAGGCCCGAATGAGATCGGATCAAAGATTGACTGACGATTCGATATCTGCGGGACTACGACGCGCGACGGCCTGAAGCAGTGGGCTATTTGCCCTTTGGCTTGTAACGATCTAGCGGTGGCAAGGTCTTCGGGTCGCCGTAGTACACGTGGCTCTGGCGGGTTTCGGGGTCTTTGCCCATCAGATTCTCGACGGTCAATACGTAGCCG
>JAYGDO010000565.1:0-10912 GCA_046582885.1 Pirellulales bacterium | reverse complement strand
GACCTCAAGCACCACACCGATTTCCGCCAGGTGTACGCGGCGATTCTCAAACATTGGCTGGGGTGGAATCCGACCGAAATCGTCGGCGGCGAGTATCAACCGATTACGATCTTGTCGTAGTTCGACAAGTTCACAAGATGGACGCCAGCTTGCCCTTTCCGTCGTCCTGCCCGAGCACAGAAGGGCGACGGGGTATCGGCCTGTCGAATTTCGGCGCTGGCAGGCTAGAAACCTGTCGCACGAAGAAAAGTACGACCTCGCCGTGACTAAGGTGTAACCGCAATCCGCGTCACGGAGTGCCGCGACTACTTTGCACACCAACCAGATCATCGGATTCTGCCTCGGTCCCTTCGACCACTACGTCCGGATACTGCCAGGGGCCGAACCGCCGCTCGTAATACTCGATCAAACCGTGCGTCGCGTGGTAGAGTGATCCGCATTCAAGACTGACCGCCTTGGTGCTCTTGAACAGCTTGCAGAGCGAGGCCACGGCATGCGTCACCCACGGCTCCCCGAGTTGCCGGTCGTCCAGGGCCAGTGCGAGAAATTCCAGTGTGTGCCCGGTCGTGTTGATCCGCAAAGCGAAATCCGGCGACGTACCCGGGCGTACGAAGTAGTGCGTCGAAAACGAGCCGTCGGGCTGCTGATAACGCCGCGCAGCCACGATCGATTCTTGTATTTTTTGGTCTGCTTTTTTCCAGCCCGCTTCAAGCTTGCCATCCCGACGCCGATATTCACCCAACGCCATCGTCATGCCGATCAGCCGGTGCGTTCCACCGCAGGCGCTGCGATTAATATTTCGATCGGCCTCCATGGCGATCATGCGTTCCAGCGTCCAATTATCGCCATCCGAATTCTTCCATTCTGTCTCCAGGTCCTCGAGATAGTTCACGAGTGCGATTGCGGTCCAGCTGCATTCCTTGCCTTCGTATACATCCCACATCGATTGCTGCAAAATGTCCTCGACAATATATTCCTTGCCTTGGAAAATAACTTTCTGATCAAGCGGCAGATTGCATTGCGACAGGACCGCAAGCCACTGATCCTCGTGACCTTGACCGGCCTTCGTCCCAGACTCAAGCACCATCTTCAGACCTTGACGGCCGTGTGGAAGGTTGTGTTGCCCGTGCTGCAGCGTCCACCCTTTCATCTGATGGCCGTCCAAGACCCAGTGTACCGCGCTGACCCGCTCGTCATCGTTGTAGACCATGAACCGTGTGCCGAAGGGCAACGCACCGTGCAAGATTTGCCAAGCCGCGTGCTCATCCAAACTCAGATGCCGTTCGCTATAGGTATAGGCCAGGGCATCGTGAATTAATTGCTTTAGCTCTTCGTCGCTCGGCAGATTTTTTGAACTCGACAGATGCTCGTTTTCCGGCCGCGGTTGACTGCAGCCACCGAACCAGGGGAGGGCGGCCAGTAGCATCGCGATCACGATTCGATGGACCATTGGTGAACACTCCTAACGGCAACACCCGAGCAAACAAGTCGCCTGAATAACTGCCAAACCAGCTTTCCGTAACTCAGAGAATGCGTTTTCTGTCCCCGCAGGGCGTATTGTCTATAACACCAACGCTAAAAGCCGGTTACTAAGATATTAATTCGGCCGGAGGCCGCGGCCAGCATTTGTTAAAACTGGCTATTTGGGGCGGATGTTCTAATGTTGTCCTCTTGCCCCCTGCAGGTCCGGTTTGAATCCCGCTTCCGCAAAAGATTCTCTTGTTCCGGCCCGTACAATTCAATAAACCAGCTGGCAAGCACGAACATCATAAAGACGGCAATCAGAAGAGACGGCAATCATGATTTTTGATCCCCTGTATTTCCTATTCGTCGGACCCGCACTGCTGCTAGGCCTGTGGGCCCAATTCCGCATCAAATCTACGTACGGCAAGGCCGCTCAGCTTGGTGCACCGCTTAGCGGTGCGGCGGCGGCGCGGCACATATTGGATTCAGCGGGTTTGCACGACGTTGGCATCGAACAGATCGGCGGCCAGCTGAGTGACCATTACGATCCGCGTCAACGAGTGCTGCGGTTGAGTCCGGAAGTCTATGGCAACCGCAGCTTGGCGGCCGTCGGTATCGCCGCGCATGAAGCCGGACACGCCATTCAACATGCGGGCAACTACGCACCGCTGGTGGTGCGCAACGCCGTTGTGCCAATCGCCAATATCGGCAGTGGGGCCGGACTTTGGATGTGCATCATCGGGATCATTTTGACCGCCAAACCATTGATACTCGCCGGAGTCATCTTGTTCGCCGCCGTCGTCTTCTTTCAACTGGTGAACCTTCCGGTCGAATTCAACGCCAGCACCCGCGCCAAGGCCCAATTGGTCGAACTCGGAATTGTGCCGCGGCGCGAGATGGTCTATGTGAACAAAGTGCTTAACGCCGCGGCGCTGACGTACGTCGCGGCCACGCTGCAATCGGTGCTGACGCTGCTCTATTTTTTGATGCGATCTGGACTGCTGGGCGGCAACGACGACTAAAACCCCAGCGCCTTCGCATCCGCACGCCGCGGATCGGCAACGCCGATAAATTTGTCGCCACGAACGCCGATCGCTTGCGTGCGGCCGACAACAGGTATGGGACTGGTTTTGTGGCCGCGAAGGGCGAGCGACTTCACTCGATCAGCGGGAATCGCAGATTCGACAAACAAACGATCCGGAAGCCACTGGTGGTGGATTCGCGGATGGGCGACCGCATCACGAAGCGACAGGTCACCGTCGACACGTTTGACGATCGCCAACACGACCTGTGAAATTATCGTTGGACCACCGGCCGCACCCAGCGTCATGACCGGCCGGCCGTCTTTCAACACAACCGTCGGGCTCATGCTTGACAGCGGACGTTTGAGCGGCGCGATGGCGTTCGCTTCAGCGCCAACTAAACCAAAGGCGTTGGCGGCGCCGGGCGCGATGGAAAAGTCGTCCATCTGGTTGTTCAAGACGACGCCGGTCTTCGGAATGGTCACTTTGGAGCCGAAAGACGTGTTGACGGTTGTCGTAATCGCAACCCAGTTACCCGCTGCATCCGCGGCGCCGATGTGCGTGGTGTGTCGCTTAAAAACATCTTTCTGCCAACGATCCGGCGTACCGTGCCCGGCGACCTTCGTCGCCCGCCGCAGATCAATCCGCTGTGCCAACCGCTTCGCATACGCTTTGTCGACCAGCCCCCGCGGAACTTTGACGAAATCCGCATCACCCAACCAATGCGCGCGATCGGCGAAGGCCAACTTCATCGCCTCCGCGACAACATGCATTAACTCAACGTCGTCCATTTTTTTTAGATCGAAATTTTCTAAGATATTCAAAATCTGGGCGACGTGAACCCCGCCCGAACTTGGCGGTGGAAAGCCGACAATCTGCAATCCACGATAAGTTGAAAACACCGGTTCACGCCGCAGCGTTCGATAATTTTTGAAATCCGCGGCCGTCAGGATCCCGCCATTTTCTTTCATCCAACGGTCGACTTGATCGGCGAACGGCCCGGAGTAAAACCAAGCCGTTCCAAACTTGGCAACCTCGCGATAGGTAGCCGCCAAGTCTGACAGTTTCAGCGTTTCGCCTTTCCGATACGGTTGCGAGTCGCCTTTTAAAAATGCAACTCGCGAGGCTTTGAATCGCAATAACGTTGCGGTGGTGGCTTTGAGTCGCGCCGCCAGCGCGCCGCTCACCTTAAATCCATTTTCTGCAAACTTGGCGGCCGATAAAATCATATCTTTGAACTTTGTTTTTCCATATTGCCGGACGACCCTCTCGTAGGCAGCCAGTGCGCCGGGAGTCCCCGCGGCCAGCGGCCCGGTCTGGCTGAGGCCCTGCTGCGGCTGGCCGTTCCGCAAATACATGTCGCGATGCGCGGCCGCCGGTGCGGTTTCTCGGCCGTCGATGGCGATCATCTGGCCGTCGGCCAAACGGATGAGGATAAAGCATCCGCCGCCGATTCCGGAATTCTGCGGATCGACAACCCCCAGGATCAGCGCGGCGGCAACCGCGCCGTCGACGGCGTTTCCACCGCGCCGCATCACGTTAACGGCCCCCTCGGTGGCGAGTGGATGAACCGTGGCGACCATGCCCCGCGAACCTGTCGACCAGTGCTGATCGTCACCTCGCGCATTTGCCACAGCCACAACGACGACAGACACGAAAACCGCCAAGCATTTCATATCGTCATTGTAAGCCAGTTCGTTAACTCGTGTGATATAATCCACGTCCCATGCTTGGATTAAATGGCGTCTCCAAATCATTTGGCAGCATACAAGCCGTCACCACGATGAGCTTGCAGGTGGCCGCTGGAAAGACGACGGCGATCCTTGGCCCCAGCGGTTGCGGCAAGTCGACGTTGCTGCGGATGATGATCGGGCTGATCGCGGCGGACAGCGGAACAATCACCTTCGATGGAATCCCGATGACGGCCGAAAACGTGCTCAATGTTCGGCAAAAAATGGGATATGTCATACAGGATGGCGGCCTGTTTCCGCATCTGACGGCCGAAGGCAACGTCACCATCGTCGCCCGCTTTCTCGACTGGGACGAAGACCGGATTCAAAGTCGGCTGCAGGTACTTTGCGAACTGACACACTTTCCCGCGGACGGCATGAGTCGCTATCCGCTGCAACTCTCCGGCGGTCAGCAGCAACGGGTGAGTTTGATGCGGGCCTTGATGCTCGACCCGGGTGTGCTGCTGCTGGACGAACCGCTCGGCGCGCTTGATCCAATGATTCGTGTAGAACTACAAACGGACCTGCGCGATATCTTTCGCGGGCTCGAAAAGACCGTTGTGCTGGTGACACATGACATTAACGAAGCAGCGTTTCTCGCGGATGCCATTCTGCTGATGCGCGAGGGCGCCGTCGAGCAAAGCGGCACGTTCAACGAAATGTTGGCGCAACCCGCCAGCGAATTCGTAACGGCATTCATCAACGCTCAGCGGTTTGCGTTGACGGAGGACCGGGACCGATGAAACAGTACTTTGCGATCACCGTAATCCTGTTGCTGCTGGCCTTCGTACCTCTGTCGTACGAGCAACCCGGACTTCGGGTGGGATCCAAAAAATTCACCGAGTCGGTCATCATCGGCGAAATACTCGCGCACCTCAGCCGCGATCAAGACATCGAAGCCGCCCATTATCAAGAACTTGGCGGTACGCGACTGGTCTATGAGGCCCTGAAGAACGGCGAGATCGATATCTATCCCGAGTACACCGGAACGATTTCCGAAGAGATTCTGGCAGCACAGCCGATTGACGGTAGCGAACAAATGCGAACCGCACTGGCGGAACAGGGTGTGCTGATGAGCGGGGCTTTGGGCCTGAACAACACGTACGCGTTCGGAATGAAAAAGGAAACCGCGGAGCGGCTCGGAATGGAGGCGATCTCCGACCTGGCGCGGCGCCCCGATTTGAAATTCGGATTCAGCAGCGAGTGGATGGAACGCCAGAAGGACGGCTGGCCGAAATTGCGCGAACATTACGGTTTGTCCCCGCGCAATGTAAAAGGCATGGATCACGATCTGGCTTACCGGCAACTCGATGCCGGCGATATCGACGTCATCGATGTTTACACGACCGATGCCAAGATCCGGCAATACGGCATCACCGTGCTAGAGGACGACCGCAAGTTTTTTCCCCGCTACGACGCCGTGTTGCTGTACCGCGCCGATCTGGTCGACCGCCAGCCGGATTTGGTTCGCCAAATTCTACGATTGGAAGGACAGGTTAACGATGTCCTAATGATGCAAATGAACGCCCGCGCTGAACTGGACGGCCTTCCCGAAACACAGGTGGCGGCCGATTTCCTGGCCGAGCGATTCGACATCGCAAAGAATGTCGAAGACGAAACGCTCGCATCGCGAGTATGGAAGCATACCATCGAACATCTGGAGCTGGTCCGAAAATCGCTCGTGCCCGCAATCCTCGTCGCGATCCCGCTCGGTGTCATTGCGGCCAAGCGGCGGACAACCGGCCAAGTGATTTTGGCGGTGGTGGGAATTATCCAAACAATCCCCGCCTTGGCGCTGTTGGTCATTTTAATGAAGCCGGTCAGCTATGTCGGCTTAAGCAGTATCGGAGCAGGATCGTTCAATGCCGTTGTGGCGCTGTTTCTGTATAGCCTGCTGCCGATCGTGCGCAACACGTACACCGGTCTACATGATCTGCCCGGCAACTACCATGAATCCGCGCGGGCCCTGGGTTTGCCGGCTTGGTCACGGTTGCAACTGATCGAATTGCCGCTTGCGTCGCGCACGATTCTGGCCGGAATCAAAACGGCGGCGGTAATCAATGTCGGATTTGCTACACTTGGCGCCCTGGTTGGCGCCGGCGGTTACGGACAGCCGATCCTGACCGGCATCCGGCTGTCGAGCAACAGCCTGATCCTGCAGGGCGCCGTGGCCGCAGCCGTGATGGCGCTGGCGGTCCAAGGATTGTTTGAACTGGCGGAACGCTACCTCGTCCCGCGAGGTCTGCGGTTACCGGAACCGAAGAACAAGTGACTTTATTCGTTGAACGCCGACACGAAGGGGAGCCCGCGAACTAGACCGCATCACGCAAACACGCGGTTCTCTCGATGTTGCGACTGAATAAACTTTGGACGACAGCCCATGTCCTTTTTCACCCTGATTATCTCCAGCATTCGGCATCACTGGCGGCTGCATCTGGCCGTCGGCCTGGGGGTCGCCACAGCAACGACCGTGCTGACCGGCGCGCTGTTGGTCGGTGATTCGGTTCGAGGCAGTTTGCGCGATTTGACGATTCAGCGACTGGGGCGAATTAACCAGATACTTGTCGCCGACCGCTTTTTCCGTGAAGAAATTTCCGGAGAAGTGCGGGCGGCCGCCGGATTTTTGGATCACTTCGAGGCCGTGCAGCCGGTGATCCTCATCCAGGGCTCACTCCGCAATACGAACGCAAACCGGCTTGCCGGGGATGTCACCGTGCTGGCCTGCGACGAAAAGTTCTGGGAACTGGGCGAAGGTGGTCCCGCCAAATCGCCCGTTGGAAATCAAATCGTCCTCAACGAACAACTTGCGTCGCCATCGGAATTGAGCGTCCGGGTCGGCGACCGCGTAATGTTACAGATCGGCATGCGGAGTGAAGTACCGGCCGATAGTCCTTTGGGCAATAAACAAAACACCATCGATCGCCGTGAGTTTGTCGTCAGTGAGATCATCCCGGCCGCGGGACTCGGCCGCTTCGGACTGCGGCCCAACCAGCAGCTGCCAAACAATGCATTCGTCTCGCGGCGATCGCTGCAAACGATGCTCGACGTTGAAGACAAAGTGAATTGCCTACTGGTCATCGGCAAGTCGCCCGATCAACCCGCCGACACATCGGCGGACGAAGTGCTGGCCGATGCACTGCGGCCGAAACTGGCCGACTACGGTTTAGAACTGACGCCGGGTGGCGTCGTGGACGGCGACCAGACCGCCAGTTCTTATTTTCAGTTAATCTCAAACCGCATGTTGCTGGAACCGCCGGTCGTCGAAGCGGCGAAGGTGGCGTGGGCCGATGAAACTGTGCAACCGGTGTTCACCTATCTGGCCAACTGGACGAGCAACGGCGACCAAAAAATTCCCTATTCGACGATTACGGCCGTCGATTCGATGCCGCAACTCGGTCCGCTCCTGGATTCCAGCCGGACACCGATAGAATTGCGCGACGACCAAATTGTGATCAACGAATGGGCCGCGTCGCAAAAAGACCTGGCCGCCAAATTGGGCGACGAAATCAAGGTCAAATACTTCGACGCGGAAACCACGCATGGCGAAGCGACCGAGTCGGAGGCCACATTTCGGCTTGAGGCCATCGCGCCGCTAGGCGGCAACGGCCAACCTCTAACTGCGGCCAACGACCGGGCACTAACGCCGCAGTTGGCAGGCGTGACCGACCAGGATTCACTCGACGACTGGGAGCCGCCATTCCCTTACGACTCGTCGCGCAACCGACCGCGAGACGAGCAGTACTGGAATCGTTATCGCACGACGCCAAAATCGTTTATTTCACTGTCGGCCGGTCGCAAGTTGTGGGAAAGCCGCTTTGGCGACACCACCTCGATGCGTATTTTGCCGACGGAGACAAATTCCATCGAGCAACTCGCCGCGGAATTGGAATCGACGATTCGACCCGACCAATTAGGTTTCAGTTTTCTCCCTGTCAAGCGGCTCGGACTTCAGGCTTCAAGTGGAACAACACCATTCGATGCGTTGTTTCTCGGCTTCAGTATGTTTTTGATCGCCGCAGCGTTGATGTTGGTTTCGCTACTGTTCCGCTTGGGCGTCGAGCAGCGAGCGGACGAGCTTGGACTCATGTCGGCCGTCGGATTCACGCGCGGACGAGCCGCGAAAGTATTCACGGCCGAGAGCGCGCTGGTCGCGATCGACGGAGCGGGACTCGGCGTGTTGTGCGGCATCGGTTACGCCTGGCTGATGATCGTCGGCCTGAGAACCTGGTGGGTTGCCGCCGTGAGCACCCCGTTCATGCGATTGCACGTCGGCTGGCTCAGCCTTGTGCTCGGGTTTGCGATCGGCCTGATCGCCTGTTGGCTGACGATCGCGTTGACGATCCGCCGCCTGAAACGAATCGCCGTGCGGCAATTACTGGCGGGGCAAACCGAAGACACTTTGCAGCACATCCGACCACGGTCGCACAAAGCTCCGTGGATCGCTGCGGGTTGCGTCGTCGCCGCCCTCGGTTTATTCCCCGTGGCAATGCAACTTGGCGGCGAAGCGCAGGCCGGAGCATTCTTTGCCGCCGCTGCGCTGTTCCTAATCGCAGCACTGGTGTGGCTTGGCGACCGCTTGACATCCGTAGGTAGTCGATCGAACCGCGGCGCGCCCAAACTGAGTCTGGCCTGGCTGGCGTCCCGCAATGCCGCGCGGCATCCCACCCGCAGCACGCTGACGATCGGATTGGTCGCCGCCGCCAGCTTTTTGATCATCGCGATCAGCGCGTTTCAATTGGACGAATCGGACTCCGGTGGCGGCGGATACAACCTGATGGCGACCAGTGCCGCGCCGGTGTATTTTGACTTGGGCACGGAAGACGGGCGGTTCGAATTGGGCATCGATGCGGATACCGAAACGTTATTGGAAAATGCAAGCACCGTCGCCATCCGGGTGCAGGCCGGCGACGACGCGAGTTGTTTAAATTTGTATCAGTCGCGGCAGCCGCGCGTGCTGGGAGTACCTGAGAACATGGCTGGCGCGTTTCACTGGGCGGCGACAGCCGAATCAACGAAGAACCCCTTCGAGTTGCTTAGCGGACAACTCGCCGCGGAAACGGGAAAACCCGTCGTGCCCGTCATCATCGACCTGAATACCGCCATGTACAGTTTGCATCTCTGGAACGGGGTGGGGGAAACATTCGAAATAAATGACGAATTCGGTGAACCCGTGACGCTACAAGTTGTCGGACTCGTCAAAAACAGCATTGTTCAGGGCGACCTGCTGATCGGCGACAAGGATTTTCGAAGACTGTTTCCGTCCGTTTCTGGCTACCGTTATTTTCTGTTCCGCTCGCCCGGCGAAAATTCCCAAATTTTGCAGGATTCGCTGGAAGACCGGCTCGGCGACTACGGGTTTGATGTGGCGAAAACGAGCGATCGACTAGCCGGCTTCTTCGCCGTGCAAAACACGTATTTGGAGACCTTCCAAAGCCTCGGCGGGCTTGGCTTATTGTTGGGGACGTTCGGACTGGCCGCCGTACAACTGCGCAATATCCTGACCCGCCGCGGCGAACTGGCTTTGCTCCGCGCAACCGGATTTCGCCCCGGTCGCCTGGCGTGCATCGTCTTGCTGGAAAATGCCTGGCTGTTGTGCGGCGGGTTGGGCATCGGCATCCTGACATCGTTGGTGGCGGTATTGCCGCACTTTCTGCTCGGCGGTGCGAAAGTACCGTGGGAGTGGCTGGCGACGACGCTCACGACCGTACTTGCGGTTGGTATGCTTGTCGGCCTTGTGGCCGTTCGCGCGACGTTGCGAGCACCCGTCATCGCGGCGCTGCGCGGCAGGTAGCCGGTGGTCGATACCTACAGCCCGCTGCGGTTTTATGCTACACTACCGCGAACTCAAATCGGGAGGCGATACGCCATGAAAGAAGTCTTGTTGTCGTTACCAGGAATTGCGCTGACGGTCCTCTGCTGGGGCGCGTACGGCTCGGTTTTGCACAAAGGACAGGCACTACTGGACCAGAGCAAACTAAAGCCGCTGATCTGCGTCGGTGCGGCTTATTTCGTCATCGCCATCATCGTTCCCGTCGCGATTCTAATATCTCAAGGAAAACTGGGGGGCGGGTGGAGTTTCGGGGGCGTCTCGTGGAGCCTCGCCGCGGGTGCGGCCGGGGCGCTCGGCGCGTTGGGGATCATCCTGGCACTGACCTCCGGCGGAAAGCCGATCTATGTGATGCCGCTCGTGTTTGGATGCGCCCCGATCATCAACGTGTTTGTTTCCATGTATTTTGCGAAAATCCCCTGGCGAAACGTGAGTCCGATATTTATCGCAGGCATGATCCTGGTTGCGGTCGGGGCGATAACCGTACTGGTCTTCCAGCCACGTCCACCCAAACCTTCGGCCACTTCCGCAACAAGTTCTCCAGAGGCCGGGCAATCGTTGACTAACGCTTCGAACGCAATCGGAGACGGAAGTTCGAATACATCGTCCCCAGCGGAAAAAGACGCCTCCGTGTCGGACCAGAATATCGCATAACCGCGTCGACCCGTGCCACGCGGTAAAGCGGCCACCCCATGACGCCCGAAGAAAAGATGCGCCGCGTTGATGACCTGCTTGCACACGTCTGGATGGTGCGCACGTTTGTCAAACACTCCGAGGAAGCGGAGGAAGATGACGACCTGCACGATGTCCATCGCGGGCTGTACGACTACATGTTGGCGCTGGGCACGGCCTGGAAACAGCAGGAAGCC
>JAYGDO010000555.1:0-1693 GCA_046582885.1 Pirellulales bacterium | reverse complement strand
TCTGTTCGAGACGATTTCAATCGAGATGGAAAGAGGAAATCCGGCCAGCCGGCGTCGGTTGGAAACCCGTCTGCTGCACTTCGAACAGTTGGCCGGCGACAACGACTTTGGCGACCAATTTTGGCGTGGCTACACCTACGTTTGGAACGCGGATCAAACCGGCGCGTTGCTGCTGGAAGAGCCGCGAGGTTTGGATCGTGTGCTGAAAATCAAAGACCCGGCTGCCCCCAGGGGAATTCGGGAGCAGACATGGCACTTTCCCAGCCGCGCCGAGTGCACCGTCTGCCACAACATGGCGGCAAAGTACGTGCTGGGAATGAACACGCTGCAAATGAACAGGGACCACAGTTACGGAGAAGTCACCGACAATCAGCTGCGGACGTTCGAGCATTTAAAACTGTTCACCGGGCCGCTGCCCGAGCGTCCGCATCGTCTGCCCAGTCTGGCCGACTACCGCCAAGGTCCGGATCCCAGTCGCCCGGCCGCTGCGGCCCGCGCCTATCTGCACGCCAACTGCTCCCACTGTCACCGCAAATGGGGCGGCGGCAACGCCGAGTTTCGACTGCTGGGCAACCTCGATGTCGGCGAGACGGGAATTTTCGGCCGGCGGCCGCAGCACGGCGGGTTTTACATCGGCGGTGCGCAACTGGTCATGCCCGGCGAGCCGCAACGGTCGGTACTATATTATCGGATGGCGACGCTGGGCCCCGGCCACATGCCGCGCCTCGGTTCCAATGTCGTGGATGGGCGGGGGCTGCAATTGATTTATGATTGGATTTGGCAGTTGGGCGCCATCGCCAGGAGGCCGCCGCCGTCCAAGGCCCGGCGGGAAGTCGCCGCGTCGATCCGGCAATTACAGGCGGGGGTGGCGGATGCGGGTGAACGCAAATCGCGAATCGACCGCCTGCTGTCGACGACCGATTCGGCGCTGAGCTTGATGTCGGCCGTCGAATTCGGCGTGATCCGGGGCCCGGCCCGCGTCCAGGCCATCGCCGCCGCGACCGCCGGCGGCGACCCTCACGTCCGCGACCTGTTCGAACGATTCGTTCCCGAGAGCCAGCGGACCAAACGGCTGGGCACCTCGATTGAGCCGGCGAAAATCTTATCCCTGGCCGCGGATGCGGCCCGCGGCAAGGCGGTGTTCTTCGCCACGGCGGGCGTGCAATGTCAGAATTGCCACCGCATCAACGGGCAAGGCCGCGAGGTGGGGCCCGACCTCAGCGCAGTCGGCAAGAAATTGACCAAGGAAAAGCTGCTCGAGAACATCCTCTTTCCGTCCCGGGAAATCGATCCCAAGTTTCGCGCCTTCCTCGTGGAAACCGGCGAAGGCAAAATTTTCACCGGCCTGCTGGTCGAAAAGACGGCCAAAGAGGTTGTCCTCAGGGACACCAAGGGAGAAGTGATCCGCGTGCCCGCCACGCAGGTCGAGCACATGACGCCGCAGTTGCAATCCATCATGCCGGACTTGCTGCTGCGGGATATGACCGCCCAACAGGTTGCCGATTTGATCGCTTTTCTGGCGTCGCTCCAATAGGAGCGGGGCCGCCATCGGCGGCGGCGGTTCGTTAGCAGGGAAAATGCGAGTGGTAAAACCGGCCGCAGTGGCCCATAATCTAGGCTGGCGCCGCGGTTTTCGCCGTCGTCTTCTTTAGCCTGGCCAAGGAGTGCTGCTTTGAACGGGCAGAGCAAGCCG
>JAYGDO010000550.1:0-2335 GCA_046582885.1 Pirellulales bacterium | reverse complement strand
GTCGATTCGCGCACCGGCCAGTCGCCGCCGCAACCAACGCTGTTTTTTTCGAGCCAGATCGAGCACGACCCGATGAGCGATGCGAAGACCCACGCTTGTGGGTTCCCTTGTTCGCGGCGCTGATGGCACTTGGTCCACACTCGATAAAAACACTCCACGGTTGCCTCTTCCGCTAAGGAAGCATCACCCGATACGTGAACTGATAAATTTGAGTTTGGAATCGCCGCACTAGTTCCTCGAGCGCAGTTTCGTCCCTTTGTTGGCAACGCTGCAAAAGCTGTTCGGTTTCAGATGACGGATTGGACAAAGCAATTCTCTGCTTGCCATATGTAAGACGTTCGCCGGCGTGCGGTGGTAACCGATTCCGCCGACTTTCCCCAAATCTCGCTCAGAATAGGGCGACTTTAAGCAAATGCAAGCGATCGCGACCGTCAATTCCAGGCGGCGAACTTTGGAATCGCGACCAACCGCAGATGCCCGAAAGCGTTTTGCAGGAAGGGGAATGCCCCCAATCATTGTCCGGGGGGGCCCACATAAACGAGAATCTTTTTGTGCCGGAGGAACCGGGTTCATGACACAAACGCCACACAACAAACCGCAAGCTAGTCGCGTCTTTGGATGTTCCGGATCGCCAAGTCGGTCCGCAGCGAAATCGCAGATGCCACGCCAAAGAGTCCGCTCGCAACGGCATAGCCAAATCCGAGGTTTGCGGGGATGTGATTGGCTACGTCGCTAATATGTCCGTGGATGTTGATAGCGAGGTCAGGCTGGCTGAGGCAGTAAATGGACAACCCAAAACAAACGACTGAAACGCAAAGAAATATTTTGCTCATCATACAAACTCTCCTTCTCAATCATGAACCAGGCAACGCACAGCTAATAGCATGTTCCCGCGGCGGCGTGGCTAGATTGCAAGAAACGGGGGGGCTTTCACTTCCGGCCAATTCCATGCTATTCAGCCTCCCCCCACACCCGCACATCGCCATCCTCTTCGACTGCGACGCGAACCACATTCGGTCGGCAGCAGACCGGGCAATCCTCGACGTACTCCTGCGTGCTGCCCGCCGACAGATCAAGCGGGACGATGATCTCCTCGCCGCAGGCATCGCAGATGTAGCTGGCTTCGTCCCGCATGGAGGCGATTCTACCTGAGAGCAGGTGGCGGTAGAATAAGCGCCGGCCATGAAGAATCTGTTCCACGACATCCCGACGGAGCTTCTCGAAGAAACCGTCGAAGTTCTCGTCGAATCGTCAGGCCACCGCATCGAGCGCGTCGTTTCCCAAGGCCACGCATCGCCGGAAGGATTTTGGTATGACCAAGATCAGCACGAATGGGTGATCCTCCTAAAGGGGGCCGCGAAGCTGCGGTTCGAGGGCGATGATGACGCGGTGGAAATGCGACCCGGTGATTTTGTCAACATCCCGCCGCACAAGCGGCACCGGGTCGAATGGACGACCGAGGACGAGCCTACGATTTGGCTGGCCGTGTTTTACGGGGGATGACTCAGCCCATGCCCACTTTAATAGAGGAGTTGTATCGTGAATGCTGACCCAATGTCAAAAACGAAGGATGACTACGCCGACATCATCGGCCACATCAACCACCCCGACTCGCCGGTGGGAATCGACGCACAATTTACCCACGCAATTATAATTGCGTATCTGCACCAGATATCGAACCGCCTTGACGGAATCGAAATGCAGTTGGAAACGATGCAAAAGTCGGCCGGTTCTTGATGGAGGTGTATCCGTGAGCGACAGTGACGAACGGCAAATCGTGCCCGGGATCTCCATTTCCGTTTCAGGCCAGGCCACGGTTGATCAGACTCTGGCAGATGCTTTATTCGATCTGGCGATCAAGCTCGAAGAAGCGACGAATCATCCGGTGGATGTGCAACACGTTCTGGCGGCTATCGTATTGGCTGCTCGTAGCGGGCAGCTTGATCCGGACACGCAGCTATCGTCCGACGACCAGGCGCTGGCCGCAGCGCTGACCCCGCATGTGAAGACCGTGTTTGCAAATTACGACGGCAAGCTCGGCGTGGAAGATTGAAGATGCCACACAGGGCTCGAACCGGCCCCGCAGTCCGCGGGCACAGTCGAGAATTTTGTGGCAACAGGCGGTACCTCCGGTACCTGGAATATCGCGATCGAGGCGGTTGATGACGCCAGTCACGGTCTGCATAACAACGGTGCCCTCCTGCCCTGGCATCGACCCGCTTGCGCTCCTGGCCGTGCACGCCTGGCCGTACCGGCCAGTTCGACAAGATTCCGCAATGGCTAAGCGGCGGCCGCTGGGGCACAAGCAGCGGTTGCGGCCACACGATCGACGCGA
>JAYGDO010000499.1:0-2632 GCA_046582885.1 Pirellulales bacterium | reverse complement strand
TTGGAGATCGCTTGTGAGGTGCGGCCCGATCAGGCGACATTGGTTCCCGAAAGTCGCGAAGAAGTGACGACTGAAGGGGGCTTGGACGTTACCGGAAATCGCGACAAGGTCGCCACCGCGGTCCAGCAGTTGCGGGAAGCGGGGATTTCGGTGAGTTTGTTCCTCGATCCCGACGAGCGCCAAATCGAGGCCGGTGCCGCGCTGGGTGTGGCAGCGATCGAATTGCACACCGGGCAATATGCACTGGCGCGACGCGACGAACGCGACCGGCAGCTGAGCATTTTAGAGAGTGCGGGGCGACTAATTCTCCAAGCCGGATGCGCGCTGCACGCGGGCCATGGACTGACCTACCACAATGCCAAACCCGTGGCGGCGATAGAGGGAATGACAGAACTTAACATTGGCCACAGCATCGTCGCCCGCGCACTTTTCGTCGGCTTCGAACAGGCCGTGCGTGAAATGAAAGCGATTATTTCGCAGGGTGCGTGACTCGTGCGCATCCGATATACTGCCGCGGTTTCAAGCATCCCCTGCGAGAGAACACGATGACGACCCGCAGCGAAGACTTTGCAGGCCTTTCTGTCGCCCTGACAACGCCGTTCAAGGACGGTCATGTTGATTATGACCGTTTGGCCGAGCAGGTTGAATTTCAGGTTGCAGCGGGCACAACGTGCGTAGTTCCGGTCGGCACAACGGGCGAATCGCCGACGCTATCTCACGAAGAGCACGACCAAGTCATTGCCCAAGTTGTTCGTGTCGCGTCCGGGCGAATCAAAGTAATGGCCGGCACCGGATCAAACAGCACCGACGAGGCGCTGCGGCTGACGAAGGCTGCCGAACATTCCGGGGCGGACGCAGCGTTGGTCGTTGCGCCGTATTACAACAAGCCAACCCAGGAGGGCATGTACCGGCATTTCACGGCGCTGGCCGAGGCCGTGGGTATCCCGATTTGCGTCTATAACATCCCCGGCCGTACCAGCAAAAATATCGAACCCGATACGATCGTGCGGATGTCCGAAGTGCCGGGCATTACGATGGTGAAAGAGGCTACCGGCCAACTGGACCAGGCATCAACGATTCTTGCGCAAACGGACCTAACCGTGCTCTCCGGTGACGACAGCATGACACTGCCGTTGATGGCCATCGGAGGCCGAGGCGTCATTTCGGTCGTCGGCAACATCATTCCAAATGACATGATCGCGATGATTGAAGCCTTCGACCGCGGGGATGGTCCGGCCGCCCGGCGGCAGCATCTCAAGCTCTTCCCGCTTTGCCGCGACATGCTCGGCCTTTCGACCAATCCGATTCCGATTAAGACTGCCATGAAATTACTTGGCCGCGACACCGGAGAGCTGCGGATGCCGATGACGCCACTGAATGCAGCGGAAGAAACGCAACTGCGCGAGGCCTTGGCCGGCTACGGTCTACTGTAACGCAGCCGAATCACACCGTGACCGGCCAGCGGGCCGCGAGCATTCCGTTTACTTGCCGAGTTGCCCATGCCACTTGTGCTGTTGCTGTTCGAATACCCCACTCTCAGTGGCGGTGAACGTTCGATTCTCACCACGCTCGAGATCGTCCGCACGGCAGGATTTGAAATACAGGCCATTGCGCCGCCGAGCGGCCCCTTACCCAATGTGTTGCAACGCAAAAACGTCCTCCATTGGCCGCTAAAGTTCGCCACAGACGGTCGTCGCCGCGATTTAAACCAAATTCGCGAGGACCTGCACGACCTTATTGCCCGGATTCGGCCGGACCTGATACATGCCAACAGCCTTTCCACCGCCCGCATCTGCGGTCCGGTCGCGGCGGAACTAAAAATCAGCAGCATTGGCCATTTGCGCGATATCATCCGCATTAGCCAGGCAGCAATCGATGATCTGAATCGTCATCACAGGCTGTTGGCCGTCTCCAACGCAACGCGGGACTTCCACGTTTCCGCCGGCCTCGACCCCGCCAAGGTCTTCACCCTCTACAATGGCATCGACCTCGACGAGTTTCGTCCACGCAGGCCGACCGGTTTTTTGCATCGGGAACTTCGCATACCGACGGACAGGCCGCTGATCGGGGCCATCGGGCAGATCGGGCTCCGCAAGGGTTTTGACCTTTTTTTGGGAGCTGCGAAATTAGTCGCCAAAGCCAATCCTGATGCCCATTTCGTCATCGCCGGCGAGCGTTTCTCTCAAAAGGATGAGAACCGTCAATTCGAGTCCGACCTCGACGCGATCAGTCGCTGCCATCTCCTCCGCGGTCGTGTTCACTTTCTCGGGTTCCGGGATGATATCGCCCGCATTGTCCCCGAGTTCACGATGTTGGTTCATCCCGCCAGGCAGGAGCCCCTCGGGCGAGTCCTGCTAGAGGCAGCGGCCTGCGGAATTTCCGTCGTAGCCACCGATGTCGGTGGAACCGGGGAGATTCTCGGCGAGCATACGCCCGCCGCGAGAATCGTCGACGCCGAGGACGTGACCGCGCTGGCCACCGCGGTTGGCGATCTGCTGGAGACACCGAGCGAGCGAAGGCGACTAGGAGAACTCGCCCGCCGACGGGCTGAAACACGATTCGATCGCTGCAAATCTGCGGATAACTTGATTTCGCATTACCGGACGGTTCTCGATGCCGGTCCGCGAACTAC
>JAYGDO010000651.1:0-3855 GCA_046582885.1 Pirellulales bacterium | reverse complement strand
CATTGCTCGCGACGGGCGAGATCCCTGGTGACCAGAAATTCAAACCGGCCGAACATGCGGCGTGGACGCAGTTAGCCGTGACGGTGCTGGCAAGCGATGTGAGTCTTTTGTTGTACTGAGACCAATCTCCGAGAGCTAAAGGTTTGATGGCCAAAGAACGCAAGAGTTCCAATGGTGAACGCGTGTGCAGCCAGCCGAAATGGGGCATTGGCAGTTCCCCAGTCTGCAGCCCTTCGTCAAATACCCCTGAGACTGAAACGAGATCACGATGAACAACAACCCTCTTCGCGAGCGCGAGCTAATGGTCACACGGCGGCAGCTGTTTGGCAGGACCGCTTTAGGTTTGGGCACTGCTTCGATGGCGCACCTGCTCGGGGACGATTTGCTGGCTGATCCGCGCAAACCATCGAACGGTCTGCATCACACGGCGAAGGCCAAGCACGTCATCTACTTGTTCATGAGTGGCGGGCCGAGTCATCTCGACTTGTGGGATTACAAACCCAAGATGCACGAGATGTTCGGTCAGCAGTTGCCTGACCACATCCGCAACGGACAGCGTATTACCGGCATGACCTCGCGTCAAAAGACGTTGCCGGTCTGCCCGAGCAAGTACAAATTCACCAAGCACGAAAACAACGACCAAGGGGTCTGGATTAGCGAACTCCTGCCGCACACGGCGAAGATGGCCAAGGAGCTTTGTGTCGTCAACACCGCCTACACCGAAGCGATCAACCACGACCCGGCGATCACGTACATTCAAACCGGCAGCCAGATCCCCGGGCGTCCGAGCCTGGGCGCGTGGCTCAGTTACGGTCTGGGTAGCATGAATGAGAACTTGCCGCACTACGTCGTCATGCACGCCCGGACCCGGTTCGCCGAGCAAAGTTTGTTCAACCGTTTGTGGGGGACCGGATTTCTGTCCGCCGATCATCAGGGCATCCTGCTGCGCAGCCAGGGTGATCCGGTGCTCTTTCTGACCAACCCGGCAGGGGTTACTGGCGACGACCGGCGAGCGCAACTTGACGCGCTGGCCGCTATCAACCAGGGCCAACACAAGCAGTTTGGCGACCCGGAAATACTTGCCCGCATCCGCCAGCACGAAATGGCTTACCGTATGCAGACGTCGGTTCCCGAGTTGATGGACCTTTCGCAGGAGAATGCAGAGACGTTCAAACTGTACGGCGACGACGCCAAGACGCCGGGCACATTTGCCGCCTGCTGCCTTAATGCGAGGCGGCTGGCCGAGCGCGGCGTGCGGAATATTCAGATTTTCCATCGCGGCTGGGATGCCCACGGCGGTCTGCCCAGAGAGCATGAATCGCAGTGCAAAGATGTCGATCAAGGCTGTGCGGCGCTGATCAAAGACCTTAGGCAACGCGGCATGCTTGACGAGACGCTAGTGATTTGGGGAGGCGAGTTCGGTCGCACTTCTTACTGTCAGGGGAACCTGACCAAGCAGAATTACGGCCGCGATCATCACCCGCGCTGCTTTTCCGTGTGGATGGCCGGAGGCGGAATCAAGCCCGGAATTACTTACGGGCGAACCGATGACTACGGCTACAATATCGCGGATGCCGAGGGCACCCCGTTAAATCCACAGCCATCCAAGGGAAAGTGGACGCCCGGGAGCATGCACATTCATGATCTGAACGCGACGATTTTGCATCTACTCGGTATCGACCATAAGCGGCTGACCTACCGCTACCAGGGCCGCGATTTTCGCTTGACCGATGTGCACGGTCATGTTGTCCGCGACGTTCTGGCGTAGGCCAGCTCCGGCCACAAACGTTGTACGTGCTTTATCTGCCCGCGTTGGGGCGTTGCTTGGGCGTCAGCCGACTGCCTGGAGGTCGCCGGCCAGATTAGATCGAAATCCCTCTTTTCCAGGGAATGAAATCGTCTTGGGCCAGTACCTGAGCGCAGGTTTGAGATTGGCCGCTGGCGGTTCGGACGATGCGATCGAGAATTTGTTCACCAACACGGTCGATCGTTGTTTTGCCGTTGATGATGCCGCCGGCGTCAATATCGATGATGTCGGGCATCTTCTGGGCGACTTCGCTGTTACTGGAGACTTTCAGTACCGGCGCGATGGGGTTGCCCGTTGGTGTTCCGAGGCCGGTGGAGAACAAAACAAGGTTCGCACCGGACCCGACCATGGCGGTTACCGATTCAATGTCGCCGCCGGGAGTACAAAGCAGATTCAAGCCGGGCTTGGTCACCATCTCGGGATAATCAAGCGCGTCGACGACGGGCGATGATCCGCCCTTTTTTGCCGCGCCGAGCGACTTAATGGCGTCGGTCGTCAAACCGTCGGCGACGTTGCCGGGCGACGGGTTCTGGTCAAAACCGCTGCCGACCGCCTCGGCCCGCGCGGAATACGTTTGCATGATTTGCATGAACCGTTCGGCTGTAGGTTGATCGACCGCACGGTTAACCAGATCCTGTTCCGCGCCTGCAAGTTCGGGGAACTCGGAAAGAACGACCGTGCCGCCCAGCGCGACGGTCAAGTCGGCCGCGTGACCGATCGCCGGATTGGCACTGATGCCGGAGAAGCCGTCCGAACCGCCGCATTCCAGGCCGATTGACAGATGGCTCAGCGCTGCGGGCTCGCGCCGGCACTCGTTGGCCTGCATCAAACCGGCAAACGTGTGTTTGAGTGCGGCGCTCATGAATGCGGATTCGGTACCAAGTTGCTGTTGCTCCAAAATGTACAGCGGCTTGTTGAATTTTGAATTTCGGCGGTAAATTTCCTGTTCCAGGTTCTCGATTTGTGCTTTCTGACAACCGAGGCTCAGCACCGTTGCCCCCGCCACGTTGGGATGGTTGATGTAGCCCGCCAGCAGGCCGCACAGCGTATAGGCATCGTCGAACGTCCCGCCGCAACCGAGTTCATGTTTGAGGAACTTAACGCCATCGACGTTGTCAAAAACCCGTTTGGATTCGGGTTGCCTTTTCACTTTGTGCTTAAAATCGACATCCAGAATCTCGCCCGCGCTCTTGCCGTTGCGGTATAGGTCGATCAGCACGCGGGTGTGTGACTGGTAGCTGCGATCCGGTGCGTAACCCAGCCCTTCCAGCAGGGCATCTTGCAGCATCAGCAGGTTGCGGTTCTGGCAAAACACCAACGGCACAACGATCCAGTAATTGGCCGTACCGACCCGCCCGTCTTCGCGCGCGTAGCCCAAGAAGGTCGCGTCGCGCCACCGCGAAACATCGGGCGGCTGCCAAGTTGTCCGCACCGCATCCGTCGTTACGTCGGCCGTGGCGTGGATCACGTTGCTGGTCGTGATCCGGTCGCCCGCCACGATGTCGCACACTGCCTCGGCAACCGTCGTGCCGTACATTTGAATCCGCGAACCGCGGGGCAGATCACGAATCGAGATTTTGTGTTTGGCGGGAACCGCTTCGCGCAGCGTCACGGAGGCTCCGCTGTCTTCGACGGCCATTCCGGCGTCCAGATCGGCCAGTGCGACGAGAACATCGTCGCGCGGATCGATTCGTAGAACTCTTGCGTTTGCGTCGGATACCTTGATCATGGCCCTCTAGATTATCGGATCACTGCGTGATCCGAAGGCTCGGTCACGAAGCGACCCGGTTTGTTAGATCTACCTAAAGACAACGAAGACCCCCCCCTTTAGTGTTAGCGCGTCTCAGAACGGACACAAATGGTTGACAAGCACGAAAGGGGGCGTCACGATGATGCCTGCAGGGCGTGCAGAATAGTTGAATTGTGTGCATCTTGCAACCGAAACGCACCCTGGTAAACCACGGATGTGGCATGGCCGCCGACCAGATGAATCTCGCCTGCGAAACTCGACGCACGGCAGCCGTCGCCCCGTCCTTTCTTGACACTTC
>JAYGDO010000472.1:0-4955 GCA_046582885.1 Pirellulales bacterium | reverse complement strand
ATATCTCGCGCACAATCCCCACGTCGGTGGGTCCCGTCAGCCGCTCGTCCAATCCGTTGTGAAAGAAACTCAGTTCTTGGTGATCGATGCCCAATAAATACAAAATGGTCGCGTGCAAGTTGCGAACATGAACCTTATGTTCGGCCGCCCGCAACCCGACGGCGTCGGTCGCACCGTGCGACATTCCACCATTGACCCCACCGCCGGCCAACCAGACCGAATAGCCCCACGGATTGTGATCCCGTCCGGTCCCTTTCTCGCTCATCGGCATACGGCCAAACTCGCCCCCCCAAATCACCAACGTATCCTCGAGCATCCCCCGCCGTTTCAGATCGCACAAAAGACCCGCGATCGGCTTGTCCGTTCGGCGGCAGTAGGTCGTATGATTTTTCAGGACATCGTTATGGGCATCCCAACCGCCCGTATCCCCGGAATAGAGCTGAACAAACGGCACGCCGCTCTCCAGCATTCTGCGGGCGAGCAAACAACGCGTGCCAAATTCCTGACAGCCACGGTCGTCCATCCCGTACAGCTGCTTCGTTTCTCTCGTTTCTCGGCTCAGGTCGACCAATTCCGGAGCTGCAGACTGCATGCGAAAGGCTAATTCATACGCCATGATCCGCGCATCGAGTTCGTCATCACCGCTACGCTGCAAACGATGATGCCGATTAAGATCATTGATCAAACTCAGAGCACGTCGTTGCTGCGCCAAATCAATTTGAGGCGTCGGTCGCAGGTGTAAAATCGGCGCCGGTCCCGGTCGTATCGGAGTGCCCTGAAATGTGGCCGGCAAAAAACCGCTGCCCCAAGCGGGCGGGCCGCCCTTAATGCCACCACCGGGCTCCGGCAGCACAACGAACGCCGGCATGTTCTGATTCTCACTGCCCAATCCATACGCAACCCAGCTACCCACACTCGGCCTGCCCATCAATATGCTTCCCGTGTTCATTTGATAGACCGACTGCGGGTGATTGACGCTGTCTCCGTGCATGCTACGGATCACACACAGATCGTCCGCGTAGCGGGACAAATGCGGGAAGAAGTCGCTAATTTCCAACCCGGACTGCCCATGTCGACGAAACGGCTTGACGGGACCCAGCAGCGGATTCTTCGCCACGTCGCGACGCGTCATTACCTCGCCGAGGCTCGCCGGCAGCGGCTCACCGGCCAGCCTGCGTAATTCAGGTTTCGGATCGAACAGGTCGACGTGGCTCGGCCCGCCATGCATAAACAGCCACAACACGCGTTTCACCCGCGGCTGAAAATGCGGCTTTCTTGGAGCGAGCGGATGTTGTCCGCGCCGGCTGCCGGCCGGGGCGGCCTGACCAGCGGCCATTGCGGCCAGCGCGATTGCCCCGGCGCCACCTCCAGCGGTGGCCAGGAATCGCCGTCGTGAGTTTCTGTTCGTTGGCAGGTCGCTCATCGTCTACACCAAAGCCTCGTGGCAAATCCCGGGCGAAGGGGACCGATTCTTTTACAGCCAATCACCCCCCGCGATTATATCATCTTTGCTTGAGAATTGTTTTCAACGGCGTTGCGGAACCACTTCCGTTTTCGCAACAGAATGCAGATCGATGGGCCTGCGAAACGGCGCCCCCGCATTCAGAGGATTCGTGAGCTGCAACAAAACCCGCGGTCACCGCCTCGGGGGTGGTGCGCCGGCCCGGCAAACGCGGCTCATCCTGTTTTCAGGCCGCACGCTGATGTTCCTCGCCTCCCGAACCATCACGGCCCGAAGTCGGTTTGACGATTTCCACGCGGCCGCCTTTGCCAACATAGTATTGAATTCCACGCCATGTCGTACGCCGATTTGCAATCGACGAGACCATCCCTGCCCAAGCCACTAGCATCGTGAAGGGAAACGCAACAACATCAAACCACTTTGCAATACGGCTCGAACTGGTTTCCTCCAGGCCGTACCGCAACGAGGCTTGCTGTCGCCAGCAAGCACGAACTGCGGCGAAGCTATAGAGCGTTGCTGCAGCGACCGCAGGCAACCACGTCCAAGCCGCCGCAGTTGATATTCCGTAAAACAACATCGCAACGCTCGACCAGAACGCGGTCACGGTCACCGAGATCGTTGCCAAGCACAGCCACCAGATGCGCGCTCGATACCAACGCCCCATGTAGTATTGGCGACGCAAAAATTCCCACATCTGGATCGTGCTGAAGTCGATTGGCGACGCGACAATACAACGCGGCTCAAATGAAACGCGAATTCCCGTCTGGGAAAATAGCGCGCTGGCGGCCAAATCGTCGCTTAGCTTCCCCCGCCAGTACAGCCGCAACCCAATTTGCTCGAACGTCGATCGCCGAATCGCCCACGTTCCTCCCCATAAGAGCGTCGGCCGCCTGGTCGCTGTAAGCGCCATTACCGCACTGTTGATGCTGTATAACACCAGATTGCCAACCGTCGCCCGCCGCGGGATAAACCACCGATAACTGGTTACCGCATCAAATCCCGGTCGGTTCAGATTCGACACCAAGTGCCGCAGCCAGTTTCTGTTGGGCCGCGCGTCAGAATCGACGAAGGCCAGTATTTCGGCATTTTCGCCAACCGCGTCGGTCGCTGCCAGCAGATTGTGGATCTTCTGCCCCGTATCCGTGGCAGGTCCGGCGTTAACCAGTCTGGTCGATACGCCGCCGGTTGCCTGCATCAGGTCTCGAATGACATCACATGCAGGATCGTCAAGTGAGTCGACCACGAAAATGATTTCGTAGCTCGGGTAATCCTGCGACATCAAACGCCGCAGGTTTTCGTCCAAATCCAGATCCAAGCCTTTACACGGCACAATTACCGCAACGTGATCCTGCACGGCACAGTCACTTGCGTCAATTTTGCGGAGTTTGTTCCGCGTATACCGCCGGTGCTCCCAGGCGTGCAACAGCAGCAGAAACGACACGATCGCGGCGATCGTTGAAACCGCGGTGTATAGGCAAACCAAGAGCATATTCTTTTTTGCCCGGACAGTATCCCTGAAAACCCTTTCCAAACCCCGCCAATAAGTTATCGGACAAGCCCGTTGGCAACCACATCAGTTCAGCTGCCGGATGACCGGGCATTTGCTGTTGCTCATTCGTGACGGCAACGGGTAGATTCCCTGGCTTGATCTATTCATGAAACCAAGAATCCCTCTCAGCGGCATGCTAGCATCTCGATTTGCCCGCTTTCCCCCGCTAGCTAAGATTGGAATCTGGCTCGCATTGACGGCAATCTTGGCGTCCATTCTGCAGACCGGCGTTTGGCTGCTGGGAATCGAGTTTAACATTCTTGCCGGAGGCGGACGTGGCCTGTTGCTCGCGCTCGCGCTCGCGGGATTGCTGGCCGTAATGGCCGCAGACCGCCGACCGATTTCACAGTTTGGACTCTTCATCGGTCCTCGCTGGAAGAAGCTGTGGTTCGGCGGCTTGTTGACCGGCATGGTCACGATGATCGCCTACCTAACCATGGCGGTCGCTTTGGGCGTGTTGCAAATCTCCGGCAATGATGTCTGGCCACGGACACCCAAAGCGTTATTCTCCGCAATGACGTCCGTTCCATTATCGCTGGTTCAGCAGATACTCTTTTGCGGCTATTTACTGGGCATGCTTCGCGAGCGATACCATCCGTTAACAGCGGTCGTCGTTACCGGATTCCTATTCGCCATACTTGGTCGAATCGATCGGCCGGACCTGCTCTTCGAAACAAAAGGGCAAACGCTGGTCATCGGTTTATTCTTGGTAGGAACGCTGCTGGGAATGTTGCGGCTGAAATTTGGAAACATCATATTCCCGGCAGGCCTTCTCGCGGGCTGGATGTTCGTTCGCCGCTTGGCGGACAAAAGCGGCCTGATTGATTCGGTTCACGGCTCGCCGCTGGAGTTCTGGCTGGCACCCCACGGCGACGTGCGCCAGGCGCCGCTCCTGTGGCTGTGTCTGGGAAGTGGCATTGCCGTTTGCTGGTGGTTACTTGCCCGTCACGGAGAAACAGAAATTCCCGCATCCGCGCCGTCGATGGATAAAGATTTCAAACGCATCTTTCCCTTCGGCCACATCAACGGCCTGGCGACGCTGGACGTCTGGTTGCCGCTGCTGGCGGTCGCCCGTTTCCGCGTTGGACTGGCCTATGTACCAAAACTTGTGGCCGTATTGATCTGTTCAACGATCAACACAATTTTGACGCTGCCGGAACGGCTGTTGCTGCCGATTCTAATGCGGGGTCGGCGGCTTCGCGACCCAATCGTGATCGTAGGTTGCCACCGCAGCGGCACAACACACCTGCACAACTTGATGGCGCTCGATCCTCAATACTGTACACCGAAGTACTTCCACGTCATGAATCCGGCGGGCTGTGTCTTTTCCGGCTGGCTAATCGGGCCGCTGCTGGGCGCGTTCATGCCCTGGAAACGACCGATGGATTCGGTGCGGTTTGGGCTGTTCTCGCCACAGGAAGACGAATTCGGCATCATGGGGCTGACCGGCATGTCGCCGGCGTGGGGCATGACGTTTCCGCAGTTGTGGCCGCAGCAGGACCGCTACATTTTTGTCGACAAACTGACTCCACACGAACAGACGCGGTGGGCCCGCCAATTCGTCAGCTTTCTCAAACGAGCGACCTTTTGGAATGGACGGAAACAACCGCTGTTGAAAAACCCCTATGCCACAGGGCGACTGGGCGTCCTGCACAAACTTTTTCCGCAGGCAAAGTTCATCCATCTCTACCGAAATCCGCATGACGTTTATCGATCAAACCTGCACCTCGTCAATGAAGGCCATGTCTTCAATCAACTTCAAAACCCCGATCCTGACTGTTCCTACGAGACAAGATTTCTTAGTAACTATCGCGAGATGGAAGAGGCGTTTTACCGCGATTCGGCCACGTTGCCACCAAACCAAATTGCAGAAGTGCAATTTGAAAACCTGGAACGCGACCCCGTTGCCGAATTGCGGCGAATCTACCTCCAACTTGGCATTCC
>JAYGDO010000643.1:0-18144 GCA_046582885.1 Pirellulales bacterium | reverse complement strand
GAAACTTTGGAACCTCGCCGACGGCCAGCCAACCGTCGAATTAAAGGGCCATACCGAGGCGCTAACAGGCCTGCAGTTCTCGCCCGACAGTGCGACTTTGGTCACAGCTGCTGAAGACAAGACGATTCGAGTGTGGAACGTCGCCAGGGGTGAGTCTATTGGCCGGATCGACACGCCACATCCGGTCAGTTCTATTGCGTTGGTCGCGGAACCACCCGCCGCTGAGGAAGGCAAAGCCAAATCTGCCGGGGCGCCGGTCGTGCAGCGGCTCGTCTCCGCTGGCGGCGACAATCTGATTCGGTTGTGGAAGTTACCCGAGCAATTGCCGCGGTCGTTGCCGGACGTTCCCAAAGACACTGGCGTCTTGGCGACCAGCACTGACGGCAAGGTCATCGCAATGGCCTCCGCAGACGGAACGATTCGTGTTATCAACGCGGAATCCGGCGAGTTGGTCAAAATGTGGCAGGCTCACAAGGAGGCAATCACGGACGTTGTCTTCAAGCCAATCGCCTCAGTGGCCGCCGCAGCCGCAGACGTACCGCCGGTCATCCGTACGCTCGCCACCGCCGGCGACGACAATACGGTCCGCTTGTGGAACTACGACACGGGCGAACAGTTGCAGTTATTGTGGGGTTCAACCGTGCCGGTCACCGCTTTAGCGTTTCAACCGGATGGCAAGCACCTCGCCGCGGGAGGTGCCGACGGCAAAGTCACGATCTGGAATCTACAGGCCGCAGAGTCCAAACAAATTGTGGCCGAAACCGTTCCAGCAAACGTCGCGGTGATCAGCCCCGACGGCAAACTTCTTGCGACCGACGGCATCGACAACGACCGCGCGGTCATCCAGGTACGAGATCTGGCGACCGGCAATTTGCTTCACTCGCTGATGGGTCACGAAGCGGCGGTGGTGTCATTGGCCTTCTCCGTGGACAATACGAAGATCGTTTCCGGATCGGATGACAAGACCGCGCGGGTTTGGAATCTGGCGGATGCGGAAACCCCGGAGGTGGCGCGTTTTACGGGTCACACGATGGCCGTCACCGCCGTCACCTTTAACACGGACGGTAGCCAGGTTCTTTCCGGTTCGGCGGATAACAGCGTCCAACTTTGGGCGGTTGCGGATGGAATGGAAACCATGAAATTCGCCGGTCACACGGCGGCCGTCGTCGCGGTGGCAATGACGTCCGCCAACTTGCCGATTTCCGCATCTGCCGATAAGACGGTGCGTTTTTGGAATGCGGCGGACGGCAAGCAGGCCCGCGTAATCAGCGGGACGGAAGCGATTTCGGCGATGGCCATCTCGCGAAACAGCACCCACATTGCTGTGGCGTTGGCCGGCGGGTCGATCAAAACGTATCAGACCTCCGACGGCGCGGTTCAGCAGACGTTTGCGGCTCACAGAGATACTGTGAATTCGCTGGCCTTCAGCCGGGATGGCGCAAGGCTCATTTCCAGCGGAGCAGATAACTTGGGTATTGCTTGGAATGTGGCGGACGGCAGACTGTTGGAGGTCGTGGCGGTCGGTGCAGGATCATCGGCTGTGGCGTACGGCGCGACGGGCGACACGATTTTTGTCGCAAGCGGCGACGGGCCGATTGAGCAGCGGACACTCCGATTTACTCGGGCGGTTAGTGGCGTCGAAAAAAAAATCACAGCCCTGGTATACAACGCCAATGGCCAGGCAATCTACTTGTCAAGTGAAGACGGCACGGTCCGCGGCTTCGCTCCGGCAACCGGAGCACAGACGTTCACCGCAAATCACGGCTCGGCGGTCCACGACTTGGCGATCAGTCCCGATAGCCAACGACTGGCCAGCGCGGGCGAGGACAAGCTCGTCAAAGTCTGGAATTCATCCAATGGCGCGGCGATCGCTCCGACCCAATTGAAGGGATTTACAGGTCCGGTCCACAGCGTTTGTTTTACAATCGACGGTGATCGAATTGTCGCCGGAGCCGCGTTGGCCGAAGCGGTCGAGTTGTTCGCGTTTAATACTACGGACGGGGCACTCGAGGAGTCACTTGTCGGGCACACCGGCGCGATCGGTTCACTTATTGGCACGGCGGTGAAAGACGGCCCGCCGCAGATTCTCTCCGCATCGGCTGATGGCAGTGTGCGTTCTTGGCAATTGTCGTCGTTGCGAAAGTATCCCGGTCATTCGCAGCCGGTCACTTCGCTCGCCACGTTTCCGTCCGCGCCGCTGCAAGTCGTTTCCGGCGCGGGTGACAACACGGTCCGGCATTGGAACCTGGTCAACGGGCAGCAGTTTCGGTCGCTCAACGCCGGCGGGCCGGTAACCGCCGTAGCAGTCCGCTCAGACGGTCAGCGAATCGCCGCCGCAACAAACAACAACCTCTCCCGGCTCTGGAATGTCGCCAACAACCAGCAAGTCGCCGAAATGAAAGGCGACATCCGCGCCCGGACCTTGGTTGCCAAGTTCACTCAACGCAAGACGGCGACGGAAACGCAAGTCAACCAGGCAAAGACGGAGCTTAAGGCTGCTGAAGACGACCTTCCCAAAAAGCAGGTGGCGGCAAAGTCGGCGGCCGACGCACTGGCTGCAGCGGACAAGGATGTGGAGGCCAAGGCCGCCACGCTCACTACCGCCGAATCGACTAAGGCCGCGGCAGAAAAAATAGCCATCGAGATGGCTGCAGCGGCCCAAAAAGCAGCCTCTGCAGCAGAAGCCGCCAATCAAAGGGCGCTGGCCATGGCCGCCACGGTAAAACTGCTGGCAAAAAAATCCGCGGAGGCGAAAGCAGCCGCTGCTGCCGCCACCGCCGACCAAACACTGGCCCAGGCCGCTACAACTGCTACAGCAGCGGCCGGCGCAGCCGACGCAACAGCCAAGGCCACCGAATCCGCCAAGGCCACAACGACGAAAGCCGCCGCCGATGCCGCTACCGCGGCGAAGGCGGCAGTGACGGCGGCACTCGCCACAAACAAACCGTACAACGACGCGCTGGCTGCGTTACGGATTTCGCAGCAGGCTCAACGCCGAGCGTCCGCTACCGAAACAATCTCCAAACAGGAACTCGACCGCACGACGACGCTGGTTCCATTGATCAAATCCGACTTGGAAAAAATCGAAACAGCCCTCAAAAAAGTGACGACCGACCTGGAGGCAGCAACGACGGCCGCGACCGAAGCGGAAAAGCCGATCCGCGCGGTCGCATTTTCACCCGACAATCTCACGCTTGCCACGGGCGGAGACTTCGGCGTGGTTCATACTTGGGATGCCGACACAGGAATTGCGATCAGCAGTTATGTCGGCCACGGCGGCCCCGTGCAGTCGATCGCTTATACCAACGACCAAGGTATCCTTTCCGGGTCGGCGGACAAATCGTCGATTGTGTGGGAACTCAATCCAAATTGGCAGCTGGAACGCACGATCGGCCGCATCGAAGATCCGTCGATCTTTGTCTACCGTGTGCGTGCGGTGGCGTTTAGCGAGGACGGCCGGATGCTCGCTACCGGCAGTGGCGTGCCGTCGCGAAGCGGCGAAGTAAAAATCTGGAAGGTCGAAGACGGCAGCGTCGTCGCCGAAATGTCCGAAGCGCACATCGACAGCGTGTTCGACGTAGAATTCTCGCGCAACGGTGAATTCATCGCGTCGGCCGGCGCGGACAAACTCGTTCGCGTGTTCGAAGTCGCCACCGGCAAGCAGATTCACAAATTCGAAGGCCACACGAACTATGCGCTCGGTGTTAGCTGGCGGCATGACGGAAAACAAATCGCCAGTTGTGGTGCCGACGACAAGGTAATGATATGGGACATCAAAACAGGCGATCGACTGCGTACGATCCAGGGCTTCAAAAAACAGGTTTTCGCGGTGAAATTCATCGGACAGAAAAACGTCACGGTTGCCTGTGCCGGTGATCGGACTCTGCGGATGCATAACTCAGACAACGGAAGCGTCGTCCGTAGTTTTTCCGGTGGCGGCAGTGATTATCTTTACAGCCTTGATATCACGCCGAACGGCGAGATTCTGGTCGCCGGCAGTCATGATGGTATCCTGCGGATTTGGAACGGCACACAAAACAACTCGCAGCCGCTGAAAACCATCAAACCGCCGCAGACGGAACCGCCGGAGGCCGGGCGGGTTTCGTCGGTCGAAGGTGGTCGTTAAAATCGGGCGGGATGAATGGGTGGCGGAGCGGGCGAGAGCACATCATCGATCGACTTAGATCGTTGACCCGGTTCAGGGAGCAAGCCGCGTAGCGGTGAAGGCGCAATTTTTGGAGGGTCAGGCCCCTGTCGGTCTGTTTGTGCGCGGTGGCTCCGCCCTACCGGTGCGGTATTTTTGTTATCGTGTTTCGTCTAAGGCTGGAATCCGAAGGATGGTGAATTCAATGGGTAATCGACAAAAAAAAACTTTTCAGGTGATGATCTTTGCCGTATTGCTTTTATTTGTTCAGTCGATTCGCGCTCAAGAACCAATTACTCTCCTGGGCCACACCGGCGCTGTCTCGGCTGTGCAATTCGCTCCCGCCGGAAAGGTCATCGCCACGGCCAGTTTCGATCGCACGATCCGGCTTTGGAATGCCGCAACGCGGGCGCCGATCCGGACGCTCACCGGGCACGAGGGCCAGGTGCTCTCTTTGGCGATTTCGCCAAACGGCCGCACGCTGGCCAGCGGGTCGCGCGACAACACGGTCAAGATTTGGGACATGTACGTGCCCGATCCGTTGGCCAAATTCGAAGGCCACGCCGAAGCAGTAGGTGTTGTCGAACTTGACCCGAAAGGCGGATGGGTCGTCTCCGGCGGCGCGTCGGGGGCAGTAAAAATCTGGAACCGCGGGGATGGCAAGCTGCTGCATGATCTAAAGGGTCACACCGCGGCGATCACGCGAGCGGACATTCACACCGAAGGCAGCCAACTTGTAACCGGCGACGCCGCGGGCGTCATCAAACTTTGGAATCCAGCTGACGGCGCGGGGCAGGGTTCGCTCGGCGCGCACGTCGGCAAAGTGACCGGGCTGGCCTATCGACCCGGTACGCAGACGCTGATCTCGGCCGGTGAGGGCGGTGCGGTCAAACTCTGGCAGTTGCCGCTCGTTGGCCCGCGGACGCTTCCGGCCCAAGCGGCGTCCGTCACCGCCGTTGCGATTTCGCAGGACGCCAAGCTGATCGTCACCGCCGCGGATAAACAAGTTCAAATTTTTGACCACACTGCCGCACAGCCCCAGACGCGGAAACTCGAAGGCCGGGCGGACGCGGTGACGGCGCTCGCGCTCAGCGCCAACTCCGCCCTGATCGCCAGCGCATCGGCGAATGGCATAATCAAGTTCTGGAATACGGCCGACGGCGCGGATCGACTCACGGTGGAAGGCCACGTCGGTGCGATTCACGCCGCCACCTTCGATCCGCAGGGCGAGCGTTTGGCATCTGCCGGTGCGGACGGAACGGTTCGTGTGTGGACGTTGCCTGTGGCACCCAAGGCGATTGCCGGCCCAGCGCTGCAAGTTACCAAAGTTGCCTTTAGCGTGGACGGCAAACGAATTGCCGCCGCGGGTATGGCGGGTGGCAAACCGGTGGTCATCATTCGCAATACGACCGACGGCGCTACCGTCGCTACGCTACTCGGCCACGAAGGCGTGATCAACGCGCTGGCATTCAGCGCCGACGCGACAAAACTCGTCACCGGCTCGGTCGACACGACCGCTCGGGTTTGGAACCTGGCTGATGCCAAGTTTCTGGAAATCGCGAAGATCAAAACCCCGGCCGCCGTCACTGCCGTTGTGTTTAACGCCGACGCCACACAAGTCTTCACCGGCGGCGCGGACAACATGATCAAACAGTGGAATGTGGCCGATCTCGCGGAAGCCCGCACGATCCCGGGTCATACTGGGCCCGTAACCGCGCTGGTGTTGGCTGGGCCGACGCTTGTTTCCGGATCGGCGGACATGACCGTACGGCTGTGGTCCGCGGCCGCCGGCGCAGCCGTGCGTACGATCAACCACGGGGCGGCGGTGAGGAGTCTGGCTGTCTCCAAAGACAATGCCAAGATCGCTTCCGGCGGCGCGAACAAGTTGGTCAAAGTCTTCAACGCGGCCGACGGCGCGGTGGTGGCGACGCTCAGCGGACACGCCGGCCCGATTTCTGGAGTCGCCTTCAGTGCCGACGCCGCGCGAGTCGCGACTTGCTCCACCGATGGCGCGAGGCTCTGGAACATCGCGGGCGCACAGCTCGAAGTTTTCAAATACAAGCTCGCGCTGCACGGCGTCAGTTTCACTGCCGACAATAAGTCGGTGGCCGCCGGGGCGGCCGATAACTCGCTGCACCTAGTCCAATCGTCTCTGGTCACGATTATCTCCGGCCACCAGGGCGCGGTAACCGGCGTGGCATTTTCAGCCGACGGAGCGCAGCTGTTCAGCGGCGGCGCGGACAAGACCGTGCGTCAATGGAATCTGGCGGACGGAAAACAGTTGCGAACGTTGGCGGGACCGACAGACGCGGTAACCGGCTTGGCAATCAGTGGCGACGGCGGTCGCCTCGCAGCCGCCAGCGCGGACAAGAGCGTCTACACCTGGAATGCCAAGGATCCGGTGGCGGCCACACCGCTCGCGGCCGCCGCGACACTGGCACACGCTGCCGCCGTTCGGAGTGTCAATTTCAATCAAGACGGGACGCGACTGGCCACCTGCGGCGATGACATGCTCGTCCGCGTCTGGGATACGACCGCCGGTCGTGAACTGCAGCGGTTCGCCGGTCACGAAGCTCCTGCAACTTCGGTCGCATTTGCGGGCGACAACAAAACGATTGTCTCCGGCAGCGCCGACAAGACCGCACGGCTGTGGACGCTTGCCGCGACCAAGATGTGGGTCGCCGATCCGAATAAAGTTAACGACCTCGCGCTGCTGCCCGATGGCACGCAACTGGCCACGGCGGGCGACGAGATGCTGGTCAAGTTCTGGGATCTGGAAGGCAAGATGGCCAAGCAGCTCACCGGGGCGAAAGGCCCGATCGCCCGACTAGCAATCCGCGCCGACGCCGCGCAAATCGTCGCCGCCGACACCGCGGGCCGGTTGTTGTTATGGACGGCTGCTGACGGTAAGTTAACTCAAACGGTCGAAACGGGAGCGGTCGTCAACGACATCTCTTTCAGCGGCGACAATTTGAAACTCGCGGCAGCCTGCGCGGATAATCACTTGCGTGTATTCGGGACCAAAGAAGGTAAGCCGCTATACGAACTGATCGGAAAGTCACCGATTTTATCGGCCCGATTTGCCCCGGACAAAACTGTGATCACCGGTGATGCAGCCAAAGTCATCAATACCTGGGCGGATGCATCGCAGGCAGTTGTGGTAAATTTGGCCGGGCACACGGCGCAGGTCAACGATATCGCCTACAGCCCCGACGGCGCTACGGTCGCCTCGTGCAGCACCGACGGTTCAATTCGCATCTGGAATATTGCCAGCGGCGACCAGACCAAGCAACTCGCTGGCCATAAAGGCCCAGTTTACAGTGTGGCATTCAATAATGATGGCACACAGCTTGTCTCTGGTGGCGACGACGGCACGGTTCGGCTCTGGGATGTCGCCAGCGGAAACGAGTCACGAAAATGTGAAATCGCGGTGGCCAAAGGTGAAACGCCTGCGCCGATTTTCAGCGTTACGTTCAGTCACGACGGCCAACGTGTCGCCGCCGTTGGCAAAGACCAAATCGTCCGCACTTGGTCCGCCGCATCCGTCGGTCCGGCCAAGGAATTCAAAGGACACACCGACGCTATCTATTTAGTAGCCTTTTCATCCAACAGTGCGAGATTGCTTTCGTGCGGGCACGCCGGATCGTTGATTGTTTGGAATGTCGCCGACGGTGCTAAGTTGTTCACCAACAAGCTCCCAAGTGTCGCGTACAGCGCGGCGTACTCTCCGGACGGGGCGAGGATTGTCGCTTCTTGCTCGAATGCGTCGTCGGTTCTGGTAAATGTGCCCGCGGCGGCAAGATAAGCCGCCTCACATCACGAGGGTTAGCAGGCGGGAGGTCGAAGCTCCCACCGTCCGGCCCTGCGGGCCGAACTCTTCGTTCCGTTTGTGTTTCAACTCAAAGGGAGCATCACCCCCTCAATACGGTTTTTTCTACTTTGCCGTCACGTCGTAACACGTCAGCCGCTGCTGGTCGCGAATGTAGAAGCGACCGTTGGCGACCACTGGATGCGCCCAACTTGGGCGGCCCTGGCGCTCGATGCTGAACCGGCCCAGTTCACGGTATTCGTCGGGCGTCGCTTCGACGAGGCCAACCTGGTGTCCTTCGGAGAGAACGTAAAGCATGCCGTCGGCGTATATCAGCGAGCCCTTGCCGACGCTACGGTTTGTCCAAGCGATTTCGCCGGTGAGAAAGTTCATGCAGATCAGGCTGCTTCCGTAGCCGTACATGTATTCGCCTACACGAACGATACCGCCGTGGTGATTACGCATTTTTTGTTCAAAGTAAACTTCGTCCGCCCGCTGAGCGTCGCCGCTGGCGGTGATGCGGACCAAGCCGCCACCCGTGCCATAATCACTGGAGGCAAAGACGTGGTCCTTGTAAGCGAGTGGTGTTGCGCAGTTGGCCGTGCCATTGTTGGCTTTACTGTAGCTCCAGAGTTTTTGGCCGTCTTGGAGGCCGAGGCCGAAGACGTTACTGCGGGCGAAGATGACGAATTGCCGCTGACCGGCCAGGTCGGCGACGATCGGTGACGAATAATGAGCCCCTTCGGTCATGCTTGCCGACTGCCATGCGACTTGGCCCGTGTGTTTGTCCAGCGCGGCGACCGTGCCCTGGCGACCGCCCGGTGTTGCGATTAGCAGGTTGCCTTCGATCAGTGGCGATTCGCTGTAGCCCCACCCGGGTCGCCCGCCGCCGAGATCTTTGGCGAGGTTGACGTGCCAGACCGTCTTGCCAGTCTTGGCGTCGAAGCAGGTGAGGTCACCGTTGCCGCCTTCGACGTAAATTCGGTTGGCTTCGGCCGTAGGTGTACCGCGTGGGCCGTCGCCCATACCGTTGCGATAGCCGCCATAATAGCCCCGCAGTTCCGTCTTGGTGAGCGTGCCGTCACGTCCGGGGTACCGCTGTAGGTAGTAATTTGTCAATTCGTCGCGAGACAGGACGCCATCTTTACTTTTTTCAGACTTGTGTAAATAGGCGGCAATTTCGTCCGCGGTTAACAGTTGGTCGCCTTTGTTTTGTCCCTCGGTTCGTTGGTCGATTCGATTAAACTGCCGATCGAGGATTGTTCCGCGAGATTCTTCCCGTGACAATTTTTTGTCCGAGTCCTTATCGAGTGAATTTAGAAATGCAGCAGTCCTCGACTCGACGAGCTTGTCTGCGTCCGCGTCACTATCCGGCCGGTCGATGTTGGAAAACTCGTTTCCTAGGTAGCGACCGATTTCGACATAGCTTAGTTTGTCATCGTTGTCCGCATCCAACGATAGTATCGCCGCGGCTCGTTTTCCGGCGATTTGCTGGTTCGCGTTGTTATCGTTGCCCACCGACTTATCTGCGTTGTTAAATCGTGTGCCGAGTCCGGCGAGCGCTTCGGATTCGTCAAGCTCACCGTCGCCATTCTTGTCCAGTTTTTTTAATTCGCTGGTGACGCGTTCTTCGAGTGCGGCCTTCGCCGGTTGCGGCTGTACGGCCCAAAGCACGTTGCCGGTCTTTTCGTCCAAGCAGATCGTATGTTCGACGCCGTCCAGATCACCTTGCGTGTAGATGCGGCCATCCTTAACGGCGATTGAAGAATAACCGACACCGACATGTTCGACTTGCCAAATTACCGGTGGTCCCTCTTTGGGCCACTCTTTGACCAGCCCCGACTCCCGGCTGATCCCTTCGCGTTGGGGGCCTCGCCATTGCGGCCAGTCGTCGGCCCAAATTGTTTGCAATGAAACACAAATCAGGACCGCAGCGGACACCAGCGAGGTAGGTCGAACCATGTTAGAATTCCCTTCTCCGAGACGGGGGTACTGGAGGTTGCATGTTCGGTGGGGTCGGGGCCATTTTCGGAAATGGTGGCGACGCGGTCAAGCAGTTTTATGCCGGCGTCGTTTAACCGCCCACCTCGGCTTACGGTTAAACGAGGTACGGTGAAGCAAATACAGTGACAAACAAACGAATTCTCATCACTGGCGGAACGGGCGGCATCGGGCGTGCGCTGAGTTCAGCGTTTGCTGATAACGGTAGCCTTGTGACCGTGACGGCGATATCGCAGCGCGAAGTGGATGAATTCGACGCCAAAGGATGCAAAGTGGAGGCCCGCTTGCTTGACGTAACTGATGGCGAACAGCTCGATCAAGTCGTTGGTCAAATCGAAAGATTGGATGTCTTGATAAATTGCGCGGGGATCATTTGTAGCGGCGATCGGGAGTTCGAACAAGAATGTTTTCAGCGGGTTGTGGATGTGAACTTGAATGCGACGATGCATATGTGTACGGCGTGTAAACCGTTGCTCGCCGATACGCGAGGCTGCGTTCTAAACGTGGCATCGATGTTGAGTTTTATTGGCAGCGGATATGTGCCAGCGTACAGTGCGAGCAAGGGCGGGGTTGTACAATTGACCAAATCGCTGGCGATTGCCTGGGCGGCTGATGGAATTCGCGTCAACGCGATTGCGCCCGGGTGGATTGAGACGGAATTCACAAAATCGCTGCGAGACGACCCGTCGCGGAGCCGTGCGATTGTCGATCGGACCCCGCTTGGTCGATGGGGGAAACCCGCTGACTTAAGCGGGGCGGCACTGTTTCTCTGCTCGTCGGCCGCCGCGTTCATAACCGGTGTCGTTTTGTCGGTGGACGGTGGATATTCGGTTACTTGAAAGCCTACAATGGCGGTTTCCGAAGGACCTGAAAGCATGGACGACCGCGCCTCGCTGCAGCGACCCGCATATCAGATAGAAGACTTCGTGACTGCCGCGATCCCAGACGACGAGCGGCTTTGGGTTCCGCAGGCGGAGAACGTCTGGTTTCGGCCGCTGGTGCTCAATACGACAGGCGGCGAGTGGGTGAACTTGCTCCGCGTACGCAAATCGGGCATGCTCAGCCGGCATCGGCATCCCGCGCCGGTTTACGGCTACGTGATCAAAGGGTCGTGGCGATACTTGGAACACGAATGGGTCGCATCCGAGGGGACTTTTGTTTTTGAGCCGCCCGGAGATATTCATACGCTGATCGTGGATGAAGGTCAGGACGAGATGATCACACTGTTTCATGTTTGTGGGGCTTTGATTTACGTTGACGAAGTGGGACAGACGTGCGGTTATGACGATGTACATGTAAAAGTAGAAATGTGCCGAACGCATTTTGATGCGGTTGGTCTCGGCGGCGAGTACGTCCGGCAGTTCATTCGATAAGTTGTTTCATGAACACCCCTATTTTTCGACTGGATAACAAAACGGCCGTAATAACCGGCGGTGGTTCGGGGATCGGTGAGTCGATTGCTCTGCTGTTTGCTCGCCAGGGCGCGCATGTAGAAATTCTTGAACGCGACGTAAGTGCGGGCCGAGTTGCAGTTGATAAGATCGCCAATGCTGGTGGTAGCGGACATTGTCAGGAGTGTGATGTCTCGGTACAGGCGGAGGTGGATGTGGCGTTCGGTGGCATTGCGGATCGGCGTTCGACGGTTGACATTTTGGTCAACAACGCGGCCACCGCTTGTATCGGTGATTTGCTGGCGACGAGCGAAGAAGAGTTCGACCGTGTGTGCGAAGTGAATGTCAAGGGCGTTTATAATTGTCTGCGGGCCGGCGTGGCAAAGATGCGCGAATCGGGCGGTGGGGCGATTTTGAACCTGGGCTCAATCGTTTCGCTCGCCGGCATCGCTGATCGCTTTGCCTATTCGATGAGCAAAGGCGCCGTTTTGACGATGACTTACTCGGTGGCTACCGACTACATCAAGGACAACATCCGCTGCAACTGCATTTGTCCCGCGCGGGTCCACACGCCGTTTGTGGACGGTTTTATCAAGAAAAACTATCCCGGCCAGGAAGCAGAAGTGCTTGAAAAGCTATCGAGTCACCAGCCAATTGGCCGCATGGCGCAGCCCGACGAGATTGCGGCGTTTGCACTCTATCTGTGTAGCGATGAGGCGAACTTCGTGACGGGATGTGCCTACCCGATCGACGGTGGCGTGCTGCATGTTTTGTAGAAATGTCGTTTAATACCCAACCGAAGATGGTGGCCCCTACGGTGTCACTCATTTCGGTGGATCAGGCTCGGCTTTAAGCGAAGTCGGGGACTGGGAGAATTAATATGAAGCTTATCCGCTTTGGCGAGCCCGGCGATGAAAAACCGGGCGTATTGATCGGTGATCGACGCCGCAAAGATTGTTCGGCCGCGTTTGCCGACTGGAATCACAACTTTTTCCAGGGCGGTGGGCCTGCTCTACTGGCTCAGTTGGTCACCGAGGCCGCCGAAAGTCTTCCGGATGTACCCGACGACGCGCGATGGGCATCGTGTGTGGCCCGACCGGGGAAAGTGATTTGCATCGGGCTTAACTACAGCGACCATGCCGCTGAAACCGGCGCAGAGATTCCAGGCGAGCCGATCGTATTTTTCAAAGCGGCCAATACGGTTGTCGGTCCGTATGATGATTTGCTGATTCCGCGCGGCAGCGAAAAGACGGATTGGGAAGTTGAACTCGCAATTGTCATTGGCCGCAATGCACGCTATCTCGATTCCGCCGAGCAGGCGGTTCGACACATCGCTGGCTATTGCTTGGCGCACGACGTGTCGGAGCGACAATTCCAACTCGAACGAGGTGGCCAGTGGGTAAAAGGAAAATCGTGCGACACGTTCAATCCGCTGGGACCATTCATGGCCACCAAGGATGAAGTGGCGGACGTCCACAACTTGGAGATGAGACTGGACGTCAACGGCGAGCGGCGACAGTCGGGCAACACCGGTACGATGGTCTTCAATCCATTTTTTCTGGTGCACTACCTTTCGCAATTCATGACGCTGGAGGCCGGTGACGTAATTTCGACCGGCACGCCACCAGGCGTGGGGTTGGGTATGCAACCGCCGCAATTCCTCAAAGCGGGCGATGTCGTTGAACTGTCAATTGATGGTCTGGGAAGCCAACGGCAGACGTGCAAAAACGCGTGAATCGGCGGGCAATTCACGGCCTCTATCACAGCAGCTTGCCAGCTGGTCGGTAGCGAACAGGGAATTCGTTTGCGGACGCGGGCCAGAAGATTCGACATAACCGTCGTTACGTGAACGCGGGGGACGTCGGATGTCGCCCTAATCGAACGCTTCGGAATACTCCGTCTTCTTAAGTTAAATCTATACTTGGAGATCAAAACGATGCGCGATCTCCACAGGAGGTCGGCCAGATATTTGGGGGATGTTATGAGTCCAATTAAATCGATCGCGAAGTCGGCCGGCGACAATAACTCGCCAAGAATTCTAGTGGTTACGGATGATGTCGTTTGCCTGCGGGCCGTCGAAGTCAAATTGAAGGAACTTGATATCGTCGATGTAGTGGTGGCCGAGAGTCCGGGCGAAGTTTTGCCTGTTGTGGACGAATGTGATCCGGATGTCATTGTGTTGGACTTCCAAATCCCCGCACATGGAGGCATCGAAGTTCTCGAGGCATTGCACGATGTCGAAGATGAGTTTGAGCCGCGTGCCCCCATACTCGTGATGACCGACCCGGTTAGCGATGCCACAAAACAGAGAACTCTCGATTTGGGAGCGATGGATTTCTTGGTTAAGCCACTCGAAGCGATCGAATTTTCGGTTCGATTGCGAAATGCGGTGACGATGGCAGTTTGGCGGCGAAAACTGCAGTGTTTCGAATTCCAGCTCGATCGGCAGGTGTTGCACAGGCGGCTCGCCGAGGTGCAGTCGCAGAATTCAGTCGAAAAGGCGGAAGCAGCTTTTGAAGCAGGCACCGATTTTTTGGCCAGTCTGAGCCATGAAGTTCGCACGCCGATGACCTCGATTTTAGGATTTACCGATTTATTGCTGAATGACCCTTTGCTCAACAGTAAGTCTGGGCAGCAGCGAAATTCACTTTTAACCATTCAGCGCAATGGCGAATATTTATTACAGATCGTCGATGACGTGCTCGATTTATCGAAAATAGAGTCACAAAAGTTAGAGATTCAAAAACAGACGTGCTCGGTCATCGATCTCGTATCTGAAATCACCACGACGATGCGCGTCCGCGCTGAAAACAAGGGGATTTCGTTCGATGCCGAGTGCCAAGGTAAGCTGCCGGAGACCGTCGTCACCGATCCGGCCCGAGTTCGGCAGATTCTGGTCACCCTAGTTGGCAATGCCATCAAATTCACCGAATCAGGTGGCGTTCGGCTGTCGGTGCGTTTTGTGCGTAAACGTCGCAAAAGCAAAATATTATTCGAGGTGACCGACACTAGCGCGGGAATGGATAAAGAACAGATTTCTCTTGCGTTCCAGCCGTTTTCTGCATCCAATCTGGCGACGACACGGCGGTGCGGCGACGTGGGGCTTGGGTTAACGATCAGTCGCAGCATCGCACGATTGCTTGGCGGCAATATTAGCGTCGAAAGTCGGTTGGGCGTTGGCAGCACGTTCGTGGCGACGATCGCCGTTGCCGCGGTTGACGACGTGAAGATGGTCGATGTCGCCAGCGACGACAGCGGCCGCGGCGGAGGCCGAGAGACCAAGCCGATCACGGCGAGAGTCCTATTGGCCGAAGATGGTCCGGACAATCAGCGGCTGATTGTTTTCATGTTGGAACGCGCGGGTGTCGAAGTTGTTACCGCCAATAACGGCCAAGTCGCATTTCAAGCGGCGCTAAAAGAGGCTGATCAGAGGACGCCGTTTGATTTAATCCTGATGGACATGCAAATGCCGGTGATGGACGGATACGAGTCGACAAGGAGGCTGCGTATGGCTGGGGTGGAAACGCCGATCGTAGCTTTGACGGCTTACGCGATGAGCAAAGACCGCGACAAGTGCCTCGATGCAGGGTGCGACGATTATCTGTCGAAGCCGATCGACCGAGAAAAATTGTTGCTGCTGGTGGACCGTTACAGCCGCGATGCTGCCCCAGTGTAAACTGAGTACTGGTGAAAAATTCTCTTTACGATGCCCCAATTGCCTGGTGGCTTGTGTGAGCCACGCGTTTTCCCGCCCGCCTGACGATGAAGTTGCTGGGGATACCTACCCCAGGTTGTAAGGTGTCTATTAGGCCCAGGTTCGGTCATCGTCGCGGCCCGGCCACGATCGTCGACCGAGCTGCTTCCGCCGGTAGATAATAGGTCCGGCAGGTCGTCCGGAAAGAGCACATAGCCCATTTGAGGGGTAATAAATTGACACTGTCGGCTGTTGCCCATTAGACTGGAAACCTGCAAAATCTCTTTAATCCAATCGCAATTCGTTCTCGTTAGTTGCGCGGGGTGCGAGCCGCTCGCGTTCGCAGATTTTCGGAACAGAACAAGGGGACTCATCGATGGCGAAGACAGCCGCCGCTTGGGGTATCGATATTGGTCAATGTGCCTTGAAGGCCATTCGCTGCCGGATCGACGACAAGAATCCTGGAAAAATCGTCGCGGATGCGTTCGACCTTATCGAGTACCCGAAGATTTTAACGCAACCCGAGGCCGATCCAGTAGAACTGGTTCGTGAAGCGCTCGAGAAGTTTCTCACGCGGAACGAACTGCGGAAGGCAAAGGTTGCCGTTTCGGTTTCGGGCCAAAGTGGTTTGGCGCGGTTCATTAAGTTGCCGCCAGTCGAAACGAAAAAGATTCCCGACATTGTCCATTATGAGGCCAATCAGCAAATCCCATTCGATCTGGATGATGTCATTTGGGATTATCAGCGGATGTTTGGCGGCAGCGAGGAAGAAGGTTTCGCGCTGGAAACAGAAGTCGGCCTGTTCGCTATGAAGCGCGATCAGGTGTTCCAGGAAATTGAACCTTATATAGAGGCTGCTGTTGATTTGGATGTCGTACAGCTCGCACCGTTGGCGCTGTATAACTATGTCGTCTTTGATCAACTTGGCAAACTTCCTTTAGAAAGCGAGTTCGATCCCGAAGATCCGCCCGAATCCGTTGTTGTATTGTCTATTGGAACCGAGTCAACTGATTTAGTGATTACGAACGGCTTTCGCGTCTGGCAGCGCAGCGTGCCGCTCGGGGGCAGCCACTTCACTAAGGCACTCGTCAAAGAATTACAGTTAACCTACGCCAAGGCCGAGCACCTTAAACGTAACGCGTCGCACGCCGAAGATCCCAAGGCGCTATATCAAGCGATGCGCCCGGTGTTCAAGGATCTATTAACTGAAATTCAGCGCTCGATCGGTTATTTCCACAGCATCGACCGAACCGCCAAGATTGGCCGCATCGTGGCACTCGGCAATTCCATCAAGCTTCCCGGGTTGAAGCGCTATTTGGCGCAGAACCTGGATACCAAAGTTGACGAAATTCAAACGATGCCGACGCTGACGGGTTCGGCCGTTACGCAGTCACCGGCATTCAAAGAAAATCTGCTGGGATTCGGTGTACCGTATGGTTTGGCGCTGCAGGCGCTGGGTGTTGGGCGTCTTAGTACAAATCTGGTTCCCCGAGAGATCGTTCGAGATCGCATTATTAACCGCAAGAAACCTTGGGCGGTCGCCGCCTCCGTGTTGCTGGCACTGGGTTGTTTGATCAACTTCCTGATTCTCTGGTGGCCCTGGTCACAAGTACGAATTGACGACCAGGGGTGGAAATCGGCAACCGAGAGGGGTGCGGACATCTCGACAACGGTTGAAAAGAACAAGAGCAGCTATAGGGCCGCCGACCAAAAGTTTCGTGACGAAGTGCAAAGGGGAGAGCAGCGGGTCAAACATGTTTCCGGCAGGCTCGATTGGAGCAATCTTTCTGCGGCGATTTACGCATGTTTACCGAATGAAGAGCTCGCCGATGTGCCTCTGCCGGCGGGCACTGATTTACGCCAGCACCGGACAAATCTCTGGCGTCATCGTAAAACGATATGGGTCACCGATCTACGGCCGCAAGAGATGAGGGACAATGTAGGCAAATGGTTTACCAGTGCTGGGATTGCGGCAAAGTATCAGGAGAATAGCAAACCGGTGCAAATTACTTTGGATGTCGCAGCCGATGACGGCGGAATTGATTTTGACCCGGAACAGGAAACAGAAAAGATCCTTGCTCCTTTGACCCCGCAGTTTCCCGCGACCGGACCGCCCAGCGGCCCTGGTTGGGTGGTTCAGATCATGGGTTTTCACTTTCACGATTCAGAGAAGCACGGTAAGTCGGCTAATTTTGTTCGTCGCACGCTGGTGCATAATCTACAAGATAAAATTGTCAAGGTTCCGGACGACCAAGGCAATCTAGTTGATGTCTCTGTCAGGGACTTGGGGATTAGTTATCCCGTTGTCTACGAGGAGTTGGACACCAAAACGGTCGAAATTACTGACGACGCCACGGGGGACGGCAAGCCCCTGGAGCTGAAGCAATATCGATTTGTCGTGCAATTCGTATGGACACCGGGCAAGGTAAAGCCCGCGGAGCCGCCGCAAGTCGCCCAGGCGGGCAAGTAGGGCGTAAGCCGAAAACTGCTGAATGTATTGAAGGATATTGTCCGGGATCGTCTGCTGGGTCAGGCGGCCGGAATCAAATGAGGATTGGTTTTATGGAAAAGATTCGACCCATTTTGGCCGGACTGAAAAAGCACCATTTTTGGATTCTCTGTATCGTCACCGTTTGCGTGATGTTGTACAGCTGGAATTCGGCCACCTTGGAGGTCAAAAAGCAATTCCAAACGAATAAGGGAAAGGTTGAGACCGAGTTTCAAAAATTGGCGGCACTGGGCAGTCAACCAGAAAAGCCCAATGAGTCTTGGGAGCAGGAAACCGAGGTGAAGACCGACGAAGTCGTGAAAAAAATCGAGGCGGCCACGGAGGCAATCGCCAGATCGCAGGCTGCGGCCGTGGCATGGAATCCCGAGTCGTTCGACGCCAAGTTCATCGCGACGGCCAGTTCGACTCCACTCGAGGAGTGGGATGACGAGATGATTGATAAGTACATCGCCGGCATGCAAAAGGAACTCGTGCGTCTGCGCAAGTTGATGGGAGCGGCCGAAGGAACGATCCAGGAAGGCGTGCAATGGGATGGCGATGATTATCAGGGACTTAAAAAGGGCATTGAGGATTTGCGAGGCAAGGACTGGGATACGG
>JAYGDO010000641.1:0-1526 GCA_046582885.1 Pirellulales bacterium | reverse complement strand
CTACCGTCCGCTCGGTTTGGGTTATTCCAATCTCGGCAGCCTGCTGATGACCGGCGGCCACGGCTACGGTTCGGACGAAGCTTACGGAATCTGCGGGGCTATCACGGCACTGCTGCACGGAGCGGGTAACCTGGCCAGTGTCGAGATGGCGAGGGCTGTCGGCCCGTTCGACGGCTACGAACGAAATCGGGACGCCATGCTGGGCGTCATGCAGATGCATCGCGATGCCGTCGAAAAGATCCACGACGCCTGTCCCGATTATCTGCAAACCGCCGCGGGGGACTTGTGGAATCAGGTTCTTTCGACCGGCAAACAATATGGATTCCGCAACGCGCAGGCCACGGTACTTGCGCCGACCGGCACGATCAGCTTCTTTATGGACTGCGACACGACCGGAATCGAGCCCGACATTGCGCTGGTCAAGTACAAGCAATTGGCCGGCGGCGGCATGTTGAAAATACTCAACGGCTCGGTGCCACTGGCGCTTCAGACGGCCGGCTACGACCAGCCGCAGATCGAATCGATCACAGCGTACATCGAAAAGCATGACAAGATCGAAGGCTCGCCGGACCTCAAGGAGGAGCATTTGCCGATTTTCGACTGCGCCTTTGAACCGGCGGGGGGTGGCCGCTCGATCCCCTGGCAAGCGCATGTGAACATGATGGCCGCGGCGCAGCCGTTCCTGTCCGGGGCGATCTCCAAGACCGTGAATATGCCCTCTACCGTCACGCCCGACGAGGTCGCAGAGGCCTATACTTGGGGCTGGCGACTCGGCCTGAAAGCTTTGGCCATCTATCGCGATGGTTCGAAACAAAGCCAACCGCTGGCAACTTCGACCGAAGGCGACCGCGCCTCGCAAAAGCAAAGCACCGGGCCGCGGCGCGAACGCCTGCACGACACACGGCAGTCAATCACGCACAAGTTCAGCATCGACGGCCACGAAGGTTACTTGAACGTCGGGCTGTACGATGACGGGCGGCCGGGTGAACTGTTTATCACGATGGCCAAGGAAGGCAGCACTATCGGTGGTCTGATGGACTGCTTTGGAACCGCGATTTCGATCAATCTCCAGTATGGCGTGCCGTTGGAAGTGTTGGTCAACAAGTTCTCGCACACGCGGTTCGATCCGATGGGCTTTACCAAGAACAAAGATATCCGCTACGCGAAGAGCGTCGTGGACTACATTTTCCGCTGGCTCGGCTGTCAGTTTATTCCCGGGTTCCGCGAGATGAATCTGGGTCTGCCGCTGGAAAACGGCGGCGAAGAAGGCGAGAATGACGACGGCGAGACCGAAATCGTGCCCGCTACCACGAAGGCTGGCGGGCTAGAATCCTCTCAAGGAACGATAGAAACGCCCGGCCCAGCTAAGACCAACGGGCATCACCATACGAGCGGAAATGGCAAAGGAAAGCCAAGTACATTGCGACTCGAACAGGCCGGCATGAAGTTGAAAGACAGCGACGCGCCGGCGGACCGTAGCGACCAGTTCTCGAAATTTCAAACGGACGCGCCCAGTTGCGACAACT
>JAYGDO010000375.1:0-3567 GCA_046582885.1 Pirellulales bacterium | reverse complement strand
CCTAGTTTCGGTCAGGTGCTCAATTTTACGGCGAATCTCGGGATCGATGCCGTGCTCGTGTTCGCCCCGCGGATGATCGCCGCGGGCATGATCGTCGTGCGAGCCGTGTTCCCGATTGTCTTCGCGTTCGCGGTGGCGGTTCGCTTCGCGTTCGCGATTGCCTTCGTGTCTGCGTTCTGCGTCGCGTTCTCGCTCGGCCAGATGTTCGCGGAGGCCGCGCAATCTTTGTTCGCCCTGCTCCGAAGTGATTTTTCCGGCCTCGATGGCGGCGCGAATTGCGTGCGCCGCTTGTTCGTAGATGTGTCTTGGGTCACGCTTGTCTTCTCGCTCGCGGTCCGCTTCGCGTTCCCGATCGCCTTCGTGCCTGCGTTCTGCGCCGCGTTCTCGCTCGCCGTCACGGTTCGACCGTTCGTCGTTGTCTCTGTCCTGATTTCGGCGCTCGGTTCGCTGCCCCTCTCGTTCGTCTTTTTCGTCGGCGAAGGCGGTGCCGACGGTCGGGATGAGGAGTGTGGAAATCACCGTTGCGGCGAGCGATGTTTGCCATTGTTTCGTTAGTAAAATCATCGAAGTATCTCCTTGTGAAAGAGGGTGCCGGGGGCGGGCCCAGGCGGTTGTGGAAACTGCCAAAATAAAAAATGCCATCAACAGTGCGGTACCAGAGATCAGCATCCGCCCCCGTCGAGGTGGCCGCCACGATTGGTCGTGCAGCGCCAGTAATGTTTTCACCCGTTGCGCTAGTCCCGAGCGCAGTTCGTTGCCCTCGATACACAGCCAAGCCGGCCTGCGCGACTGCGTAAGTTGACGGCCAACGACGACAAGACAGCCAGCCAGCACTTTTGGTCCGCCGGGCACGAGCATACTTGCCTCGTCCGCCGCTATCTCGCTGGCGAAACCCAGTTGCCGGCGGGCCCACCACACTGCCGGGTGCCACCAGAGCAGGGAACCGAGCAGTGACGCGGTCAGTTGCCAAATGGAGTCCCATCCGGCGATATGGGCAAGTTCATGCGCGAGCATGGTGTCTTGCTGGTCCACTGTGAATTGGTCAGAAAAGTCATGCGGCACAGCCATGGTGGGGGAAAGTAACCCAAAGGTGACGGGAGACATTGTGCTGGTGGATTTGACGAGCCGCACGCGGCGACGAACGCCCATGCGTAATCGCAAACGCTGCAGCCGCGAAAGCAGATCGGTGTCGTCGGCGACCTGCTGGCACCGCCAAAACGCGAATAGGAAAAAGTGCCGCCAGGCGACTCGGATCATCAGGGCCGCCATGACCGACAGCCAAATCAACAGCAGCCAGTGGATCACCGCGGTTGATTCGGCCGCAGGCCGGGTGCGTTGATGACGGGCGTCCTGCGGTGCGGCGGTCGCATGGGGGGGAAGCCCGTCAGACTCCTCGGTGTGTGATTCATTGTGTTGTCGCGCCGCAAACTCGCTGATCGCAGATGTTGTCGCGTGGCGGTTGTTTGTGGTTCTGCGCTGGTCGAGCAGAACCTGAATATCCGCGGCGTCATCCCCATTGTTCGGTACGGATACCGGAGCAACAGCGGTTCCGGAGTCAACGCCGTTACGCCATGGATCGGGGTTGTCTTGGTCCGGAACCGCGGCTGTAACGACGGCGGCAGGCGGTCGCATCACGATGTGCAGCATTGTGGCGGCCAGACCGGTGCATTCGCAAATGCCGAAAGCGAGCAGTCCCAACAGGCTGAATCGCCAGACCGTCTTCCGCCAGCAGGCCGAATCGGTGAACCTCGATGTACACTCGGCCAGCACGACGATGACCGCGATGCCGATCGCGATTGACATGGCAGTTGGCAGCCAACCGAAAGAGGTTGTTTGTGCGTGACTCATGGTGATGATTCTGTATCGCCGCCCGCGCGGCGGTGTTCTTGAATTAAATTTTCCAGGATATCCAGTTCGTCACCGCTAACCTCCCGGCTGGTTAACAAGTGGTTCACGGCCGCGGGTAAGTCGCCGGCAAACAGCCGGTCAATCAAGTCACCCGTCATGTTCCGTGTGACCATCTCGGAACTTACGGCTGGTTCGTAAACGAACTTACGATCCTGCTCATTGTGGCAAACCAAGCCGCGGTTTTCCATTTTTCTTAGCATCGTGGCTACCGTCGTATAGGCTAGATTGTCCGCCAGCTGTTCTTGCACATCGGCAACGGTCCGCGGCCCGCCGCGCCATAAAATCTGCATGATACGTAGTTGAAGATCGCCCAATCGGTGCACTTATTTGAACTCCGCGGATCAGCTGCCCAGGAAACTAACGGGGTAATACTACCTAGGTAGTAACTAGGTGTCAACAGGGTCTGGCGGCAATGCCTCAGAAAAGGTTTCCGGCGGCAGTTGGTGGTGAAGGCAATAGTTGCCAGAATGGGGACGGCAGGTCCGCAGTTCGGCTCAAGCGACGAGGTTAAGATGTACCGCGTAACTCGTGAGATAGACTTTTGTTACGGCCATCGTTTGTTGCAATATGACGGCAAGTGCAGGTATTTGCATGGGCACAATGGTCGCGCGGTGATTGCGCTGGAGGCGGAGAAGTTGGATCACCGCGGGATGTTGATTGACTTCTCGGAGATTAAATCGGTGGTCGCCCGCTGGATCGACGATACGCTCGATCACCGCATGATCTTAAATGAAAACGATCCGGCGGTTCCTGCCCTGGAGGAGCTAGGCGAACCGCTGTATCTGATTGACCAGAATCCAACGGCCGAGACGATCGCCAAGCTAATCTATGACTTCACAAAAATCCGCGGGTTTCCCGTGGCGGAAGTTCGGCTTTGGGAGACACCCAAGTGCTTTGCCACCTACCGCCCGACCGCTGACGATTTTGGTCGAAGCAGTTGACCGCGCAAAAAGCTGCCCGGCGACCCGCTGGTGCAAGCCGCCGGACAGTAAATCCCCCCTGGGATAACGTCACGTCCTCATCATGTGGCGAAACCGCAGTTCAGTGACGCGGAGAACAGTATCGGCAGGGGACTGCGGCGACCTTTTGGCAAACTTTGCCGATTATAGGACCGCGGGTACCGCTGGCAACGCAGCAAGGAAAGTCTTGAGTTGGCAATTCGAATTTACAATTTGAGGTTTTTGTCGGAGTTTTGGGAGGCCGGGGGACTCGGTTTGGCGTGCGAGACCCCTGCGGGTAAAACGCCCGGGTGATTCCGCGGCGACAAAAGAAATGCTCGAGGTTAGCCAAGTTCTAAGTTAGGCAACGGCGGCAATTCGTGCGGATTACGCTCATCCTCTGTAGCGGTTATTCCGATTGTATGGATACCGCGTACACCGATTTGTTACGGCCTGCCGTCGTACAACAAACACTGCTCCTGCTAAAGACGTAGTACCGGTTTCAGCTGAAATCGGATAACACGGCGCAAAGGAATGCTAGCGTGTCTAATGCCGAGATAAATCGTCCGGTTGCCAAGTCCGGTTTGCACGGGCCCGTTATCGGGGGTTTTTTGGCGGCTTTGGCCTTCTACACGCTGGTGCATTCCGATCGTATTGATTCGTTGTTGATCGAGCGCTACTTCGCCGGTCACCCGGTGGAGTACATCATGACCGTGATGTT
>JAYGDO010000330.1:0-4021 GCA_046582885.1 Pirellulales bacterium | reverse complement strand
ACCAACCCTGCCGACGGCGCGGATACTCGCGCCCGAACGACCGCAGATTCCAACCGCACCAGTACATGCTCGTAATCCAAAGTCTGCTGCTCGGAGGCGCGGGCCGCAAGCGACCAGTTCTCGATCTGCCGGTACTTAGTCTGGTAACCTTTCCATTCACGATAATGGTCGGCCGCCAACACCCAAATGGTCGAAACGAACAGCGCTATCGACGAGACGGCAAACACCAAGTGCATCCGTTTCATGCTGCGGCAAGTTTGTTCGGTTGCGGGCATAAGTTCTAATGGAAACGTGAAGGCAAAAAACTGTTCAGAACGGCACCGCCAAGCGAGTAGGAGCCGCATTGTCGCGGGCCGTAATCGCACCGCGGAATTTACAGGTTCAAAAAGTACTCCGGAATCTGGATCACGTATTTTAGGTTAAACGTCCAACGCAGCACCATCTTGACGGGCAGCAAAGCCATGAACAGCATCAAGTTGGTCATCGTCATGAACCGGAAAAAGCCCATCTTGACGAAGAACTTCCGCATAAAGGTCACCGCCATCAACGGCGGAAGCAGCATGAAGTAGCCCAACACCAAGGCGATGCCGAGCCACTCGCGATAAATGATGTAGAGGAACTGAGTCCACTCGCTGCTGCCGCTGGCCGCCATCGGCCGTTCTCGGCCCAGCAAGTCCTCCCAAAACAGTTCGGAAAGCTGCACGTTGTTCAGCGCTTCGACTTTGTGCGGATCCCAATATTCATAGAACGCAAAAATACTCCAGTTTGGTCCCCGCAGAAACGTGCCGAGGATGATCAACGTGACCCACAGCACCAAAAATCCAAACTGAAACATCAAATAACTGAATTGACGGTCCGCGATCGTATAATAGCCGTTACCCTTGGGATTGAAGTCCAGATAAGGAATCGCCATCAGCCCGACGATAATCAGGCTCGGCAGCACCACGCCCGCCATCCAAGGATCGAAGTAAACCAACATTTCCTGGAGGCCCAGGAAGTACCACGGCGCTTTCGACGGGTTCGGCGTTTTCACGGCGCTTGCCGGCTCTTCCAACGGGGCTATTAGGCCGATCCCCCAGACCAACAGCACCGCCATTACCAGGATCATGCAAATCAACTCGGTGTAAACCAAATCGGGCCATACAAGAACTTTCTCGTCGTCTTCCTTTTCTCGCGGCGGTAGCCCCCTCGCGGCACGGTCGTCGTTTTCGACCGCACGGGCCGCGGCAATCCACGTGAAGAACCCCAACAAAAAAATCAGCCCGACAATCGGCACGTTATCCGGCTTGGCGGCGATCGTATAGAAGTTGTAGTCCGTCATCGACAGACCGAACACGAGCAGCGTCAGGTTCAGCATCGACCAGCCGACCATTGGCTTAACCAGCCAGCGACGAAGCAGATACAGTCCGCCAAACAGGACCAAGGCGCCGACGGTGTAATACACAGCCCCCATCGAACTGCCGAGTTGATCATTGACGAATCCCCGGATCGCAGAGGGCATACCGGGAGTCCAATCGGGATGAGCGCTGAAAGCCATCGGGGCGAAATAACCGGTGTAGATACCGGCCAAACCCAACCAACAAACGGCCCAGCGGTTAGCGTGTTTATTGTGCCACAAGCTGAACGCAGCGGAGGCGTTCGCCACCGCCAGCGCAGGGTAATAGAACCCCAAAAACGGGCCAACGGTTTCCAGATGTCCCTGCAAGCTGCCGTGCATAACGAATATGTCGTTTTCAGTATTCGGATACGAGTGCCAACCACTGGCCGCCGCGCACCGAAAAAACTTCTAAAGTGGCCCGCTAATGCCGCCGTCCTTTCGGATACGCCAAAAGTGAATCGCAATCAATAATGCCGCCGCTAACGGAATGGCGATACAGTGCAAAACGTAAAAACGGTTAAGCGTTTCTTCACCGACGAACCGCGCGCCCAATAACCCAAACCTTGCGTCACTACCGCTGGTAATCATGTCAATGCCGCCCAGCGTCAGCAGCGCCTGGCCCGGCCCTTCGTGCCCCAAAATTGGCGTCGCGCGAGCCATATTCGAGCCAACGGTAATCGCCCATATCGCCAACTGATCCCAGGGCAGTAGGTAACCCGTGAACGACAACAGCAGCGTCAACAACAACAGGATGACACCAATCACCCAGTTGAATTCTCGCGGTGGCTTATAACTGCCGGTTAAAAACACCCGATACATATGCAACCAAACCGTGATCACCATCGCGTGCGCGGCCCAGCGATGCAACTCGCGGAGGATGCCCAAACTGGTTACGTCTCGTAGCGCCAAAATGTCGTTATACGCCCACTCAAGGGTAGGGCGGTAGTAAAACATTAACAGCACGCCTGTAACCGTTTCGACCAGAAACAAAAAGAACGTGACGCCACCCATACACCAGGTGTAACTGAGCGCAATGCCCTGCTTCTTGATTGAAACGGGATGCAGATGCAGGAAGAAGTTCGTCAGCATCACGACGATGCGATTTCGTCGGTCAACCGGCGCGGGATGCCGGAAGATGCTCTTCCATATCTGCGAACTGCGGATTATGTCGCCTATCGACTGCTTATCGCCCGATGCCATGTTTCTCTCAACCGTTCCTGACTAAACCGGCACGTAAGATGCCGAGTCTTCCCACTGACCTATTTCTTCTTGGAATTTACGGCTCTTGTCCACTTCTAACTGGCCGTCGTCCGCGAGTTTGATCGCGTAGCGTTCCAGCGGACGGGGTGCCGGGCCTTCGAAATTGATGCCGTTTTTATAAAAGCCGCTACCGTGGCACGGACACTTAAACTTCTGCTCGGCGTCCAGCCAGTTCGGCGTGCAACCGAGGTGTGTGCAGACGGTCGACAGGGCGTAAATCTGCTGCTGACCTTTGTAATCATAGTTGGCGACCCAAATACCAAACTGTGCCTTGAATTTTGTAATGACGACGCCGGGCGCGAAATCGGCCGGAAAGCCGATTTTGAATTGGCTGGGCGGTTCGGTCAGGATATTGGGAAACATAAAGCGGGCCAGTGCCAAACACCACAGCGTGATGGCCGTGCAAAGCGTGGTCATGCCGGTCGCCAGCGGATTGACAAAGAGAATCCCGCCAATGATCGAACGGCGGACCTCGTCGGTTTTCGGCGCCGGTTTTGACGGCTTTGCGTAGACCGGCTTTTCGGGCATCTCCGGCCTGGCGAGCTTCGACCCGGCCGGTGGTTTTGGCTTTGCTTCGCCGACTTCACCCGGTTGTTTTTCCGCAGCCTCGGCTTTGGTCATCGGGCCGCGTTTGGCGTCCGTTCGTGCGGCAGCCAGGACGCTGGCTGTCGTCATCCGTTCGGCCGGACCGGACTTGGCGGGACTCGCCTTCGCGGTTGGCTTGGCCGCCGCCTTTTTTGCGGCAGGCTTTGCCGCTTGCTCCGCCACAGGCTCAGCGGCCTCCGACGCGGCTTCGTCACCCGACCTAGCCATCGCCAAGATATCCGACACACTCGGCCGTTCGCCGGGGTTCAGCCTCTTGGGCGGGTCGGCTGCCGGTACGTCGGACGCCGTTTCCGCCGCGGATTGGCCTGCGGTCGGTTGTTGTTCGACTTCTTCGACCGGCGCATCGTCGGCCGTTCCGCCATCGGCCTTTCGCGCCGCGGCTAGAATATCGGCCACCGACCTCTTCTTTTCTTCTGCCATGACGAGCTTGTCGACACCTAGCGCGACTCTTTTGACTCCGACCAATTACGAAAATTTTATACGTCCGCCGCGCCGTTTCGTGACATTTTTCACGAGTCGCCGCAAACGTTGTAATTCGAGCGGGCTTAATGTCAAGGACCCCCGCATCGAAATACGCGTCACAGAGGACGCAGAGACAGCAACCCAGGTAAGCCAACTGCGACCATTCTAACAGCAGCTAGCACGTTCGCGAATCCCACTTTTTTCCCCGCACCCGTGGCGAGGCAACTCGTTCGATCATAATCCAAACTGGGAATACCGACTCCCTCGCTGACGGTTCCATCCGGCATGCGGTACATGGTGTTCCGAAGTATATCT
>JAYGDO010000293.1:0-5187 GCA_046582885.1 Pirellulales bacterium | reverse complement strand
TCAAAGTCGCCGACCTCCCGCTCGTAGAAGATGTTGCCGCCGCGGCTTTCGCGGCAAATCGATCCGTCGTCGACGGTCCAGCCGCGCTCGACCGGTTTTCCACTCTGCGTCGTCCAGCCGTTGAGCGTTTTTCCGTCGAACAGCGACACGGGTTCGCCGACCTTCAGCGGGCTCGGTGGCTGCTTTTTCTGGACGCCTTCGTCAGCGGGCTCTGCGGCGACGGCTGCGATCGCCGGCATTAAAACGGAAGTTGCAAGCGCGAGTCGAATGATTTGCACGATCATCTCCAGGCCGCAGTGGTGGCCGTTTGCCGTAACGCACACAGCTTGCTTCGGTTGGTTGAAATGAGGACCCAACGAGGATAGCGCTCTATTCTACGATTGTCAGTATATTCGTTTTAAAATGCCTTGCGTGCAACCGTGCCGAAAAGGACCACTCCACCCTGACCACATCCTCCGGGCGCAGCAGCGACGCCATTCGGGCCCGGGTGGCGTTGCTTTTGGTGATCCGAATCCCCGGCTGTCACTTGGATTGCGGATGCGGCGGACGAAGGCCACAAATTTGCGTGCGATTGCAATCGGGCGCCCCTCAGCGGGGCAGAAGCTGCCGGGCCGTCCGATTCCGCCGGACAAGAGCCGTTTTCCCAGTCGGCGATTCATGGAATGCTGGCGACCGTCTTTGACCGCCTTGTCGACCCGGACTCGGCTGCTTGACGTTGGTTTTGTCCGCGGTGGCTTTCCCGTTCGCCCAACGAATCGAGGTTCCGATCATGCTCTTGAGACCCTCGGTTGATTCGGGGTGGGGGCTGATGGAAACGACGCGGCCGTGGCCGAACGGGGCCGTGACAATGGCCGGTGTATTGACCATGGTTCCCTTCTGCGGCGGATACAGTCCGACCTCGTTGCGGAAGTAGGCCCGCACGGTGTAGTCCGGCAGTAGCGGATCGTTCATCGGTGAGACGATCGGACCGTTGTGGTAGCGGACCGTGTTCGTCGGCGGTAGTCCTGCAAATAACTTCTTTCCATCGGCCGTCAATTCGATCTGCACGTCAGCAGATTTTCCGCGATACCACATTTGCTTGCGGCCAACCCCTTCGATTTCGCGTGCTCCGGTGAATACGGCCGTGTCGATCACCTTGAGCGACCACGAATAGTAAGCCGAACAAAGAAATGCTCCGGCACAGACTCCGACGCAACCCTTTCCCTTTGCAATGAAGTCCCGCACTGTGGCACGTCCCGGATCGCCCAGCGCGCGGCCCTGGCGGGACCCGCTGCCTCCCGGGAACAACAGGACGTCGAACTGCTTGAGGACCTCCGGGCGGACATCCCCGGGACCGATCACCGTGGACTGCATGTCGGCCTCGCGGCCGATCAACTCGATAAAGCGATTCACACCGCCGGATGAAGCGCCCGGTCCGTCGAAGATGCCGACCGAGACGGCGGCGGCCTCAGCATCCAGCAGGGTATCGACCTGCGAGCCGTCGATCATCTTTAGCGACTTGAGTACCTCGTTAACCAATAGCCGGTGTTGGTGCGTGCGTCGAGAGAGGGGTTGTTCCTTGAAGGTCGTTTCCAGAATCATGCCCTGGATTTTCAGTTGATCCAGGCAGCTGCGAACCCAACTGCCGATCACTGGCGCTCCGCCGAGTGGAACGAACCGGCGGTTCTCGTCGGTGATCGTTGCGTTGACGGTTTTGAGCATCTGCTCGATCAGCGGCTGATTTTTTTCGTTTCGCTGGTAGATCAGGCTGCTGCCAACCGATTTCTTTTTCCCTTTCGGCGGCTGGTGGCTCACATTGAATTCGTAGCCCTCGTGCAGATCCAGCACCCAATCGGGTTGGACTTTATGGGTCAGCTTCCAGATTGCCTGGGCCAGCACGCCGCGCGTCGTCTTCGTTTGCGGGGTGGGAAAATTCCGGTTGAGATCCCTTTCTTCCACAGGTCGGTCGGGCAGGTAGCGCAAGTTTGCGGCCCTCCCCGGGCGATTTGCGCACGGTAACACGACCAGCCGCCCGCGGCTGATTGTCCAATGCCGAATCTGTTCGGCGGCGCAGGCCCCGGCCGGTTCGTTGCCGTGTATTCCGCCGACGATCATCACGGTCGGGCCGGGTTTGCCGGTTTCGACCATGTAGTAGGTCGTTTCCCAGACCGTTCCGGCTGCGATGGATGCCGAAGAGTGGTGGAGTTTACACGCCGCGTCACTTTTGACGGGCGGCCCGACGATGAATGAAAAAGCGACAAGCGAAGTGACGCTGAGCAAAAATTTGCGACGCGGGAACGAACTCATGGAAACCCTCTCAAGGCCCTAAGCGGTCGAAGTTCGGGGCGCTGCAATTGATTGTTGGATTTTCGCCAGCGGATCGGAGCCGACCTTTATCTCTCACTGCCGCCGCCGGATTTTCCACGGAACGCCCCGGTTGTTCGCCGGTCCGCTTACGCTCTCTAGCGTGAGAGTCGCTTTATAATGGCCGTTACCGCCCATAACACGGCGGTCAGAACAATCGTCCAAATGATAGACGCCTTCCAGTCGATCATGGCCGTCTCCTTCTCATAACTCGCTTTCTATTTAGCGTAAGGCAGCGTTGTACGGGATGCAACTGGTTGACGCGCGTACAGGACGGTGTGCGTAGTAGGAGAGATGGCGGAGCCCCTGCCTTATCGACCGGTTTCCGGAGGAGAAAAAAGCCGCCAAAGCCCGGGCAGGGGGATTTCCGGAACGTTCATTCAACGTCCCGCGGCGGAGGTTTCTGCGTTCGCTGTCGGTGGTTGGACGTTCGCTGTTGGCGAGCGAGGTTTAGCGAAATGTCGGATCTTCGTACTCGATCGACGGAACCACGCCCAGCGGACCAGGCTTGACTTTCACTTCGGCGGGCTTTCCGTCCCGCTGAAATACGAGAGGAATTTCCGTTACGCCGGCCTGTCTCGCTTTTAATTTGGCCGCCCGCATTTGCTGCGTGTCGGCAACCTTCTCACCGTTATAACTCACAATGCGATCGCCGGGCTTAAGGCCGAGCTTGTCCGCCTGGCCGTCTGGCTGCAGTCCGCCAACAACGAACCTGGTGGCTGCGAGCTTTTTCTGGAGCGAGTCGATATCAAGTTCGTCGCCCTCTTCGCGTCCTTCATAGGCGGACGGATCTTTTCGTTCGCGAACCGCCTTGCGGCGGAGGACCTCCTTCACAGCGCGGTAGCAATTAATCAATCCGTGTCCGGTCTCGTCATCCACGCCCTCGGCCGCTACGTCGGTCGCCGTTGACGTGATGATCTCCTTCAAATCCCAGGGTAATAGTTCTGGGTCGGCCGAAACCATCAGCGCAATCGATCCACAAAACATCGGCCCGGCGAACGAGTTTCCGTTGAGCCCGCTCGCGCGAACCGTGCCGTTGCGCAACAAAAACGGCAGGCCCATGTTGAACGCGCAAACTTCTGGTTTTTTGACTTCGCCGTCTTTGTAGTGCTCGGTGTTCCACCGGACCGGGCCCTTGCTTGAAAACGGCGTCCGCCGGAAGTTGCGTTGCACGCCGGCGGCGGCAAAAACGACATCTGGAATATCTTCCGGCGTTCGCATTTGCACCGGCACACGCGCACTTTGCGCAAAGTTGCCCGCTCCGGACACAAAGTAAACGCCGCAAAACGAACCGTGCTCCATGACTTTGCGCCAATGCGAGCGATAATCCCCCAACTGTGGAATCGAAAAGCTCATGCTGTACGTATCGGCTTTATGCTCGATTGCCCACTCGACCGCCGATTCCAACTGATTTGACGCAATCACTCCGGCCCAGCGGCCTTCGGGCGCGATTCCAAACTCGTACGGTTTGCCGTCAACACCCGCGCCGCAAATAATCGCCGCACATGAATGACCGTGCATTCCCCGGGGGTTGGCCGCGTTCGCGGCGACCGGTGCCGTCGTCAACACGGCATTATTGCGGTCAAAGTTGAAGCCATGGTAGTCGTCGATCAACCCGTTACCGTCGTCATCCTTGCCGTTGCCGGGGGTCTCGCTCTTGTTGCGATAGACGTTGTAGCTGACGTTGTCCGAGTAGACGAAGTTGAAATCGTGGACGATGTTCAACGTGCCGGCGCCGGTAACGCCAAACGTTGACCAAACTTTGTCGGCCATCAAGTAGCGAACGTACCAGGGGTGTTTGTATCGGCTCGGATCGAATTTCCGGCGATCAACGGGCCGAAACCCCGGCGACTCGCCACCGCGCCCCAGGCCGCTGCCGCCGCCGCGTGCCACAAAGATTTTGGCGACGCCTTTGACTTTCTTCAAATCGTCAAGCGAGCCGCGTGCGACCGTGCAGGAGAATCCGTTGATGACCCAATGCCGCCTCAGGTTGCCGATTGTTCTGTCTTCGGCCAGTTTGTCCAGCTGTTGTTTGGCGCTGTTGTAGGACTTGTCGTTCAGTGGCTGCAGCGTGGCAACGACTTTCGTCCGTAGCGCATTCCTCCGCCAGCCGTCAAATTCTTTCGCGCGTCGGCGATATGCCTTGCCGTCACCGAGAAATTGTTCATCGAACCAGACTTTCACGCGGACGCGGGCCGCTTTGATGGCGTCGATTTGGGCCTGGACCCAAACCTCGTCGCCGTCGATTTTTTCGGTAGCCAGCAGATTCTCCAACGGCGGTTGGACGCGTACCGGTTCATCCGCCAGCAGGATCGATGAGCCGCACAGGCCCACAAACAGGATGAGGTGGTTGAAGAAACGTCGGCACGAACACATGGTAGAGTCTTTCATCGGATGGGGATGACTGATCGTGATCACGCGGTATCGTTGCCGATTCCGATCTTAGAGAACATCGAAAAAGTCCGTGCGCAGTGCGTCGTCCAAGCCTCCTTTTTCCGCTTTGTCTCCGCTCGCCGCCCTCCTCGATTTTAGGCATTGGCGGACGGACAGACCAGCAGCGGTTACCGCCCAGTCACGCTGCCTGCGGGCGATTTCGTGGTATGTCCGCTCGGTTCTGAGTTGTTGTTACTTCTCATAAATAGCCGCTGAATCGGCCGCACATTGTACTAATATCTCCCTGTTAATCCCCTCCGGCGGTTGCGGTTGTTCGATTGGACACAGATTGTAGCCTCAGTATCGTTAGAACGAGGAGAAGGTATGAAACTGCGACTAACATCGATGCTGCTGGCTGGTTTTCTGTTGGTGATGGCGACTCCGGTTTTGGCCGAGCCAACACCCGAGGAG
>JAYGDO010000215.1:0-3258 GCA_046582885.1 Pirellulales bacterium | reverse complement strand
ATATACTCTCAGTCTATCCGAACCATGAAAAATAATCACGCCGACATGGGTGGTGGTTGTGGTATCGTTTTGCGTTCGAAATAGCGACCCTAGGCGTTGGTGAGGAGCGGATGCTCGGCCTCTTGTTGGCGCTTTGGGTAGCGATGGTGGACCCCAGAGGCCGCTACATTGAAAATCGTCGAACATCCTCATCCCACGTTGCGGCACAAAAGCAAACCGATTCGCCGAGTCGACGCCGCCTTGCGCAGTGTGGTCGCCGAGATGTTCCAATTGATGTACGAAGCCGAAGGGATTGGGTTGGCTGCGAATCAGGTCGATCTACCGTACCGCCTGTTTATTGCCAACCTGCGCGATCGTGGTGAAAACCAGGAGTTGGTATTCATCAACCCCGTGATCAACGGTCAAAAAGGAAGCGGCGAGGCCGAGGAGGGCTGTCTCAGCTTGCCGGGCGTATATGCGCCTGTACGCCGGCCCGAGAAGATCGCGGTAACCGCGTACAACCTCGAAGGGCAGGAAGTCCGGATGGAGGACGTTGGTGACCTGCTCGCACGTTTGATTCAGCACGAGACGGATCACTTAGACGGCGTGCTTTTCATCGATCGGCTGAGCGAGGCGGCCGCACTGGAAGTGAAGGACGCGGTCTCAGAATTAGAAGAAAAATTTGACCGCCGCCGGGCCGCCAGCGAGATTCCCGACGACCAGCAAATTGCCGAGCGGCTGGCGGAAATTGAGGCGCTGTATTGTTGACGGCACGTTGTATCGGTTCATTCGCGGTCTAAACGCTCGTCTTTCATGGCGTTTGAGTGTGCCGAAAGCGAAATTGCAATTCTGGGCGAACCGGGGAAAATTGTAAGCTGCGCGGGCGAATCGCCGTATTGTCCGCCAAACGCTCGCCCCCTATTCTACGCTGCATGAGGATTTTCATGATGGGAACCGGCGGTTATGCGGTTCCGACTTTTCGAGCGGTCCATGCCTCGGCGCACAACGTGGCGGCGGTGTTCACGCAGCCTGATGTGGCGCTGGCCGGGCGAAAGAAAACGTCGCAGAATCCCATGCGCGAGGCGGCTGGCGAACTGGGCGTCGAAGTATTCAATCCTCACGATGCCGACTCCGCCGAGGCGCACCGGTTAATTCAATCGCAGCAACCGGACCTGTTGGTGGTGTGCGACTACGGGCAGATACTGGCGGCTGAGACGCTGGCTCTCGCGGCGGACGGGGGATTTAATTTACACGCTTCGCTGTTGCCCAAGTACCGGGGCGCGGCGCCGATCAATTGGGCGATTGAGCACGGTGAAACCGAGACCGGCAACAGCGTGATCCACATGACTCCACAAATCGACGGTGGGCCTTGCGTCGCCCAGGAGAGGATCTTAATCGGAGCGGATGAAACGGCTGAGGAACTTGAAGTTCGCATGGCGCATTCGGGCGCGCAGTTAGTACTGCAGGCGATCGACGACCTGGAGGCGGACCGGTTGCAGCCGATTCCCCAGGACGCCAGCCAGGTCAGCCGCGCGCCAAAACTGAAAAAGGCGGATGGCCAAATCGACTGGTCGCGGACGGCCCAGCAAATCTTCAATCAGGTCCGCGCAATGCGGCCTTGGCCGAAGACTTTCTCGAATTGGATTCGTCCCGGCCGCGAGCCGCTGCGATTGATTTTTGAAATAGTGCGTGTTGGCGAATCGATCAGCGACGCGCCGCCGGGAGAAGTTGTTGATGTCACCGGCGACCGCATTTCAATCGCTACGGGCGATGGATGTTTGTTGGTCGAGCAGTTGCAACCGGCAGGCAAACGAGTGCTGTCCGCCGCCGAATTCCTGCGGGGATATCCGCTGCAACTCGGCGAGCGATTTGGCGATCGGTGAAGTCACTGAATTCGCGAGAATTCATCGAAACCGCTTTGGCCGCCGAATTTTTGCGAATTCAGCCACCCGCAGCCGCTCTGAACCGCAACCCTTTGTCCGGCGTCGCCGGTTGCCTAGAATGTAGGGTATCCAAACAGCACCGGAGCAACCATGTCAGAGGCGTTTTTGGTCGCGCTGCCCGTTTTCAACGAACAGGACCACGTGTCTGACGTATTGGACCACGTGGTGCGGTACAGTTCCAATATTCTCGTGGTGGACGACGGTTCAACCGACGCGACCGCGGAGTTGCTGGCCGGTCGCGATGACGTTTCCGTCGTACGGCACGAGACGAATTTGGGCTACGGTGCGGCGTTGCGGCGCGGCTTTGAATATGCCGTTCAAAAGAAATTCGATGTTATGGTGACGATTGACTGCGACGGGCAACACCAGCCGCAGCGTATTCCAGAATTTGTCGAGGCTTGCCGCGTCAAAGACGAGCGCGGCCGGAGGCCGGACATTGTTTCCGGCAGCCGATACCTAAAATCCTTCGTTGGCGACTCCGCGCCGCCTGTCGAACGTCGGCAGATCAATATGCAGATCACGGAAGAATTGAACGAGCGGCTGTCGTTGAATCTAACCGACGCATTTTGTGGATTTAAGGCCTATCGTGTTGCGGCTTTATCAAAGCTGCAAACGACGGATCCCGGTTACGCCATGCCGCTGGAGTTGTGGGCACTCGCTGCATATAGCGGCTTGCGGATCGTCGAACTGCCCGTGCCGCGTGTTTATCTTGAAGAGAAACGATCGTTCGGCGGCGAATTGGACAACGGCGCATCTCGATTGGCTTACTACCACCGCTTGATCGAGGACACCTTACAGCGCATCAAGTCGGACTCCGGTCACGACGACCGGAAAGTTCTCTGTGGAGAAGGCACCGGACGACGGTGACCGCCGCAATGCCCGAGCACCGACGACTCCGTGCGCCGAACGAGGATGGCGGCGTACTGCTGGATCCACCAGCGCCGGAGATTTCGAAACTGCTGGCCGAAAATACTGCGCGATGGGGCGGTAACGATTCGGTCACCGGTGGAGATGCGGCGGCCTTGCAGCGCTACGACGTCCAGGGCTGTTCACTTGGCGAACTTGCAAGACTTGCCCGGCGCGAATTGCTGTCCGCTGCGCATCGTTACTCTGTTTCGTATGGCGACGTGGCCGCGACCCCATGCGCGCAAAGCGGTGGCGAAATTCTGGAAAATCCGCTGCTTTCGGGCGATGCGTCTCCGCTTCACTCCCGTCCTCCTAGAGTTGCAACCGATTCTCCCATTTCGGAAGACGTACCTACCATTATCTCGGGCCATCAACCCGAGCTGTTTCATCCCGGTGTTTGGGCAAAACATTTTGTGGCGGATCGGTTGGC
>JAYGDO010000163.1:0-1624 GCA_046582885.1 Pirellulales bacterium | reverse complement strand
CTCGGCCGACGCACGTTTCTTCGAGGTTGTGGAGCGGCGATGGCGCTGCCCCTGCTGGACATCATGCGGCAGGACGGAATCGCCGCGGCGGCGGTTGCGCCGCCGAAGCGGGCGGCGTTTTTCTACATCCCCAATGGGGTGGTGCAATCGACCTGGCACCCGGCAGAGACGGGTGCCAATTTCGCGCTGAGCCCAACGCTCGAACCGCTGGCTGAGGTCCGGGAGAAAATTACGCTTTTCTCCAAGCTGGATCGCGTCAAGGTCGCCGGCACCGACGGGCACGCGCAGGCCAGCACCTGCTGGCTCAGCAGTGCCGCGCCCGACGAACTGTCCCCCGCGGGCTATCCGTTGAAGCGGACATTGGACCAGATCATTGCGGACGAAACGGGAAAGGCGACGGCGTTTCGCTCGTTGGAGTTAAGTTGCAACAGTTACCAGGACAATAAGGAGTCCGTTTACTTCGATAACATCTCGTGGTACGGACACGGCCATGTCGCCAGGTCGATCCGCGACCCGCAAAAGGTATTTCGCCGGCTTTTTGCCGTTCAGGAGCGGCAGGCGGATCACAGCATTCTTGATTTGGTCCTGGAAGATGCCAGATCGCTACAGCAGCAGTTGGGACGGCAGGACCGTCGCAAGCTGGACGAGTACATGGGGTCGGTGCGGGCCGTCGAGCAGCAGATTGAACGTTTGCGCCACCGTCAAAGCGAACTTGAGGGGCTGGCCCTGCAGGCTCCCGTGCAGCCCTGGACCGCAATGCGGCGCGACGAGTTCATCCAGATCATGGGCGACCTGATGATTCTTGCTTTACAAACCGATCTGACGCGGGTGGCATCGATCATGGCCAGCCCGGAACGTTGGGGCACGCCGCAGATGGTTCACGGGTTGTTCGAACGTCCGATACAGCATCACGGCATGACCCACTCGCAAGGCGATGCGGGCGTTCGTCAAAAATTGGCAAAGCTCGATCGTTACCACGTCGAACAATTCGCGCTTCTGGTAGCTAAAATGGACGCGATCCGAGAGGGCGATGGCACGCTGTTGGATAACACCATGTTCACGCTCGGGTCCGGTTTGAGCAGCGGCAAGCTGCACGTTTATACCGACTTGCCGACCGTGATCGCCGGCGGCGGTGGTGGTGCGATACAGACCAACCACCATCACAAATACGGTAAGGGAACGCCGATCGCCAACCTTTGGCTCTCCATCGCCCGGACCATGGGCGCAAAAATCGAGCGATTCGCGGACAGCACCGGGCCTTTGCCGGAGCTGTCGGCCTAAAGTGGCTCGACGGAAATTGGGGGAGCTCTTTGTAGAACCGCCTTTGCGGTGCCGAGGCGAACCACCCCCGCCAGGCTGATATCCCAAAAACACTGACCGAGTGTGGTAACGGAGATTGAGGCATGATGTCGAGCCATTGCAGGTCAAGCCATTACGGATCAAGGCGGCTGATCCTGGCTGCGGTTCTCTGCTGGGGGTTTGCCTGGCAGGCGATCGAGGTGCTGGGCGATACTTTTCGCGCCGGCGCAGCGGCCGTCGATGTGACGCCGTTGCAGTTTCCGGTTGTGGTTAACGGAATGTTCCAACAGCGGTCAGCGACCCGGGCACACGATCGGCTGATGTC
>JAYGDO010000050.1:0-2860 GCA_046582885.1 Pirellulales bacterium | reverse complement strand
GGCACCTCAGCCCTTTCGTCACTTTAAGGTTCCCCCGTCAAACGTCAACGCGACGGTGCTGGCTGCCGCCGTCGAAGTGTCACCCGCTGCGGCGTCGGGCGTCTTCGTCGTGCCCTCCCCGCAGCCGATGACGGCAACCAGCGCCACGGAAAGTGGCATAAATCGAAGCATCATTGAACTCCTATTGTTAATAGAAAACTTCCACGGTTCTTTCACAATGAGATCACCGTCCGCCAAGTATTGTTGTCGAAATCAGGCTCGCCGACAAACCGAATTTTTCAGCCGGTTGCGAATTGGCGAAGGCCGACGCGGCAAATCGCAGCCCCGGCGAGAGCCGGTGGTGGTCATCGTGTCCGCCGCAGAAGTTCGGGAGTGGCCGGCAGGTTGCCAGACGCGGTGAAATCCACACCGTTCACACGGGAATTTTCGCCGCGGAGGGAACCGAAATAACCGTGATCGGCCCCACCTCTTCGACAAATACGCTACCGCCACATCTTAAATCGGTGCAGAAACTTGGCTATCCTAACGGACATGAACACCGGTTTAGGTCAGGCTCAACGTATTCCCCTGATGAGGCCGCCGCTATGCGTACGGATTCGAACGACGCTCCGTTGACTCCAGATTCCACAGACGGTCCCCAGCGACGACGCTGGTGGGAGTCCATCGGCCCGGGCCTGATTACCGCCTGCGTCGTCATCGGACCGGGCAGCATTCTGACAAGTTCCCAGGTCGGCGCCCGTCACGGGTTTTCTATGTCCTGGATCGTGATCGTTGTGACATTTTTCATGATGATTTACATGACGATGGGCGCTCGATTAGGAGTCGAAACGTCAGAGTCTGCCGGTGACCTGATTGCAAAGCGCGGGGGGCGCTGGCTGGCTGTGATGATTGGACTGGCGATTTTTTTCATTTCTGCCGCGTTTCAATTCGGCAATAACTTGGGTGTGCACAACGCCTTCGCCGAGTTTTTCGAGTTCGACTATGTCATCGTCGTATTCAATGCCGCCGCGATCGCCTTCCTTTTCGGTTTCAAGAACCTTTACCGCGCGGTCGAGCGGCTAATGATGGCGTTCGTCGCGCTGATGCTGCTCTCGTTTGCGGTAAACCTCGTCTTTGCGCGGCCCAATCTCGTGGAATTGCTGCAGGGGCTAATGCCCACTCGCGACACGCTGAATGCGTTAGCAATCGGATTTATTCCGGAGAAACAACAGACGGCCGACCTCGCTGTCGCCGGATTGGCGGGCACCACATTTGTCAGCAGCGCGGCGTTCTTTCAAATCTACCTGGTCAAGCAAAAAGGTTGGGGCCGCGAGCAGCTGCGCAGTGGAAGTTTCGACGCCCGAATCGGATCGGTATTAATGGCTCTGATCACTCTCATGATCCTGTGGACCGCGGCGGCGGGGCTTCGTGGCGAACAACTAACCCACATCCGCGACGTCGCCAAGGGCCTCGAGCCATTGTTCGGTGGAGCCGGCACCCCAATATTCTGCCTCGGCCTGTTCTGCGCAGCCTACTCGTCGTTTCTTGTCAATTCGATGATCGGTGGATTTATTCTTGCCGATGGTCTGGGCCTCGGCAGCAAACCGACCGACGTTTGGCCACGTGTATTCACCGTAGCCGTCCTGCTGACCGGCATGGGAATTGCGCTGTTGAATATCAAGCTGAAGACCAATCCCATCGCCGCGATTGTCGCGGCGCAAGCCGTGACCGTGCTCGCCGCGCCTTTGGTCGGCGGCGTGATGCTCTGGCTGTCAAACCGTCATGACATTTTGGGGGATGAAAAAAATCGGCCGCTCACGAACATTTTAGCAATCGCGGGATTATTGTTGTTGCTGGCCCTGTCTTGGTTTGTGGCTACGGCCAAAGTGATACCGACAATCAAAACGTTTTTGTCCTGATAGTTCCGGTTATTTATCCCCGATCTAAAGCGGCCATGCCTGTTTCGATCCGTCAGTATACTTCGTCGGACTTACCCACGATCAAACGGATCACGGTCGATTGCTTCGAAGGCGTGACGCTCGAAGGGAACGTCGAAGCCGCGCTGGGTGTGCTGCACAACCGCGACTGGCGTTGGCGCAAGGCGCGACATATCGATGACGATGTCGGGGCGAATCACGCCGGGTTCTTCGTGGCCGAAATGGATGGCAGCCCGGTCGGTTACGTTTCCACGCAGATCGATACCGCAGCCGGCAAAGGCCGGATCGCCAACTTGGCCGTCGCGGGCGAATTGCGCGGACAGGGCATCGGCCGGCGGCTCATCGAACATGCACTGGAATACTTCCGCGGCGAGGGGCTGGCGTACGCCGTCATCGAAACCATGGCGGAAAACGCAGTCGGCCAGTACTTGTATCCGGCTTGCGGATTCGTCGCGGTGGGCCGCCAGGTGCATTATGCGCGTAGGCTGTGATCGCATCCCGCCGCCGCGGACTGCAATTCGAGTTGAATGGCGGAAAAGAAGCGTTTGAGATATCCGGAGGCTAACCGGGAATTAACTGCGGCGGCGCGATTTGCGTTTGGTTGTTGTCGTGCCCCACTCCTTCGTCAACGACTCGAAGACTTCCGGAGATTCGTACCGCACGACCTCCTTGCCCTCGGGAAACGGGCCCACCAGTCCGCGAAATACCGGCATCCCGCGCAGCCCCAGGTCTGTGCTGCAATCATCCACGCCGATTTGCGAATGCATCTTCAAGATTTTGTCGGTCGAGTCAAAGTCCCGAATCTTAATTCCACCATCGCTGCCTCGAGTGACAACGCGAAATACGCTCTTGGTCATACGATACGACTCCTGTTCTTTTTAGATTGCACATTCCAAGCTGTATGAACACGCGGGGATCGTGTCAGATGTACCATCGACCAGTCC
>JAYGDO010000624.1:0-2707 GCA_046582885.1 Pirellulales bacterium | reverse complement strand
ACCTAGTACCGATCTCTACAGCCGGTGCCAAGGTGCCAATGCCAACCCGGATCTGACGGGGAACGATGCGAGAAGCCAGCCTGCGGCTGTTTAGCAGGCCGGCATATCTCGTTGCCGTACTTGTTACGGACCCCCGCCCAACGGTTGGCTCTCCCGGATTTGCGTTCATACAGAGCAAACCTACAGGACCTTAATCATGCCGACGACTGCGACCAGAAAAAAATCCGCCGGGAAACGACCGGCCCGCAAACCGCGGGCCTCCAAAAAACGCCGGACGACCGTAAAGTGGACCGACGCACCGGCCGCCGAGTCGAACGACGCGGAACCCGCGAGGCCCCGAACCGAAAAGAAATCGCCGCCGCCGCTGCTGGCCGAGTTAGGGGTGTTCGGCCTCAACTCGATTGAGTCGGTCGTCGTCGCCGCGTTGATCAGTGGGGAACCCCTTCTGCTCATCGGCCCGCACGGAACGGCCAAGTCGTATCTGCTGAACCGGATTACACAGGCCCTCGGCCTCGAATCGCGGCACTATAACGCCAGCCTGTTGAATTTCGACGACCTGGTGGGCTACCCGCTGCCCGGTGACGACGGTTCGCTCAAGTACGTACAGACACCCTCTTCAATCTGGGGCGCCGAGGCCGTCTTCCTGGACGAGATTTCGCGTTGCCGCATCGATCTGCAGAACAAGCTGTTCCCCATTATTCACGAACGGCGGGTCCAGTGCATCGAACTTGAAAAACTCGTCTACCGGTGGTCGGCGATGAACCCGCCGGGCGACGACTCAGAAGAGGACCGCCTCGAGAGTTACCGGGGCTCCGAGCCGCTCGACATAGCGCTCGCCGACCGATTTGCGTTTGTCGTGCAGATGCCCGATTGGAATACGCAGTCCGCAGATGACCAGCATCGCATCATCCTCGCCGGCAATGACCCGCCCACGGAGGCGGTGTCGCAGAAACTGCGGAGACTTGTCGAAACCGGCCAGCGGCTGATGCCCGAGGTCCGCCGGCAGATTGACGATCGAACGGCGGCCTACGTACGCACGGTGGTCAAGTTGCTGGGGGACGCCGGCATTTCTCTCAGTCCCCGCCGCGGGGGCATCCTGCTGCGTAACATTGCGGCCGTTCACGTCAGTCAATTGCTGACCGGGGCGGCCACGGACCCGGCCGAATCAGCTCTGGTCGCCCTTTACCATTCCATCCCCCAACGGGCGGCGGGACAGCAGGTCGACGAACTGAAATTATTGGCCGCCCATCGCGAAGCGTGGACCCTGACCAAACTGGAACCAACGGACCCGAGGCGGCTCGTACTCGGCGAAACGGATCCGGTGAAACGATCCCTGCTGGCCATCGAGTTTGTCGAAACTCTTCCCGAAACCGAATTCTCGGCGATCGTCGCCGACGCCATCGCGGCGTTGCCCTACGGCGGCCGGCACGCTTTGGCGACGGCAATTTTTGAATCGGGAGCCGCGGCGAAACTTGTTGCCGCCGTGGCCGACCAGTGCGGTTGGTACTACTCCATGGTGGCGACGCCGCAGGAGTTCAAAAAGATGGTCGTCGGTGACGGGCGGCACAAAACCTGGGATCGGATCGTGCAACTTCTTTCTGAGATGAAAAAAAACAAAGAAACGACCTTGCTGACCAATCTGCTGGTTTCGCTCTACAAGTACGAGGAAGTGTTTAACGACCAGGGCGTCGACCTCACGCTGGAGTCCTGGCGAACAATCAGGGAATTGACCCGCGGAGGACGATCATGAGGGCGCAGCCTCGAAAGTTGATTGAACACAAGGCGCCGGCGCGGCGGGCCTACGGCAATGCGATCGTCTACCGCTTGCCGCTACATGTCAAAGCGGACACGGCGAACCAGTTGCTCTCGTGGCTGGACGGCAGGACCCACAGATTAAAACTCGAAGCAGCCGAGGCGGAACTTTATCAGAGGATTGAGTCGCAGTCCGCCAAACTGCCGCTGCCGGCGGTGGCGATGGTGTCCAACCGGCCTCGTATCAACGACACGGTGTGCGAAGACCGGCTCAGCATTCTCACCGTTCTGGCCAAGTCCTCCAGACACGTATATGTCCGCGACAAAAACCCCTGCCTCCCGTCCATTAAGCGGGGCCTGCGGGTGGCCGTCGTCTTTGTGCCGAACTCAAACGGGCGATGGAGAAAGTCATGACCGCAATCAACCATCCCAGACCATCCCTCCGCCGCCGCGTACTGGACAGTTTCCCCAGTCAAAGTTACGCGTTGGGTACGTTGCTGCGATTAGTCGACATCGTCGAAACTGAAGACGTGCCGACGGCCGCAGTCGGGGGCCGCGTGCAGCCCCTCATGCAAATCAATCCGAAATTTGTCGAGCGATACGCCGCCTCCTCGGAGAGGCTGCTGATGCTGGTCATGCACGAGTTGCACCACGTGCTGCTCGGCCACACACGACTGATGCCGCGGATCACGAACGTGGACAACCTCGTTTTTGACGCGGTCATCAATGCCATGCTTTGCCGTATGTTCCCCGAATCGGAACACACCTCTCTGTTCACCGACTTTTACTCCGACCGCAAATTTCCCGAGTGCCTTTTGCGGCCGCCGGCCGGGTTTTCGCCGGAAAATCCGTTCTGGGCCACGCCGCCGGCTCTCGAGGGCCGCGGTCGCGTCGAGCTGGCCGACGTATATCGTTCGCTCTACTCGGGCAAAGGAGCCACCTACGAAGAACTTTA
>JAYGDO010000543.1:0-13756 GCA_046582885.1 Pirellulales bacterium | reverse complement strand
CACATCATCACGATCGAGGATCCGATCGAATTTGTCCATCAGCACAAGCGGTCGACGGTAAACCAGCGCGAAATCGGCGTGGACGTACCCAATTTTGCCGAAGCCATACGCCGCGGGTTGCGTCAGGATCCGGACGTTATCCTGGTCGGCGAATTGCGCGACCTGGAGACAATCGAATCGGCGATTAGTGCCGCGGAAACCGGCCACGTCGTGTTCGGCACGTTACATACCACCGGGGCTCAAGGTACGGTCAACCGCATCATCGATGCGTTTCCGACAAACCAGCAGGAGCAGATTCGTACGCAGTTGTCCGTCTCGGTCATCGGTGTGCTGTCACAGGCGCTATTGCCCAAGATCGGCGGCGGCCGCGTTGCGGCATTTGAGATGTTGGTGAACACACCCGCCATCCAGAACCTGATCCGCGAAAATAAGACGTTCCGCATTAACTCCGCGATTCAGACCGGCCAAAAGCACGGCATGCAATTGCTGGACGACGCGCTGTTTGATCTATGGCACACGAAAAAGTGTTCGCGCGAAGACGTGATGGCCAAGGCCCAAGACGCAGCCGATTTGGCCAAGAAGATCTCGGCGGCCGAACGCGGAGTTTTGGACGAAGAAATCGACGAAGAATAGGAGCAGTGGTCAGCGGTCAGTGATCGGTGGTCGGCAGCAACTGTCCCCGCTTCACTCTCCCCTGCCCCGTAAAATATGGCAATTCGGCGACTCGGACAAATCCTGGTAGACCTAGGTTTCATCGACGACGACCAGCTCGAACAGTTGCTGATGGAGCAGCACGATCGACCGAGCGAGTTGATCGGGCAGATCGCCATCGACATGGATTTGATCGATGACGAACAGCTCGCCCAGTCGCTTGCCGAGCAGATGAATCTGCAGGTCGTCAATCTCGAGGAACTCGCGATCCCGCCGGAGACGCTGGCGCAAATTACGGAGCCGATGGCACAGCTCTATCGGATCATCCCGCTTACGTTCAACGAGGAAGATAACGTGCTGACGATCGCCATGTGCGATCCTCAAAAGCTTTCGATCCTTGACGAGTTGAGGACGTTTCTCGGCTACGAGATTCGGCCTGTCGTGTCCACCGAATCCGACATCGTCAAGGCGCTCGACCGCTACTACGCGACGGCCAGTGAAAGTTTCGAAAGTCTGGTCGCTGACTTGGAGGAGGACAGCGATCTACAGGCTGCCGCCGACTCGCTGTCGAGCGATGGTCCCATCGATCTGACCAGTGTCGAAGCACTGGCCGACAGCGCGCCGGTGCGAAAACTGCTCAATATGGTACTGCTGCTGGCGATCAAGGACCGAGCTAGCGACTTGCATTTTGAGCCGTTTGAAGATGAGTTTCGCATTCGCGTCAAAGCCGATGGCGTTTTGTACGAAATGGTTCCGCCACCGCGCCATTTGGCTTTTGCAATCACGACGCGTATCAAGGTTATGGCCAATCTGGATATTGCCGAACGGCGCATGCCGCAGGACGGTCGGATTGAGCTGTCCGTTGGCGGCCATCCGGTCGATCTGCGCGTTGCCGTACTGCCGACCATGTTCGGTGAAAGTGTGGTATTGCGAATTCTCGACCGAACCAACGTCGACCTGGACTTGGTGAACCTGGGCCTACCGCCAAACGTCATCGAGCCGTTCCGCGAGCGGATCAACAAGCCGAACGGCATCATCCTGGTGACAGGCCCGACCGGCTCCGGAAAAACAACGACGCTGTACGCGGCTCTGGTCGAACTGAACAACATCGAAGATAAACTAATCACAACCGAAGATCCCGTCGAGTACGATATCGAAGGTATCGTCCAGTGCGCGATCGACTCGGCGGTTGGCAATACGTTTGCCAACTGCCTCCGCGCGATTCTGCGTCAGGATCCGGATAAAATTCTCGTGGGCGAAATTCGCGATCTAGAAACGGCCGAGATCGCCGTTCAGGCCTCGTTGACCGGCCACATTGTTTTCAGCACATTGCATACGAACGACGCCCCGAGCACGATTACTCGGCTCCGCAACATGGGCGTGCCGCCGTTTCTAATTACTGCAACACTCGAAGCTATCCTGGCCCAACGGCTCGTCCGCCGAATCTGCGGCCGTTGCAAAGAGGAAACAAACTTAACTCCGGAATTGATTGATGAATTACAATTGACCCCGGAGGATGTGGCAGGCAAGACGATTTACAAGGGCCGCGGCTGCGACGAGTGCAACAACACCGGCTACCGCGGCCGGCTCGGTCTGTATGAACTGCTCGAAGTGAACGACGAAATTCGAGATTTGATCGTTGCAGGCGCGTCATCCGAAGTTTTGCGCGAAGCGGCATGCCGCAATGGCATGACTCCCCTCCGCGAAGCGGGACTGCGACGGATGCATGAAGGGATGACGACAGTCGAGGAGGTGGTTCGAGAGACGATCTTCGAGGGTTAACGCCTTACTGGAACGACTACGCGAACAGAACGTTTTGCTGCGACGTACTTTATCGTCATATCGGCTGGCGTGGCCCTAACTGCCGCACCTGTTCGCATTCCCCATTTTTGCAGACTCGATTTGCGATCCCGATCGGTTTTTTGTTATGATCTCAGGTTCAGGCAAGGTTCAGCGCTGGGACTCTTCTCGTATTTGAACCGCTGAAAATCGTTTATTGCTCTAGGAGCTTGTCATGCCGACTTTCCAGTTCGAGGCGATGGACTCGACCGGCCAAGAGATCAGGGATGTAATCGACGCCGAAACGCAAGAAGAAGCGCAACAAACGATTCGCAAGATGGGATACTTCGTTACGAAGATCGCCGTCAAAAAGAGTCGTAAAGAAGCTAAAGAACAGGCGGCGGCGGCCAGAGGCAACAAGAAAGGCCGCTCGCTCGCACTCGGTGGCGTCAGCACAAGGCAGCTCTGCGCCTTCACGCGGCAGTTGTCGATTCTTCAGGATGCGGGGCTGCCAATTTTGCGCAGCCTGAAAATCCTCGAAGCGCAAATGAGACCAGGCAGGCTGAAAAACAGCCTGATGGATGTCTGTGAGGAAATCGAATCCGGCTCGACACTATCCGAGGGGATGTCCAAATGCCCGAAAGCCTTTGACCGGCTGTACGTCAACATGATCCGTGCTGGCGAAGCGGGCGGTGCGTTGGAAGTCATTTTGCGGCGGCTTGCCGAGTTTCAGGAACGGGCCGAAGCGCTGAAACGAAAAGTCAAAGGCGCGATGATCTATCCGGTCGTGGTCATCATGGTCGCCGTCCTGATCTTGACGTTCATCATGTGGAAGATTGTTCCGGCTTTCGAGAAAATCTTCAGCGATTTCGGCGCTAACTTGCCCACACCAACGCAAATTTTGATTGATGTCTCGGAATGGGTCTGCGGCTACGGTTACGTGATTCCGATCGTCCCAATTGTGATTTGGCTCGCCATAAAACTCGTGCGGAAGTTCGAACAGGGGCGGATGGGATGGGACATGTTTCTTATCAAGCTGCCCGTTTTCGGACAACTCGTGGAAAAGAACATCCTCGCCCGGACGACGCGGACGTTGGGAACCTTGGTGGCTAGCGGTGTTCCCATTCTGGAAGCACTGAACATCACCAAAGAGACCAGCGGCAACGCGGTCTTCGAGCGGATGTACGGCAAGGTCACCGAAGCGATTCGTGAAGGTGAATCGATTGCCAAACCGATGAAAGAATTTTCGCAACTGTCGCTGCATCCGGTCTGCCTCGGTTTTTGGATATCTTCGTTCGCTGGTCCGCTGATTCCCCTAATGTTCTTTGAGGGAATGTTTATGTCCATGCTGCCGATCGTCGGCGCAGGGGTGCTGGTGGGCGGTTTGGTCGGATTTACCAAAATGAGAAGCCGGGTTGTTGACGACCTAGTCGTCAACATGGTCGATGTCGGCGAAGAAACGGGGGAATTGGACACCATGCTCTACAAGGTCGCCGACACGTACGACGACGAAGTAGCCGTGCTGACTGAAAGTCTTGTCAGTTTGATGGAACCGATTTTGATCGTGGGCCTCGGTTTGATCATTGGTTTCATCGTCGTGTCGTTGTTCCTGCCGTTGATCGAACTGATTAAGACGCTGACGTAAGTCGTTGATACGCAAGAGAAATTGGCAATTTCTAGAAGGAAGGCCTTTACATCTGCCAGTTGAAGGAACATACTAACGGGCTGAAGTGGCCAGGGCCGAAAGGCCGAAAAAAAGGAAAGCTAATCATCGCGGCCACTTGGGGTTCTCGCGGGCCTGTTCAGGGGGCGAACGCCGACGATCTGAGATACCCGTTTGGGGCGGATGAAACTCTCGGCTCAGCCATGAACACGCAACAAGTCCTTCTTCTCATGCGCGGGAAGTTGTCGAGGTGCAGTCGCCTTCGACTGCGCGGTCTTCCTTATTGCCCGGCAGCCACAACGTTATCAATTGCGCGGTCGCGCGTGACACAGGAGTCCAACCGATGAAGCGGAACAGCAATCAAAACCGAGCGGCGTTCACACTAACTGAAATTCTTGTCGTGGCCGTCATCATCAGCATCCTGATGGCCATCGTCGTACCGGCCGTCTTCAGCGCCATTGTCGCGGGCAAGAATGCGGCAATCGCCCAGGACGTCAATCAAATTCAAATGAGCTTCGAAGGGCATTACAAGTCCAAAGGCTTCGAATACCCTCCGACCGATCTGCGGAATCCGGATTTGTCGGGTAGCCAGATCTACAAATACGTGCGTCATCGTTTTCCGAACTACGATGTGTCTCGTCTGGAGGTCGATTTGGACTTTGAAAAAATCAACTATCAAACGATCGATCCATCGTATTCCTTAGTCTTTTGGATGGTGGGGTTTCATCCCGATTCCACCAACCCCTTCCGTGATCACGCTGCCCGGATGGGACTGGCCTTGCGGGATCCAAACGACGTCTCCAAAGGCTACAAGGAACCTGATGCACAATACAAGTTCATGGATTTCAAAGTCGAGCGACTGGCCCACGGACGTTACTTTCCACCGTTTGCGGAAGGTGATATTTCGCGGTACTACGACTTCATCGATGCCAACAAAAACGGCATCTGGGAAAAAGGTGAACAGTTCAACACGCACGCCGCATATTTGTATTTTGACACCCAGTCCTATCGAGGGTTACCAGACGCCGCCGATCCCGAAAGTAGCCCCGAACTGGGCGACGTCCTTTATTACCGTGGCTTTACGCCTTATCGAAAAACGGCGATCGATGCGTCGCTGTACCCCACGGCCGCGGCCCAGCATAACGTGACTTCACGGCAACTTCGTGAAAACGATCCGCACTACAACAACGAGTCGTTTCAAATCATTTCGGCCGGGCTGGATGCAGACATGAAAGACATCGGCGGCAAATTATATCCGGTCGGACTGGGCAATGGTGGGCGGCCTCCGGCCGAAGGAGAACCTTTTTTGGCGGAAGATGCCGATAACATCGCCAATTTCAGCAGCGGTTCAACGATGGGAGATTTCACGGACAAATGAGATGTGAACGGTATTACCGCCGCGGCGTGACGTTGCTCGAACTGCTGGTGGTGGTGTTCATCCTGGCGATCCTGTTGGCGGTGGCGATTCCCGTGTTCACGCCGTCGCAGCAGGAGGAGTCGCTGCGCGAGGCGGCGAGATCCGTCTATGCAGCTTTAGGAATGGCCCGCAACCGGGCAATCGAAAACGGGCGGCCTTACGGCATTAGATTCGATCCGCTCCGCGGTACCGTGCATGGCTCCGCCCAGCTTTCGTTCGTTGGTGTGCCGCCACCTTATGCGGGCGACTACAGCGCGTCGCGGATGCGGATTATTTCAATCAACCCGATTGAAACTTCGACAAACGGTGAATTTCGCGCCCGGTGGATCGTGCAAGCTGGACAATTCATCAACAACAACAATGCGTATCCCGACGATCTGGCGTTCGGCATCCGTCCCGGCGACACCTTAAAACTGAATTTTCAGGGGCACCTGTATCGCATCCTCCATATTGAAGAGAGCGGCAACGACTGGAAATTAACGGTCGGCAGCAAGACCGTAACCAGCTGGCCGCGCAGATATTTAGACCCCGACAAAGGCGACGACCTCAAAGGCGGGCCCGAGTACGGCTACCAGTTTTTCCGCCAGCCGGTCGAAACTTCGGCCGTGCCTGTCCAGTTGCCACAGGGCGCGGTCGTCGACATCGAAGGTTCGGGAATCGGCGGCGGGCTTTTCGATGGATCGCGCGTCAACCCGATCGTTGTCATGTTCTCGCCGAACGGCCTTGTCGATGTCCTCTACCACAACGATGCGCCGATGGGCCAGAAACTCGGCGATCCGCTGCATTTTCTCATCGGAAAACCCGGGTCTTATCGACGAGACAATCTAGTTGACCTTCAAAATCTCTGGGTCTCCATCAATTACCAGACGGGGCTGATCACCGTCGCCCCAATGACCGTGTTGTACGACGAGGATCGTAACCCGCGGAATCCCGACACAAATTCCGAGGTCGATATTCGGGCTTTACGACACCGCGCCCGCAGTGGCGAAAGTTTGCGAGGCTAAGATGCGTCAATCGTCAAAAATCAGTTTTGCACAAATGAATGCCGCAAACCGCGGGGACGCGGCGACGGTCGCTCGTGGCATCACACTCATGGAAGTGCTGATCGCCATCTTTGTATTGGCCGTTGGACTGATGGGAGTCGCCGCGCTGTTGCCGGTCGGCAAGAGCCAGGTCCAAAAAGGCACCGTTCAGCTGCGGGCGGCAACGCTGGCAACGAAGGCCTTCGAATCGCTCGAAACTCGCGGCATCCTCAAGCCGAGCAACTGGATGTACTCCACCGGCGTTCCATTCGATTTCGTCAATGTAGGCGAGGGCATCCGCTATGAAATGACCGGCGACGCTGGGCTGTCGGACAACGGTCGTGTGATGACGATCGATTTTACACCTCCGGCCCGACTCGCGTCGTCACTCATATTTGACCCGGGGTTCGGGTTGCCTTGGATTTGCGAATTTACATCCGGTGCATTACAAGGTGAGCGGCGGCGTGTATCGAAGTACGACCCGGAAAATGGCCGGCTGACCTTCGATGGCGACCTCTATCTTAACTACATCGAAAATAAGAACCAAATCCGACAACCGGGCGAACCGGATGCGCCGTTTCCGATCGCTCCACGCCAGGGTGATAAGTTCGTGCTGATCCGCAACGGACCGTTTGTCGTCGACCCTCAATACATCGCCGTTCGAGGATCCGGCGGGAGTTTTGCCGGTATGCCCCGTGTCAGCATCGCCAGGTCGGTCGGCGCAGACGTCAACGATTTGGACGACGACAATAACACCCATGAATTAATGTACTTGCCGATGGGATCGTCTATCAGCGAATCGATCTTTGTTTCCGGCGACGACCTGGTGGTCAAACCGGCCGTTCAAAATGAACAGTTGCCGCGGCAGCAGTGGGTGAGTGAACGATTTGACGACGTCAACAAGGACGAAGAATTTGATTCGGGGATTGATGACTTCAACTCGGCCAACGACGACATCAATGGAAACGACCGACACGATTTGTTTTTGCGACGGCACTTCGAAGGCCATTTTTCCTGGGCCGCTATGTTCTCGCCGCCTGAAGGCGGCTTTAATAGTCGACAGTACACGGTCTCGGTCATCGTGTTTTATAAACGACGCCTGAAGCAACAGATGGCCTTTGCCACGCTGGATTATGGAACGTCCGGTACGGTGAAATACGGCGGCGGCGACGCAATTCTTCGCACGGTTGCGACCAGAGTGGCCGACCGGATGGATTTGCTTCGACCGGGACAGTGGATTCTGGTCAGCAAAACCTACTCGCGGGCGGTTTTAGAAGAAGATGAAACGGACACACAATGCGGTATAAAACACATTCTAAAGGCGGTGCCGATCTATCGCTGGTACCGGCTAACCTCGGTCGGCGATGTTCGTTTATCCGATCCCGACGAGGCGGTCGGGGGCAGCAACCCTTATCTATGCAATGTCACGCTGGACGGCGCCGACTGGCTAACGCGCCAGAATTTTTTGAATCAAGACGGCAGCCAGTCGGTCATGAATATGCTGGGGCCCACCGCAACGGCCTATTTGGTTGATGATGTGGCTGCCGTTTTTCAGCGGACGATCGACGTCGAAAGTTTGCCGTCCGGAGAACCGTAATTTGGCGTTCGGCAATCAGCTTGTCTTTGTGAATTCGGATCATTGGAAGCTGATTGCCGACCACCGAAAGGGGACCTGCCCGGCGGCGTTTGCGGCCGAGGCGGATTGTTTGTAATTAGAGGAAACATCTCAATGAGCATTCATCGAAGACAGCGCCGCGGTGCTCTGTTGCTGATATGTTTGGTTTTGTTGGTTCTGTTTTTGATGCTCGGCATCACGTTCGTGTTGACCGCCACCAGCTTTCGCAAGGGACAGGCTTCAAACCTGCGGGCCAAGGAATTTGAAGACCGGTCCGAAGATATCCTCGATAAGGTGATGATGGATCTCCTCCGCGGCAGCACCAATCCGCGGTCACCCTTTCGTGGCCACTCGCTGCTCGGCGACGTTTACGGAAACGTGTCGCTGAAAGGTCGCATCCAGGCGGTGTCAGACGCCAACAAGGATGGTATCGATGACGGGATCGTGGCCGGTGGCGGCCAGTTCATGAAATTGAAGTTGGACGTGGACGATGCTTACAAACCGCTGCGTAACTTCGAAGATTATTATGCGGGCCTCGTGCTGACCATGCTCACCGGTCCGGCCAAAGGCCAGAGCACGCGGGTCGTCGAGTTTGACCCGCCGGATCGTTTTGTTGTCTTGGCGTTCAATGGCCGCGACCCCTTCGGCAACCGGACTTATCCCAAAGATGGCGATCGAGTTCTTGTCAACGGCCGCCCTTTCACCGGCATGGGGCAGGGTTACTTTCCCGACTCTGCCGATTTTAATACGTTTTCAGAGAGGGTTAATCAATCAGTACAGATATCGTGGAAGTTCGACTATGCACTGCTGCCGAACCTGTCGTTCTTCGAGCCGAACGGGGGCCATGTTGGGGAAATTCCCGACGAGTTGAAATACACGTCACCAGTCGGACCGGGCGATCAGAACGAGGACTACGATGCCGCGGACTTCAACAACCCGTGGCTGGCGGCCATCACCAATAATGGAATCAAACCGTCGTTTCACGACCCACAGCTCATTCACTTCTGGCTGGAATGGCTCAAGCTGGACCCGGATTTTGATGGCGAAACTCCGGACGCCAACCAGTTCCAAAGTATCTATCGCAAGACGTCGTTTCGACCGGTTCGCGGCGATCATCCAAAGTTTACGGGTAGCAATCCTGACTATAACTGGTTGCACGGTCCCTGGGATGTCGACAACGACGGCGATGGCACTCGCGATTCGATTTGGATGGATGCCGGACTGCCGGTGCAGACGTTGTCGGACGGACGCATCGTCAAACCGCTGGTGGCGATGCTCGTTCAAGACCTGGACGGACGGATCAACGTCAACGTGCACGGCTCGCCCGATCTTGCCGATGCAACCGACCCTGTTTCTGGTCCCTTGGCGGGCGGCGAAACTTCGGCCCAGATGCCGCGAGGTTCGGGAACAACACCGTCGGAGGTGGACTTGCGCTGGGCACTGGTTGTCGTTGATGAAGATGGCGAGCTCGACAAATCATCGGCTGGCGAAGTTCATAACAATCTGCTGAACGGGACAAGGACCGGGGGACTGGGTGGGAACAAAGCCTACCCCGGCCGGTACGGTGAAACTCCGGGCGGTGACAACGGACCGGGAAGGACCGGAGTCAACGACACCTATAGCCGGATCGCGGCAACGCATCTGTTTGGTGGTATTCAGTCTTTCTTCGGTTCCCCATGCGATATTCGCGGCGTTGGCGCGGTTGCCGTCGATCATCGCGGCCAGAAAATGACCGCATTCATGGGCGCTGCTGACGACTTTACCGATGAGCCGGGGGAAATACTCCTTGGTCCCCGCGCGCTGGCGAATCCATTCGATCGGCCGTTTACGCCCGCCGAGTTCGAGCGGATCCTGCGGCATGCTGATGTTGACGCCTTTTCGCTACCGAGGCGATTGCTGGAACTATCAACGGTGACCGATAGCGGGCCGATGCTGCAGATGCTTGTCGCCAACCGCCACGTCATCACGTCGGAAAGTTGGGATATGCCCGTCTATTCCCCGGCGATCTTCCACGGCAATAACGACAAGAGCCAGCGGAAAAAATTCGCCGACGCGTATACGAAACAAATAATCCCGCGACACATTGTCGACCTGTTTATCGCGCGGATACTTCAAGACCAGGAAAGCAGCAACCCCGGCGATGCCGAGGCGATTGTACGGAATCTGATCGAAAACGATTGCCTCGCGCCGGAGATGTTGGCGGGACTAAAATTCAACGTCAATCGCCTGTTTGGCAACGGTCGGGACGACGATACCGAAGAAGGTAGCCCCGGATATGGAATCGTCGATGAACCTGCCGAAATCGGCCGCGAATTGCTGTACGGCAAGTTGGGCGACAATGCTGTTGCCGATGCGGCGGAAGCGACCCAGGCGGAGAATGGAGGACCGTACCGACATCCCTTTGACAGTGTCAGGCCGGACTTCAACCGAGACGGTAACTTCAGTCCCTCGGTGGAACCAGACGGCAACCTCCAAAGACGCTATGCCGCTTATCACGGTGGCGTACCGCAAGCCAACGGAAGCATCGCATATGGAGGCGATTATTCGGTTCGGCAAGACTACGCCCGGCAACTCTACTGCCTGATGCTCGCCGTGGTCGACGAAAAAGCCATTCTCGCGCACTACTGTGAAAATGAGGACGATGAACGTCTGGTAAGAATCGCGCATGAGAAGTTTGCCCGCCACGTGGCCCAATACGCGGTCAACGTGGTCGATTTTCGTGACCCGGACGCCATCATGACCCCGTTCAGGTACGATCCCTTTCCCTTCGTCGATGGCTGGGACACAAATCCATCAACCGAAAACTTTGACGGTTCACCCCGTCTCGTCTGGGGTTGCGAGACACCGGTTGCCCTGCTGTCGGAAAGTCTGGCGCTGCATGACCGCGGACTAAAAAACGCGGTCAAGGATGCAATCCCGAGTGATGATCCCGAAATGGCCGGCAGTTGGATGGCTTCCACCGAAGATGGCGATCACAAGGTTGCCGACGGCGACGCGCACTTCGACCAAGATCGGGTTCCCCGCGGATCGGCGTTCTTCGAAGTCTATTCTCCAGCCAGTCCACACCGGCCGCATTCGGCCGAGTTGTTTACCAACGGCAAGCTGGACTTGGCACGCATGGATGACGGCGGCAATGGAGACAACCCGGTCTGGCGGATCGCCATTTCCGCGCCGCATGTAACTACGGTTAACGGCCAAAGACCGACGCCTTCGATAAGTGACATCATTGAAGATCCCATAGCTCGCAAACAACTGTACATGGAGCCTCCGGCTCCCCGTGATGCAGACGCCGGGGTCGGGGAAATCCTCGCTTACACGGCACCATTCCTTGCGGGGGAACGCGGTGATATAGAGGTTCAAGAAATCAGAATTAGGGCAGATCGCTACATCTGGTTCTCGACCAACGTACCAACCAACAACAGTGACGCGACCTACTTCAATCAATTTGAAGGTGACAACGATCCCAATACGCAGCTCGCACCCGGTGAGTACGTGGTTGTTGGTCCGCGGACTCACACCATCATCAGCCATCTTGAAGACGACGATCCGAAGAACCGTCAAATGATCAAATTAGCGCCGGAGGCGGGCACTGCTTTGGAAGGCAAGATCCACGTCACCAACGGTGACCGCTCATCCGACTATCCGGCGGTGGAGGGTGCCGTCGCACAAATTAAAGTGCCCAAGGCGATTATCTGTAAAACGAAACCCGCCACACCGCCGGGATGGGATTCACCAATTGCAATGGGCCTGAATGTGTCGGAACCGCTGCGGGCCAACTACTATCCGAAACCCGACAAGATCGCGCAAATTCTTGATGGTAACCCCAATCCAGAAATTATTAACGATGGTCATCGCTACAGTCGCAGGATTACAGAAAATGACGATGATGGGGTGCCGCTGGATGTACCGCTGGACCAGCCCGACGGAATGAATGCCAACGGGGTTGGCGGGAACTCACCGGTCGCCCTGATTATGGATACGCTGCTTCCCTGGGACCCCGACTTTCTGAAACCCTGGGAAGGTGTGCAAGACCCAACCGGTCAGGATCCCCTGCCGGATCGTAACGACACCAAGATGAATTACCGGACGGCTTTTTTACAGCGGTTGGCCAATCCTACGCTGCCGTACCATCCGGTCGATAATCCGTACATGACCGTCGATTGGATTCCCGTCGATCTGACGGTTTACAACCGCGACGAGGCGCGTTCCGGTACGGTTGAGTTGCGGTCGCGCGAACGCGGTCGCACTTTGTTGGCCGGGACGAATCCGGATGTGTACGCCCGCAACCTTTGGTGGCCGGCGATAATCGATCCGACAGGTTCGCAAGCCTCAACCGGACACGCGTTTGCCGCGGATTTGATTCACAGCCTGGGCTTTTTGAACCGGACATTTTCAAGCGCGCCGAACGTTACCGTCGATCGCATTGATACGGCCGATTGGTTCTCGACCGCAGGCGGCGCCGCCTATGTGGGCGATCCCCAGACGCCATTCCCTTGGCTGGTTTGGAATGACCGGCCGTTCATCAGCCAGTTCGAATTGATGCAAGTTCCATCCACCAGCGCTGGATTTTTAGGTTTGGAGTTCACGAGCGTCCACTCGGCGAACGTAAGTAGCAGTCCGGTAAACTTGAATCCTTATCGCAACTTCAATAACACCTATAAAAACAACGCGCCGATCATTGCTTTTGGTCACCTGATGAACTTCTTCCATTCGCTGAAATCGCAGACAAATCCCGGGATTCAACTTGGCCGATTGTTCGATTTCATGCACGTGCCGTCTTATTACAGCAACAGCCATACGGCACTGAATGCGACCGATTTGATGGGAGAAGACGGAGTTGACCACCGCAATCCCGACGCACCGGACAGTAATTTCGACAAAAAGAAGAACTACGCGCCACCCTACAACTACATCTCCAATTACCGAGAACCCGGTCGAGTCAACCTGAATACAATTTATGACGCACGTGTCTGGTGGGCACTGATGCACGGACGAAAAGATCCCCGGGAAAACACGCATGTGGAAGAGCAACGGCACCCAGGGCCAAGTTGGGAGGCGTTCGTCCGCCATCGGCGCGGCTACACGTCGGGCTCGGAAGACGGTGGCCTCCCGGAAAGCCGGATTCTGGCACGCGAGCCGACAAATCAACTTGCCGGCCAACAGCAAGACTTTTACCCCGTCAACGCACCAAGCTATTTCTGTCTGCCGTATCGCTCGCAGGGAAATTATGACTTGCACCCTTACATCAATTATCGCGACCTCGACAACGGCGTTGTCGTCGATACCGTGGATTTCACCGGTGTCGATTCGTCGCTATTGCGTCGGCACGTACTCGCCCTTGACTTCTCAATTAATCTGGGCACAGATTTTCCATTGTTCCGGGATACGACGAATGGTTTTAAGGAGAATCCCGAAGGGATTCTCAAATCCTACGCCGATTCGTCGGCCAATTCGTACTTCAAGTACCAGCCGATTAACCGTCTGGGCAACCTGACCACGACGCGCTCAACTGTGTACGCCGTCTGGATCACCGTTGGTTACTTCGAAGTCTCGACCCCACCCCGTTGGGGCACTGATAACTTTGTGAACAACTTCATTTATCCGGATGG
>JAYGDO010000459.1:0-5707 GCA_046582885.1 Pirellulales bacterium | reverse complement strand
GGACTCAGCCGGAAAGGATGCCTTCCTGATGGTCCGCCGCCCAGTTACCTTGGACGTTAGGCGGGCAGCACCTGAGCCTCGAACAAAGGAGACAAATAGTGCCTTACTTCAAGACAGCTCTGTTCTGGTGCTTCGCGCTATGTGCGACGAGTTCTGCCGCTGTTCTCGCGGACGAGAATCCGTTGGAACCCCTGAATCGCCGCGTTGGCACCTGGGTCATCAAGACTTACCAAAAGAAAGCCGAGTGGACGCCGGAAGAGCGAACCGCCACCGGCGAGGAGACGATCAATTGGGTCCTGGATAAGAAGTTCATTCAGGGCGACGTGATCTATGCAGACGGCGGGAAAGAGCATTGGCTTATGAACTACGATGCGGAAGCCGAGGTCTATCGCTCCTGGTTCTTCGGCAATCAGAATGAATTCCCGCGCGGAGACACGGTGGGCCGCTGGAACCCGAAAGCAGAACGAATGGACTGGAAACTGGATCTCGGCAATGGTTTTCGTGGAGAGATGACTTTCCAGTTTACCGGCAAAGACAAATTTGAATGGGCGTTGACCATACGCGACGCGAACGGCAAGCTCATGATGGACACTGGCGGCACTCAAACGCGGAAGAAATGAGGCCTAACAAACGCAGGCACTGGAGCCGCCGACCTGGACGCTTGCAGGTGTCATATCAAAGCGAGGAGAATGATTCGGAACGAGCATCACGATGGACGCTACCACCGGGCGGTTGTTGCGGCCCTTTGGGGATGCAATTGATATAAAATGATCGCTGGTCAGCTCGCGGCGATCTTTGAGGCCTAACGTGACCGCTATCATTGCGGCCAGTCACAAACTCATCCCGATCCGCAAATCTGTTATGGTTTTTCGGGCCGCGGCGAACGATTTGTGCCAAAAAGTCTTTCCGCCGCGGATGCAGATGCTAAACTTCCAACGGGGAGAGTGTTTTTTAACGGATAGAGATAACGTCCTGCTGGTTTTGCCCCTCGTGCGATTCGTTCTTCTTCTGCCCACTGGGTAAGCCTTTCGTCCCGGCGACGAGAAATTTCATTCGTGCCGGCATTCTGGCCGACATCTACTACTGCCACTCTGGATTCCCGGTCGGGCAAGGACACGCCCATGTTGAAGGATCACGTAAGTGATCTGAAACTCGGCAACCTTTTAAAGGCGTGTCCATGTTTGAAGAACGAAATGTCCGACTCGACCTCTTCGCGCTTGCGCTGCTGACGCTGGTGGTGTTCATCGGCATGTCGCTGGTTTCTTATGATCGCGCCGATTCAGTCTGGTCTGATCCGGCAGCAATGCTGGTCTATCCGTCGACGACCGACGTTTCAAATATCTGTGGCCGTGCTGGCGCGTGGATGGCTGACCGGTTACTGCGATTGCTTGGCGTAGGTGCCTATTACCTGTTGGCGTCGCTGCTGGCGCTGGACGCGTGGTTGCTGATGCGGCGGACGATTACACAGCGGGGGGTGCGACTGGCGGGCTGGCTGTTTTCGTTGCTGGGGTTTGTCACACTGGCGGCATTGACGGTGCCGACCGTCGCGCCGTCATTTTGGCGGGGACCCGAACTTGGGCCGGGCGGGGTGCTTGGCGCGGCGGGCCGCGGCCTTTTGGAAACGCACTTTGCCACAGCGGGCGCTTTCATTTTGGCGCTCACACTGATCATCGCCGGCCTGCTGATGTGTACGGATTATTTATTGTTGTGGCTAGGTCTGAATTGCTTTAAACAACCGTCCAAAGTGATTGTGTGGACGGGCCGAGCGGCACTTGGTCGTCTCAAATCGGACGACTCGGAAGACGATGAAGAAGAGGACGACGGCGAGGTGCACGTTCGCATACTCGGCCGCCGCATCAAGGCTACGACTGCGGGTGAATCGAATATCGAAGAACGTGAAGAAGAGGAATGCGACGAGTACGAAGAGGATGGTTGCGAATACGAGGACGAAGAAGAAGTTGCCGAGCCGCCCGAGGAATTCGAGCAGCCCGCCAAACAGGGTGTCGGTAGCCGCATCAAGTCCGCACTGCGCATCAAGCAACCGCAAAGGACTGAGCGCGACGAAATGATCGCGTCACTCGAAGCGGCTAGCCAGGACGATGAACTAGAGGACTACCAATTGCCGGGACTCGATTTGCTGCTCGAGTCCGAGGAAATGCAGTACGAAGCGCACGAAAAAGAAGTCCGTCGCAAAGCCAAGATTTTGGAAAAAACGTTTGCCAATTTCGGCTTCAACGTGAAAGTCGTCGAAATCGAGACCGGCCCGGTAATTGCGCAATATGAGGTTGAACTGGAGGCCGGCCTACGGCTTTCCAGGATTACGGGATTGGCGGACGACCTAGCCATCGCACTGCGGGTTCCCAGTGTTCGTATCGTCGCACCAATTCCGGGCAAGAATACCGTCGGCATCGAAGTGCCCAACACGGAACGTCAAGTCGTCCGCATGCGCGAAGTGATAGAGGAAGATCAATCGAAACACCGCAAGATGAAGATTCCGGTTTTCCTCGGCAAAGATGTTTCGGGCAATCCGATGATTGTCGATTTGACGACCTTGCCGCATTTACTGATCGCCGGTCGCACCGGCACGGGAAAAAGTGTTTGCCTAAACTCGATCATTTCGTCGATGGTCATGACCCGGCGTCCTGATGAAGTGAAGATGCTGATGATCGATCCCAAGTTGGTTGAACTGAGTCCCTACAAACATTTGCCACATTTGATGCACCCAGTCGTTACCGACATGAAAAAAGCCGAGGCGATTCTGGCCTGGGCCGTGGACAAAATGGAAGAGCGTTATGCATTGTTGGCCCGCGCAGGTGTGCGGCACGTGAGCGTGTACAATCAGCTTGGCGAAGAAGAGTTGATGGATCGCATCCAGCCGGAGAACGACGAAGATCGGAAAAGTATTCCGCTGAACTTGCCGTATGTCGTGATCATCGCCGACGAAATGGCGGATTTGATGATGACTGCGGCCAAAGAAGTCGAAGGCCACATCATTCGTTTGGCGCAAAAGAGCCGCGCGGTCGGCATTCATCTCGTGCTGGCCACGCAAAAGCCAACGGTCGATGTCATCACCGGGCTGATCAAATCGAATCTGCCCGCGAGGATCGCGTTTCAGGTCGCCAGTCGTACGGATAGCCGCGTCGTGCTGGACGAAATGGGTGCCGAAAAGTTATTGGGCAACGGTGACATGCTTTTCCTATGGCCGGGAACGAGTACGCTGTTGCGCGGTCAAGGCACGTACCTCAACGACGACGAAATCACCCGACTGGTCGAAGCCGTTGCGACCGACGAACCGCAGTACGTTCATGAGCTCGTGCAACTTAAACCGACGGATGCCGATGGCGCTAGGAACCGGCTTAAGGATCGTGACGAATTATACGAAGCGGCGATCAACATCGTCGTTAGCGAGGGCCGGGGCAGTTGTTCCCTGTTGCAGCGGGCGCTGGGAATCGGCTATGGCCGGGCTGCGAGGCTGATTGACTTCATGGCCGAGGACGGCATCGTTGGCTCGTACAATGGCTCGCAAGCTCGCGAGGTTCTCGTCACGCCCGAACAATGGGCCACGATGCTCGATACCGACGCCGAGGACGAGCCCGCGGCCGAATCTACACCAACGCGCCGCAACAAAATTAAAATTGCCCCGCGCGAAGAAATGGAGATTGTGGAAGAAGGATACGAAGAAGAAGCCGCGAACGACGAGCAGTACGAAGAGGACGAGTACGAAGAGGACGAAGCGGCATCGGAGGAGTGGGTGGAGGAAAATAGCAGCGAAGAGGAAAACGAATCAGAAGAAGATGAAGAGTGCGAATACGAAGAGGAGTATGACGAAGAAGAGTATGAGGAGGAAGAAGATGACGAGTGTCACGCCCAGAGTGCATGACACGCGTGCCACGCCGCTTTATCACGATTTTCTTCGGCCATCTGGTCCCCGGGTGCATCCCGGCTTCGATCATCGCCATCCATTCCGGATAAAGAGTCCGGATCTTTAACGCGCGGGTTCAACTTTGTTGAGATGGTGGTGCCTGTCAAAGCATCTGGGCTGAAGTTTAAGGTGAAGAGATCTTGATTGAACGGTGGATGGAACCAAGAGCATCCTCAGCAGGGGTACCGCTGGTTTGTTCTGGAAGACGTTCCTGCGACCGCCAGATTCACGATCCCCAAGCTCCACCAAGGAAACGATCGTTTTCTCTCGGTGGCGAATGAGGTGAGCTCCCTGTGATCAGTCACCCGCAGACAAAACCTGACAAGCAAAAATCTGACGGACGAAAGCAACGTTATGCGCTCCTGGCGGTCTGTTGCATTATCGCCATCGTCGGATTGGTGTTCATACTCTACGGTGAACTCAAACGGAAACAGGCCCGGGCCAGCCTGGACTGGCCTGTCGCAGCGGGTCGGATCGTCACGTCGAAGGTCACATCTAGCACCAGCGAGGGCACCACCACCTACTCGGCGGACATCGAGTATGTCTATACGGTCGAGGGCGTCGAACACGACGGTGATGTTGTGGTGATCGGTGGACACGAGTATGCCCTGCACAGCGTTGTGGCACGTTATCCACGTGGAAAAACCGTCTCGGTGTCGTACGACTCCGAGAAGGTGAGCCGTGCCGTCCTGGAGCCCGGCGTTGAATCGTATCTCCTCCACAAGTGGGGGGCTGCCATAGTGTCGGGCTCTCTGTTCATGGCCCTCCTGTTCAACTTCATTCTCCGCAGGGTCATGCACGAGGAACGGAACCTGCTGGACAAGATATTGGTCTCCACTTTCAAAGCCATATTTTTTCCGGTGACCATCTGTAAAGGCAACCCGTGGGTTCTGGCCATCATGGTTGCGGCGGCCGTATTTCTAGGCACCCTTGAACTGCACCCCGTGTTAACCATCGGGTCTGCGATCTTCGCCGCATTTTATGGCCTGGTATTGATCCTGATTATGTGGTGCAGTTTCATGGGCTGGCTCGAGAGTCTCGGTGACAGATCCTGACAACCATCAACAGTTCCACCGAGCCGGAGAAAACTGTCGTACGCACCAAGGCCGACTGTTTGAAATAGGGCGACCATTTGGTCGTCCTATTTTAGTCGAATCGCAACCAGTGCGACGGTAGCGGAGTTTTTGCTCGCACAGTTATAGAACACCAGAAGCGGTTTGGTGTTCTATTCACAAGGAGAAGATATGTAGGAAAAACTGTACGATGACTAAAAGAGAAGACGACTTTTTGAAGGAGGTCATTCTTGAACAACTGGAGTTGCCTAAGGCGGTGGAGACCGGCATGGTAGCGATGGTTTAGGGCTGCACGAAGGACTAGGGTTTGAAGCCAAGTTCCTTTGCCTTGGAGAAATCGCCCGCTCTGTGGGGAGAGCCCCGCTTTTGCGATCAACTGTCGGAGCATCACTTTTTACCTTTTGTCTTTGCCGGCAGCATCTCGCAGCCTTTCGCCGAAGAACTCCGCCGTACCCCTATTTTGGCGGTGGCGAGCGACCTGGGCCCCCGGTTTCCGTTAAACGGGATGTGGTGTACCGCTAGGGGCTGACTTAGAATGACGCCTGGGCCGGCCTTGAACCGCGGCCCGGCCGAGAGCAAGTCTCGGAGTATCTCCGCGTTCTCGGCGGCCTAGTGATTTAGCGAACAATTGTCTCCGAAAAGGTGACCGATCATGAACGAAACCAAACAGACCGAAACATCGCGCCGTCAGTTTCTAAAGAAAACAGGAACA
>JAYGDO010000419.1:0-7168 GCA_046582885.1 Pirellulales bacterium | reverse complement strand
CCTGCCGCGACGAGTTGATCGTCATCGCGCTGGATCACTGTCTGTTACGGGCGGCGGAGATGGACGGCTTGCTCGACAAGGTCAGCAGCAGCGCCGACGTGCCGAAAGAACATCTGCTGGTGCTGTTTTCTCACACGCACTCGGCCGGATTGATGAGCCTCGATCGAGCCAAATTGCCGGGCGGCGAGTTGATTTCGGCTTACTTGGATCAGATGGCCGCGACCGTCGGCGAACTTGTCGTCGCAGCACGCCGGTCGCGGCAACCGGCGGATATCGTATACGGTACCGGGCACTGCGATCTGGCCGTGCAGCGCGACTTTTGGGACGGCGAGTCCGCACAGTTTGTCTGCGGATACAACCCGTATGCCGTCGCTGATGATACGGTGGTGGCCGCGCGAGTTAGCGACACGGATGGGAATATGTTGGCGTCGTTGGTCAATTACGCCTGCCATCCAACAACGCTCGCTTGGCAGAATTCGCTGATTAGCCCCGATTTCCCCGGTGCCACGCGCGAGCTTGTCGAAGATGCAACCGGCGCGCCGTGCGTTTTTATTCAGGGCGCTTCGGGCGATCTTGGACCAAAAATACAGTACGTCGGCGATCCGGAGATTGCGGACCGCAACGGCCGGCAACTGGGCTTTGCCGCGCTGTCGGTGCTGACCTCGCTGCCGCCGGCAAAATCAGCCTTAAAGTTTACGGGAGCAGTCATCTCGGCCGCCACGCTTGGCGGGTGGAGCTATGTGACGATGTCGGACGATCGTACGGGCGATGCGGCAATTTGGAAGTTGAGGCGGACAACAATCGACTTGCCGTACGTGGATGAGCCAAAGACACTCGAAGCGTTGTATGACGAAATTGAAAGTCTCGAAAATCAATCGACCGCAGCATTATCCGCGGGCGACGAGCAAGGTGCGGCCGACAAACGCGCAATGGCCGAACGCGGGAGACGCCGCGCGATGATCTTGGAACAACTACCGCAGGGCGAAAGATTTCCACTGGCAGCGACGATGCTCCGGTGCGGCGACGCGATCTGGGTCGCGGTCGAAAGCGAACACTACCAACAACTGCAAACGGCACTTCGAAGCCGGTTTCCCAATTTTCCGGTGGTGGTTGCGACGATCGCCAACGGTTCACGGGCGATGTATCTGCCGCCGCGGGAAATCTACGGCAAAGGCATTTATCAGGAGCAGGTCGCGGTGCTGGCGGCGGGTTCTCTGGAAACCGTCATCGAACGTCTGTCCGACGACATCGAAAAAGAGCTTTTATAAGGTCGTAGCGTCGCGGCAAAGGTGTGATAGCTTTAATGCTGTAAGTGCAGGACAAGTAGCTAGTTAGCTGTTTTTCTGTTGACATTCGCGGGTGATCCGATGTACCCTACCGCCGGTGTGCGCTGGAGTTTGATGTGCGTGCAAAACGATAATGAATACCGGTGATCCGCCTTCGTTCCTTTTTAAACGGGGCAGTTGAATGCTCACAATTCTCGGACGACCGGACAAAAAGCCCGGATTTTGCGATCGCTTGTCCCGCCGCGGGTTTCTGCAGATTGGCGGTGCGGCGATGGGCGGTCTTTGCCTGCCCGAAATCTTAAGGATGGAAGCCGAGGCCGCCGTCGGCCGTTCGCACAAGGCGATTATCAATATCTACCTGCCGGGTGGACCTGCCCATATCGACATGTGGGATCTCAAGCCAAACGCGCCGACCGGGATTCGTGGCGAGTTCCATCCAATTAGCACCAACGTGCCCGGAATGGAAATATGCCAATTATTTCCGCGGCTGGCGAAGCTGGCCGACAGGTTCGCGATTGTCAGATCGCTTAGCGATTCGGACGGCCGGCACGATGGTTATCAGTGCATGACGGGACGCAAGTTTGGCGAGCGCGGTCCGCGCCGCGGCTGGCCATCGGCGGGCGGCTGGGTTTCCCGGCTGGGCGGCCAGGTGGATCCAGGCGTGCCGGCCAATCTGGCCATGATGTACACGACGGGCAATCGAACCTGGGGCGAGCCGGGAATGGCCGGTTTTCTGGGGACGAAGCACAATCCATTCAATCTGGTCGGCAAGACCGCCCGCGAGAAACCGGACAACATGGTCCTCCGGGGGATGTCGCTCGAGCGGTTGCGCGATCGCCAGCAGCTGCGGTCGGCGCTCGATCGTTTTCGCCGCGATGCGGATGTGGCTGCGCAAATGGAAGGAGTCGATACCTATACGCAGCAGGCAATAGGGATTTTGACCAACTCACGGCTTGTCGATGCGCTCGATCTGTCAAAAGAGGACCCACGGATTGTCGAGCGGTACGGCAAGAGTATCGAAAAGTTTCAGCGCGACGGTGCGCCGAAGATGATCGAAAACTTTTGCATCGCGAGGCGGCTGGTCGAAGCCGGCGCTCGGTACGTGGCGTTGAATTACAGCCGTTGGGACTGGCACGGCGGCGACGGCATGAATTTCCCTCGCTCGCGCGAGGAATTTCCGCTGCTGGACCAAGGGCTCTCGGCGCTGATTACGGATCTCTACGAAAGGGGACTCGACAAGGACGTGTCAGTCGTGGTTTGGGGCGAATTTGGCCGTACGCCGAAGATCAACAAAAAGAACAGCCGCGACCACTGGCCCAAGGCCAATGCGTGTTTGCTGTTCGGCGGCGGAATGCGGACCGGGCAAGTGATCGGCAAGACGAACAAGTTTGGCGAGTATCCGATCCAGCGGCTGGTGAAGTTCCAGGAAGTTTTTGCGACGCTTTACCACAACATGGGCCTCGACGCGCACGCCGACCGCGTCTTCGACAGTTCCGGGACGCCACGCTATCCGGTCGATTCAGGGATCGAACCGATTCACGAGTTGATTTGATGCCGGCGGCGGCGGCGGCGGCGGTGTTTCAACGCAGCGGACGGAATTTAGTTGCCCCGTTCGGTGCGGTTCGATTACAATCTCCCGTTGGCTAGCGACCCCCACGCCACTTTTGACTTTTCTTTTTATCTCATCGCGATCGGAACAGGGAGTCGTAGCCATGCACTGGAACGAGACTTCGCGCCGGTTCGGCCGCACGCTGTGCGTTTTCATCCTTGCGGCACTTTTCGCCCGTCAGGCCAGCGGTCAAATTGCGCCGGATCCCAACAAGCTGAAACGCGGCTTGGAGTTGTTCAACAAGGAGTGGCAGCCGGGCGATGGGGCCTCGCCCAAAGGCGACGGTTTGGGGCCACTGTTCAACGCAAAGTCGTGCGTTGCCTGCCATCGCCAGAGCGGTGTCGGCGGCGGCGGACCGAACGAACGAAATGCGCAGTTATTGACCGCCGTTGCCCCGGAGAAACTCGAAGGGGTCGACAAGGGCAAATTTCGCATTCGGCTGAACACATTCAATCCGGCTTTCGGGAACGGTTCGACGATCGTCTTTCATCGCTTTGGTACGGACGCCGACTACGCGAACTTTCACGACGAAACCTTGGGCTTCAATATCCCTTTCGGGCTTTCCGAGTCGCGCCGCGCCCGGATGATTCGAGCGATTCAACGGCGATTGGATAAGGCGGGCCCGATCAAGCCGCTTCGCCACCGGGGCATCGATTTCTTGCTCAGCGATCGCAACACGCCGGCGCTGTTCGGCGCGGCGCAAATTGATTCGATCAACAGGAGTGCATTGGTCGAGGTCGCTGAGCGGCAAGAGAAAAAGGCACAAGGCGTCAGCGGCCGGTTGCCGCCGGGAAAATTCGGTTGGCGAGGACAAACCGCGACGTTACGGGAATTCATTCTCGGCGCGTGCGCCGTCGAGGTCGGCCTGCAGGTGAAAGGCCGTGCCCAGTTTAACGATCCGTTGGATCCAAACCGTAACGAGGGCATCGACATGGACGATCTGCAGACGGATGACATGATCACTTTCATCGCCCATTTGCCGGCACCGGTTCGCGCCGGCGGGGTCAATCCGACGGCGGTTCGTTACGGCGAAAACCTGTTTAAGACCGTGGGCTGCGCTGAATGTCATGTGGAAACATTGGGTGAAGTCGAAGGGCTCTATAGCGACCTGTTATTACACGACATGGGCCCGCAACTTGCCGACCCATCGCCGGCCGCACCCGAAACGGTGTCGATCGGAACAAGGACCGTCGGCGGCGGGTACTTTGGATCCACCCAGGTCGACGTATTCGCCGACGTGCCGTCCAACATTAAACAAGAATGGCGTACGCCGCCGCTCTGGGGAGTCGCCAGTTCCGCGCCCTATCTGCACGATGGCCGCGCGGCGACTTTGGAAGAAGCGATCGCGCTGCACGGCGGCGAAGCGACTGCGTCGCGTATCGGTTATCAGCGGCTGAACCTCGACGGCAAAAGGGCGCTCATCGGATTACTGCAAACGCTCGTCGCGCCGCCGAACGTGCCACCCGTGCCCAAGAGTCCCAACCGGAAAAATCGATAGCTGCTGGTTTCGGACCGGCTACGGTGCTACGGTGCGCACTTGGCCACACGCATCACTCAACGCGTCCACGTCAGCGCGAATCGCCGCTTCTGCTTCGCCGTCACGAATTGCCGCTTCGAGCTTCGCGGCGAAAGGCGTCAATTGGTCAAAACCGTAACCGCCTGCCGAGCCTTTAAGTTGGTGCGCGAAACGACCGAGTTCTTGCCAGTCCTCGGACGCCAGCAACTCCTTCAGGCAGCGGATGCGGGTCGGCATTTCCTCGACGAACATGTTCGCCAATTCCGACATGTCCGGGTCGGCGGCGAATCTGGAATAGAGCGGTTCCGTTTCGGTTTTCATCGTCGGCTTTCGAAATTAGGTTCGGCGCGGCTGAAAAATCAGCCCACTCAGATCGCCCGGCGAGATGGCCAGATCCCTGTTTTCGCCGCTCTAACAATATACGTTGAAAAATGAAGGCTGGCCGTCTCGGTCGGGTGAAGTTTCAGCGAGCGATCGAGTTGCGTCGCTGGCCGCCGCTTCGGGTGGCCCCGGCGACAAGGGAAATTGGCGGAAAGGCAAATTTTTTCTTGACGAACGGACCCTTTCTATGGGACAGTGACCGGTCTATTCCGAGAGTCCATTCCGATAACTCCGGCGGAACACCGAGGAGAGGTTACGTGGTTGCGATTTCTTATCATTTGCACCGTTGTGCGCGCGGTTTTTGTTTTATTTTATGGTCTATGGCGGTCGCAGTCGCGGCTGCGGGGGCCGACGAGATTCGCGACCGAGTCGATGCGCATTTGGCGGTCGGAGAATTTGCCACTGCGCTGCGGGTTGCCGAAGGCGCGGACGCTGTGCCGCGGGACGCGCTGCTGCAGCGGATTGCCGCGGCGCAGAACAGGGCGGGGGCGCGGCGCGGCGCGGACCGCACGTTGCACCGCATTGCCGACGATCGCGTACGTTCCAATGCTTTAGATCATCTTCTCGCGCAGCGGTTCCGTGGGGGGGTCGGGTCGGGCGTGGTCGGCAACGCCGCCGCCGGCCGAGGTGGCAATGCGGCGGCCGATTTCGACGCACTAATCGAGTTGATTCAGACCACAATCGAACCGGACTCATGGGACGAGGTTGGCGGACCCGGTTCGATCGCTGAATTTGAGACGGGCGTGGTGGTCGACGCGACAGGCGTGTTGCGGCGGACGAAATTTGATGAAGCAGGCGAGGAACTCCGTCGACTTTATCGGTCATCGACAAAACGGAATACGGCGGCCAGCCACCGGCGGAAATCGCCGCTGCGGAAAATTTCGCTGCCGCGTTTGGAGAAGGCCGTGCAGCTCCGCGTGGCCTCCGGTCGCCGGCCGGACGAAGCGATGCGAGCGCTGGCGGGGCTCAGCAAGATTCAGTACATCATGGTGTTTCCGGAAACCGGCGATCTTGTTATTGCCGGGCCGGCGGGCGATTGGAAGCGGAATCAAGAAGGCCGTATGCTCAGCATCGATAGCGGCCGGCCCGTGCTGCAGCTGGACGATTTGATCGTCGTCTTGCGGTCGATGATGCGTGGCGCGGATGCTCGGTTCGGCTGTTCCATCACGCCCACCAGGCAGGGCCTGGCACGAACGAAAGCCTTCGCCGCCGAGTCGTCAAAGAATAAGTTGCCCGCCGGCGAGGCCGCGCGCGAACGGTGGCTGGAGCAGATTCGCAGTTCGCTGGGCCGCCAGGATGTTGAAATTTATGGTATCGATCCGGCCACGCGCGTCGGCCAGGTGATTGTCGAAGCGGACTATCGCATGAAGCTCGTCGGCATGGGTCTGGAAAAGGGTTCGGCCGGTGTGACCAGTTATCTCGACGCCGCCGCGGGAGCCGGCAAGCCGGGCGACATGGACGTGCTGCGCTGGTGGTTCACGCTCAATTATGATTCCGTCCGCGCTACGCCCGAGCGGAACGTTTATGAAATTCGGGGCCAGGGCGTGCAGGTGCTTAGTGAAAATGAAATGCTCACTCAGCAAGGCGAGCGGGTCCATACCGGCAAGTCGGAGGCCCTCAATCGCCAGTTTTCCGCCAGTTTTACCCGCGAGTTCCCCGCGCTGGCGGCCAAGTATCCGATCTACGCCGAGTTGCAAAACGTGTTCGACCTGGCGCTGGTCTGTGCGATCTTTTTCGCTCACGATTTGCCGGAACAGGCCGACTGGCGGATGAAATGGTTTCTCGATTCGTCCAAATATCAGGTGGCCAAAGGAACTCCGCCGACGCACACCGAAAGCGTTATCAACCATCGCGTCCTCGCAGGCGGGATGATCATCGCCGGTGTCAGTGGCGGCGTCCGGGTCGATCCGGCGCGTTATGTAAAGCTCGCGGCGATCAAGAAGGGCAGCGGCAGACTGGTTTCGGACTACCGCCAATCGCAGCCGAATTCCGGCGAACGCTGGTGGTGGGATTAAACGCTTTGGTCACAGCCGGCAGAACTCGTCGCCTTCCCACGGCAAATGGTCGATATGCGGTGAATCTGCTTGACCCAGTCGGTTTCGCATCGCACCATAGTGTTGATGCGAAATGCAGGGGTTCTTCTACTGATTGGGTCGCTGGCGGCCCTCTGTGTGCGCACTGTCGGCGTCGCGGCGCCGCCATCTACTGCGCCGAGTGTCGGCCTGCGCGATAATACACCGGCCGTATTCGCTCTCGTCGGCGGTCGGATTGTCGTGCAATCGGGCGAGGTGATCGAAGATGGCACCATGGTCGTCCGTGATGGTGTGATTACGGCAGTTGGCAAAGACGTTGTGCCGCCGCCAGATGCGGTTACGA
>JAYGDO010000343.1:0-3419 GCA_046582885.1 Pirellulales bacterium | reverse complement strand
CGACGCTCTTCCGATCTGGTTAGGTTCTCGTAGATATGAGCTTGATCGCGGCAACCTACGGCTAAATCGAGGTCGCCATCTCCGTCGAGGTCTGCCAGTACGGCTTCGTGAGCCGGGCCGCTTGTTTTCGTCGACCACGCGGGGATGTCTGCGAGTTTTCCGTCCTGGTTGAGGTAGACGGAAACCCCGCCACCGCGTCCATAATCGGCGGCGACCAGGTCAGTATCTCCGTCTTGGTCGACATCGTGGAACGCAAATCCGTGGTAGGCGGTTTGTCTAGAACTTTGCCAAACAACTTTGACGTTTGCCTCGCCATCTTGTGGAAGCAACTGCAAACTCCGGCCAAGTCTTCCCCACGGTCCTTTCGCGCAGAACAACTCGGATTGACCGTCGCGATCGAGGTCGTACCAATAAATCCGTTGCGTCCAGGGTGCTTGTTTGTCTTCATAGATAATCGTGCCGTCATCGAAGGTTCCTTTTTTATTGCGAAACACCACCAACTTCCCCGCGCGGTAACCGGCCACGATATCCAGGTCGCCATCTTGATCGAAGTCGGCGAAAATACCGGTCTCCGAGTACTCGGTGTGACCCAGTTTGCGGGTCGGTCGCCTCGCCGGCGTTCCGGCGGTGTTTTCAAACAGGGCAATGCCGTCAATCGGTTTTCCCCCGGCCATAAGCATGTCCACGTCGCCATCTTTGTCGAAATCGCCGAAATCAATCTGGTTTGCGTTGGCGATGATTCCCGTTTCCCAGTCGGGCGCTGTGTTGAATTTTCCCTTTTGATTTAAATAGAGCGTGCAGTGACTTTCGTGCGTACCCGCCAAGTCCATCCAGCCGTCGCCGTTGAAGTCAAGCGTATCGATATGATCGCAATCCGTCGTTGCACGGGACTCCCAGATTGGTTTCTTTGCAATGGTGCCTCCGTCGTTGGGGTACAACACCCACCGCATGGGATTCGGCGCACTGGTTACGAAATCGAGATCACCGTCCCGATCAAAGTCGATAAACCGGGCGATCCCGTCGCCGCCCGACTTCGTTGTGCCGCTGCTCCAAATGGGCCGCTGCGAAAATAATTCTCCGCCGAATGCTGCGTCAGAAAGTGGAAGTAGAAGCATGCCGGCCGTGAGAATCCGAACAATGATCATGGCAATTCCATATCGTGCAAATAGAAGCGGAGGAGTAATTTCGAAGCCGTCAAGGTAGCATGTTGCGTTCCCCACGTCTTGCCCCGAACCACCTGCAGGCATCTTGCGATCAGGTACTCAGCGGAGGTAGGTTGGGGCGAACTAAATAACCGCACTCGAACAGACACAACAATCATGAATGCAGTTCAAAATCCTTGCCCGCGGCTGGCCCTAACCGTTCTGGTCAGTGTCTTGCTTTTCGGGGTCCCAACCAAAGCGGAAGATAACAAAACCGTGCGAATCTTCATCTTCGCCGGTCAGTCGAATATGGTGGGATCCGATTCCAAGGTAAAAGACATCAGGCAGTATCCACCGTTTGCGGGATTGGAGGACGCTCAAGGGGATGTCAAATTCTCGTACTGCATCGGACGAGAAAATAAGCTGAGGTCCAACGGCTGGGTGGATCTGCAGCCGGTCAATCAGGTCGTCGGCCCGGAACTGAGTTTTGCCCGCCGGGTCGCGCGGCACATCGACGCGCCGATTGCCATCATCAAGTGCGCGGCCGGAGGCACACATCTGGGCGGGGACTGGAATCCCGATGAGCCCATTGGCTTCAAGATGTATCCGCTCGCGCTGGATCTCATCAAGGCGTCCCTCGCCGATCTGGATAAACGCAAGATCAGGTACCGGATCGAGGGCTTCATGTGGCATCAGGGCGAGAACGACATGTTCAACGAAGGGTACATGGCCGCCTACGGCAAGAACCTGGCGAATTTTCTGGCCCGTTGGCGCCGCGACCTGAAAACCCCGAATTTGAAATTTTACATCGGCGAACTTTGTACCAAGACGATTTGGGGCATGGACCTGCGGCCGCGAATGTACGCCATCAGTCTCGGCCAACGCGCGGTGACCGACGCCGACCCGCAGGCCGAATATATCCCCACCGCACAGGTGGGCGTGGAGATTGGCCGCCCCGTGGGGCTGCACTATCACTACGGCACGCTCGGCCAATTGCAGCACGGCGAAAACTACGCGACCGCCTACCTGCGGACTAACGGCGTGGATTTATCCCAGCCGCGGCCGCTGAAAACCTGGCCCTACAAAAAGGGAGGTAAGGTGAAACTTTTTGTATTGGCCGGCCATCGCAACATGGAAGGCGAGCGGGCCTTTGAGCAGGAGCTGGCGGTGTTGAAATCCGCAACGCCACTGCTGAGGGACAACTTCAAGATCGCCTACAAATACAACCTGGGCGGCGGCTACAAAGTTTCCAATGGCTGGGAACCGCTGGGACTCACCGGTTACTACGATACCTTCGGGCCCGAACTGAGCTTTGCGCAGACCTTGCAGGGTAAGGTATCCGGCGCGATTGCCATTGCGAAGTTCACTCACAGCGGCTCGCAGATCATCGACTGGACGCCCGCAGGCAGCATGGCCAAGTCGCGACATGTTTATCCCAAATTCATCGGCTTCGTAAAGGAGGCGGTTCAGCAACTCAAATCCAAAGGACAAGAGGTGGAGTTAACGGGTATTTTTTATCACCTTGGTGAGAACGATATGTCCTTCCACCCGTACCGCAAACAAGCCGCTGAGCGTTTGAAAGCAATCATCGCGCAGAGCCGCGAGGATCTGCAGCGGCCCGCGCTCAAATGGTACGTCAGCCAGCAGCCGCCCACGGACGACAAGCGGTTGAACGATATCGACGTGGTCGCCAACGTCGCTGCGGCCGCAGCGGCGGATCCGGGTCTCGCTCACCTCAAGGTCTTCGATCTGCCCAAGCAGGAGAAAAAACTTGTAATCGACACGGCTGGAATTGTTCGCCTGGGCGAGTTGCTCGCCGAGGGTTTTCTCCGAGCCGCATCGCCCTAAAACCGCATCCGCCGAGGTTCGACAAATAAGGCATCCGGTCATACGGCTTGAAGCTTTGGATGGGGTGGCCGCAGACGGAGATTTAGTCGGCCGCCCTGTGTGTTGGCGGAGCCCGGCAAGGTGAAAGCTTCGAGCGTGTAAAAGCCGTTCGTATCGGCCGGCGGTTGAGGGGTGACACCCGGCAAGGCAAAGGCCTCAATCGCGTAAAAGGCGTCGGCCGCCGGCAGCTGCCGGTTCTCGAGCTGCCCGATCTTTAAGCGTTCGCGGCCGCGGAACGTTCCGGCAGCCTGTCGCTTGCGGTTCGTTTTTATGTGTTGCTCTCGCATGGTCCTGTCACCTCGCCCCCAGGGTCGCTTCGTTTTGTGTATCGATTACCCCGGATCGTTCGGGCCTGATACTAGGAGCGGGGTGGCGGGGAATCTGTTACAC
>JAYGDO010000301.1:0-12971 GCA_046582885.1 Pirellulales bacterium | reverse complement strand
ATTGTTGAAGAACCGCCCGCAACCAAACTGCTTGAGGCACAAGTCGATCGTCCGCGCGAAATATTGGCTCTGTCGGCCAAGTCGGACGAAGCGCTCGCCGATTTAGCCGAGGCCTACGCTAGGCATCTTGCCGACGCGCCTGATGCATTCAAAGACATCTGCCACACAGCGGCTGCCGGCCGCGATCATTTTCACAGCAGACTGGCCGTTATCGCGCACGATCCAGTTGATGTGCAACAGAAACTCGACGATTACGTCTCGGGCCACGAAGAATTCGATGTGGCGACGGGCCGCAATTTACAGGCTGCGCCGAAAGTGGCGTTCCTGTTCAGCGGCCAGGGGCCTCAATACATCGGCATGGGCCGTGAACTTTACGACACGCTGCCAACTTTTCGCGCCGCGCTGGATCGCTGCGACAAACTGCTGCGGCCGCATATGGATCGGCGACTGCTATCGGTGATCTTTGCGAACGACGATCACCTTTTGAACAAGACGGTCTACACGCAGCCGGCCATGTTCGCTCTGCAGTACGCGCTGGCACAGCTCTGGCTCTCGTGGGGCATCCAGCCGGTCGCCACGGTCGGCCATAGCGTTGGTGAATATGTCGCTGCGTGTGTCGCCGGCGTCTTTCGTCTGGAAGACGGGCTGCGAATGATCGCTAACCGTGGTCGATTGGTTCAATCGTTGCCCGAAGATGGCGAAATGGTCGCGGTTATGACCGACCAGAGCCGAGTGACTTCGATGATCCACAAACAAGATTGTGAAGACGGCGTGTCAGTTGCGGCGATCAATGGTCCACAGCAAGTTGTGATTTCCGGATTGCGCGAACAAGTTAACAAAGTTGCCACGGCGCTGGAGCAGGATGGCGTCAAAGTGCAACCGCTCCGCATTTCGCACGCCTTTCATTCGTCGCTGATGGATCCGATTCTCGACGAATTCGAACAAATTTGCGAAGAGACGATTTTTTATCCTCCGCAGATCCCGGTAATTTCCAACGTCACCGGCAAGGTGTTCGGCGAAGAAATCGCCACGGCCGGCTACTGGCGCGATCACATGCGGTTGCCGGTTCGATTCCGTGATGGGATCGAGTCCATGCGGACACTTGGCTGCAACGCGTTTCTGGAAATTGGGCCACGACCGACGTTGCTGGGCTTGGCCCGTGCGTGTCTGCCCGGCGAGACCGCACTTTGGTTGCCGAGTCTCCGCAAAGATCGCAGCGACTGGCAGCAGATGCTGGAGAGCCTCGCGGAACTTTACACGCACGGCGCACACGTCGACTGGCTTTCTTTCGATCGCCCTTACGCGCGGCAAAAAGTTGACTTGCCGACGTACCCGTTCCAGCGGCAAAGTTACTGGTTTACGACCGATCCCGGAACAGCATCGACCGAGCGGGTGGGGCAAGCATCGCTTGGCAACTCGGCTCCTGACCAGTCCTTGGACGATTGGCTGTTCGAAATTCAATGGCAACCCAAGTCACGGCTCGATCAGCCGCAGACTTTACACTCGGCCGACTTCATGCCGACGCCGCGTGAGATTGCCGACGGTGTTGAACAACAAACAACGCGGCTGAAGAATCAGCAGCAGTTACCTCGTTATCGCGACCTGTCGGCGCAGATGGATGTGCTTTGTTCGGCGTATGTCGTCGAGGCCATCAAGGCGCTGGGCTACGACGCGCAGCCGGGCGGGTCGTTCTCAAGCGATTCACTGGCCGAACAATTGGGTGTTGTTAACGAGCATCGGCGGTTATTCGTCCGCATGTTGGGCATCATGGCTGAGGATGGATTGCTGCGACGCGACGGCGAACAGTGGGAGGTGCTGGCGAAACTGCGGCCCATCGACTCGGCGGCACTGATGAACAAATTGGCCGTTCGATTCACCGAATGCGATGCCGAACTAAAACTGGTCGGCGCTTGTGGTCGTAGCTTGGCGGAAGTTTTAAACGGAACGGCCGATCCGCTGCAGATTCTGTTTCCGAACGGTTCTTCGGAAATGGTTGAGCGGCTCTATCAGGATTCGCCGTTCGCCCGCGTACTGAATTCGCTGGTCGAAGAAGCTGTCGGGCGCATCGTCGAGCAGTTGCCGCAGGAGCGGCCGGTCAGGATTCTCGAAATTGGCGCGGGCACGGGGGGAACGACGTCGCAAATCCTGCCGCGGCTGCCGGACGATCGCACCGAGTACGTGTTCACCGACGTTTCGGACTTGTTCACGGTCGCCGCTCGTAAGAAGTTCCGTGACTATCCGTTCGTGCGGTACGGCGTGCTGGACATCGAATCGGATCCGCGCGAGCAGGGCTTTGCGGATCATCAGTTTGACTTAATTGTCGCCGCGAACGTGTTGCACGCGACGCGCGATCTGAAGGAAACGTTAGGCAACGTACAGCAGTTGCTCGCGCCGAGTGGGTCGCTGGTGCTGCTCGAAGGCGCAACGCGGCAGCGGTGGCTGGACTTGATCTTTGGCCTGACCGAAGGTTGGTGGCGATACGAAGATACGGACTTGCGTCCGGACCACCCGTTGCTCAGCCAGCAAAAGTGGGTCGAACTGCTTCGCGATACGGGCTTTTCCAGTGCGGTGGCGCTGCCGGAATTGGAGAGCGGTGCGGGGCCCGAAGAAGGCTCGGTGCAGGTGATGGTAGTGGCGCAGGGGAGCGAGGAGGCGGAACAAAGGGGCAAAGCGGCGAAAGTTTCGACGAACAGCGATCAGGGTACCTGGTTGATTTGTGCCGATAACCGCGGTACCGGCGAGCGATTTGCAGAATCGCTGATCGCCTGCGGATCGCGAGCGGTTGTAATCTCAGTCGGCCCAGAGTTCCAGCAACTTGATACCGATCGGTTTGTTGTTGATCCGGCTAACGCGAAAGATTTGCGGCAGGTGATGCAGGCGGTTTGGCCGACGGCACCGGCCGAATGCCGTGGCGTGGTGCACTTATGGGGCCTCGATTCGTTTTCTGGAAGCGAGCCAACGCTTGAGGTGTTAAACCAGTCCGAGCCGCTGGGTTGCGAAGGTATCATGAAGCTGTTTCAACAGCTTGCCGCGCAGCAGTGGAGCGAAACACCGCGATTGTGGCTGGCGACGCTCGGTGCGCAGCCAGTCGGTGCCAGCAGCGATTCTGTCGGTCTGGCACAAGCGCCGATCTGGGGCATGGGCCGTGTGATGGCCGAAGAACACCCGATTTTCTGGGGCGGTTTGCTCGACCTCGACCCGCAGCTTTCCAGTGAGGAAAACGCGGCTTTGTTGTGGGCCGAGGTGATCGAAGCGGACGACGAAAACCAGGTGGCGCTGCGTGACGGCTGGCGATACGTTCCGCGGCTTGTGCGGCGATCAAATCCCGAAGTGGTTTACCCGCCGATGCGATGGCGGCGCGACGGGAGCTACCTCGTTACCGGCGGACTTGGCGACCTGGGGCTAAAAGCGGCCCGCTGGATAGTCGAGCAGGGCGGTGAACACATCGTTTTGCTCAGTCGTCGCGAGTTGCCGCCACGCGATATTTGGGAAAACGAAATTGAACAGGACTCGCCGATTGCCGATCGTTTGAGGGCAATTCGAGATTTGGAAAGCGGTGGTGCTCGAGTCTACGTTGTTGCCGCTGATGTCACCAGCGAACCCCAAATGACCGGAGTGATCGCGACGCTGCGGGACGAAGGCTGGCCGCCGGTGCGAGGAGTTGTGCATTGTGCGGGCCTGTCGCACGCCGAGCCGCTTTTGGAAATGAGCGAAGAAACCATGCACGCCGACTGCCGGCCTAAAGTTCAGGGATCTTGGCTGCTGCATCAACTACTGGCCGACGAGCCACTGGATTTTTTCGTGATGTTCTCGTCGGGAGCGTCGGTGATCAGCTCGCCGTTTCTTGCCAGTTATGCTTCGGCCAATGCGTTTCTCGACGTCTTGGCGCACCATCGACGGGCGAACGGGCAAGCGGCGCTGAGCGTGAACTGGGGTTGGTGGGCCGAGGTTGGCATGGTCGCCCGATCCCAGCGCGAAGAAGGCCGTGGCTTTGCGCCGCAAGGCATGACTTCGTTCACGGTTGCCGAAGGTTTTGCGGCCATGCATCAACTTATGCGACAAGGCGCTGTGCAGACGGCGGTCATGCCGGTCAACTGGTCTGAGTGGGCTAAATTCCATCCGGCCACAGCCAAGTCGCCGCTTTTGGCGCACTTGATTCAGCAGGAGACCGAACCGCAGGCCTCGGCGGGCGAAACCGCCGCTGCGCCCGGAATCGGCCGCGAAGAATTCTTCGCCGTGGCGGAAGATGAGCGGCCGAAGGTTCTAGAAGACTACCTGTTGAAACAAGTTTCTCGTGTCCTTCGCATCCCGGCGGATGAAATTGACGTCGAGCAGCCGCTGAACAATTTGGGGATCGATTCTCTGATGGCGGTCGAACTGCGAAATCACATTGAAGCAAGTCTGGGCGTCATTTTGCCCGTCGCACAATTGTTGCAGGATCCGAACATTTCGAAACTTGTCACCGTGCTGCACACGCAGCTGACGACGGAAGCTGCACCGCTAGCGATTAAGCCGTCCGTGTGTGAGGCGGCCGGTGACAACGACGGACAGGATCGGATCAGTCAAGCAGAGGCGGAAGTGGCGTTGGCCAACGTGGAAAACCTTTCCGAAGAGGAAGTTGACGCGCTGCTAGGTAAAATGATGAATAACGAAACGGACGATTCATGAGTAACGTATCCGCAGATTTAACTTCGGAACAAAAACGCGAGCTGCTGGCCAACTTGCTTAAGAAAAAGGCCGCGGCGCAGATTGTCGAAAGCCCGTTGGCTTACGGCCAGCGATCGTTGTGGTTCCTTTATCAGCTGGATCGGAACAGCTCAGCCTACAATGTGATGTATGCCGCCTACCTTTGCGCCGATCTGGATCGCGAAGCCTTTCAGCGCGCTTTTCAAAAGGTGATTGACCGGCACGGAGCGCTCCGTACGACGTTTGGTATGAAAAGTGGTCTGCCGCGGCAGTTTGTCCACCCTCACAGGCCGCTGGAACTGGAGGTCGTCGACGCCGAAAATTGGGATCAGGACGAATTGGATTACCGCATTCAAATCGAAGCAGACAGGCCATTCGATTTGGAGGCGGGACCCGTCATTCGAGTGCAACTATTCGACCGCCCCGGCGAGCGGCATGTGCTGCTGTTCACCGCGCACCACATTGTATTGGACTTTTGGGCGTTCGACTTGATGTTTGACGAACTCGAGTCTCTCTATCGCGAGGAAATTACCGGCGTGGCGGCGGGTCTGAAGCCGCCGGGGGTCGAATACGCCGACTATGTCCGCTGGCAAGAGAAGATGTTGGACGGGCCGGAAGGTGAGCGGCTGGCCGAGTACTGGAAAGGTCAACTCGAAGGCGATTTGCCAAACCTCGACATGCCCACCGATCGGCCGCGGCCTTCGCTACAGTCGTTCAACGGCAAGTCGTTCCAATTCAAACTACAGGACGAGTTGGCGATCAAGTTGGCTCAGCTCGCCAAGCGCGAAGGCACGACGCTTTATGCCGCGGTGCTCGCGGCATTTCAGGTTTTGCTTTTCCGTTATACGGGCCAGCATGATATCCTCGTCGGCTCGCCCACCGCGGGCCGCAACCGCGCCGAACTGGAAGAGCTTCTCGGTTACTTCCTCAATCCGATTGTCCTCCGCGCGAAGATGTTGCCGGAAAAGACGTTTGCCGAATTTCTCGGCGAAGTGAAACAGACACTGCTGGATGGGCTGACCAATCAAGATTACCCGTTTCCAATGGTTGTCGAAGATTTGCAGCCGCCGCGCGATGCGAGTCGGTCACCGATTTTCCAGGTCGCATTTGGCTGGGACAAGCCGCGGCGGTTGAGCGAAGATCAAGCCGACAACGGGGGGGCCAATCTGGGTGCGCTCACGCCGTTCGCACTCGGCCAGCAAGGGGCGGCGTTCGACCTAATGCTGATGATGCTGAACATCGGCGACTCACTTTCCGGAGCTTTGCAATTTAATACGGATTTGTTCGACGAGTCGACAATTGCCCGTATCGTCGATCACTTTCAAGTATTGCTCGCCGGTATCGTCGCCGATCCGCAGACATCGTTGGCGGCGTTACCGTTGCTCGGCGTGGATGAACGCAAACGGCAGCTCGACGATGTCAATGACACTAAAGCCAACTATCCGCGTGACAAGTGTTTGCAGCAGTTATTTGAAGATCAGGTTGCGCGGACTCCCGACGCGACCGCGGTTGTTCATGGTGAAGAAACACTGAGCTACGCTGAATTGAACGCCCGTGCGAACCAACTCGGCGGCTACTTGCGAGAACAGGGTGTCCGTTCCGATGTGCTGGTTGGAATCTGTGTAGACCGCTCGATCGACATGCTGGTGGGCGTACTCGGCATTCTGAAGGCTGGCGGTGCATACGTGCCGCTCGCGCCGGGAACGCCCTCGGAACGACTGGCGTACATGCTCGAAGAAAGCAACGCACCGGTGCTGCTCACGCAGAGCGAGTTGCAAGACGAGCTACCGGATCATTCGGCCAAGGTCGTTTTCCTCGATACCGACTGGCCGATGATCGAGGAGTACAGTCGCGACAACGCTGCGTCACAGTCAGCGCCGGATAATCTGGCTTACGTAATTTTCACATCCGGTTCGACCGGCAAACCAAAGGGCGTACAGATAGAACATCGCACGGTCGTCAACTTCCTCAATTCGATGCGACGCGAACCGGGGCTTACGGCAGACGATAATTTGTTGGCGGTGACGACGTTAACGTTCGACATTTCGGTCTTGGAAATGTTCCTGCCGATTTCGGTTGGCGCTACGGTGACGATCGTCACGCGGGAGCAGGCGGCCGACGGAATTCAACTAGCTCGCGCACTGACAGAATCCGCCGCGACGATCATGCAGGCAACGCCCGCGACGTGGCGAATTTTGATCGAAGCTGGCTGGATGGGCGATGGGCAATTGAAAGTACTTTGCGGCGGCGAGGCCATGCCGAGAGATCTGGCCGATCAGCTTTTGCAGAGGTGCGGAAGCCTCTGGAATATGTACGGTCCTACCGAAACGACGATCTGGTCCGCCGTCGATTGCGTCAGGCCCGGCGAGGGCGCGGTCCCGATTGGCTATCCAATCGACAACACACAGATTTATATTCTCGACGCGCTGATGCAGCCAGTTCCGATCGGGGTGCCGGGGGATTTGTACATTGGCGGCGACGGCTTGGCACGAGGATATCTCAATCGCGAAGAGTTGACGGCCGAGCGTTTTGTACCGAATCCGCACAGCAGTCTGGCCCCCACGCGGATGTACAAAACGGGCGACCTCGCGCGATATCGCGCAGATGGAAACATCGACTTTCTCGGCCGCCAGGATTTCCAAGTCAAGGTCCGCGGTTATCGCATCGAACTGGGCGATATTGAAGCGGCGCTGAACGAGCATCCGGCGCTGCAGCAGTCGGTCGTCATGGCTCGGCAAATGGGGCCGAATATCGACGACAAACAGTTGGTGGCGTATTTGATCACGGACGACGACGAACCGCCCAATATCAGCGCGCTGCGAGAGTTTCTCAGCGACAAGCTGCCCGACTACATGATCCCCCCGCTGTACGTGTCGATGGATAAAATCCCGCTCAACCCGGCCGGTAAGGTTGATCGCAACGCGCTGCCAGAGCCGGACAACACTCGGCCCGAACTGAAAAACGAATTTGTCGCGCCGCGCGATGCCGCCGAAGAAACGTTTGCCGAAATCTGGTCAGGTGTTTTGTCGTTGGACGAGGTGGGAGTGCACGACAACTATTTCGAATTAGGCGGTGCCTCAATCCAAAGTCTCGAAATTGCCGCGCTGGCCGCGGAAGAAGGCTACCAAATGACGCCGGCGATGTTGTTCCAACATCCGACCGTCGCCGAATTGGCGGCCGTGTCGACAAGGGCGGAACCCACCGAATTGATTCCGGCCAGTGGAAACGGCGATGGCGTTGCCAAAGAAACAAAAGTTGCCGTTGCGCCAAAGCCAGCCGCTAAGAAGAATACAGAAAAGGTCAACACGATCATCGAAAGCATCGGCGTTCACCTGCCGCCCGACGAGGTCTCGACGAAGGAACTGCTGAACAGATGTCGCAAAAAGATGTGGTTTCCGTTGGAGAAGATGACCGGAATCAAGACACGGCGGATGTGTTCCGGGGAAGAATTCTCCAAAGACATCGCGATCAAGGCGGTGGCTGAGTGTCTCGACAATTCGAAGTACGATGTTGATGACATCGACATGCTGATCTCCTGCAACATCATGCGCGGCGACAAACGCCACGAGAATTCGATGGAGCCGAATACTTCGATTCAGGTCAAGGCGCACTTCGGCTTCAAGAATGCCGTCTGCTTCGACGTTTGCAATGCGTGCACCGGTATGTTCACGGCAATTAAGATTGTCGAGTCGTACATTAACGTGGGTGCGGCTCGCCGCGCGTTGGTCATCAGCGGGGAATACATCACCGATATCACCGAAACGGCACTGCTTGAGATTTCCGAATTCATGGATCCGCGGATGGCGTGCCTGACCGTGGGCGACGCCGGCGCGGCGGTGTTGATCGAGGCCGCAACCAATAACGACGTCGGCTTTCACGAGTTGGATTTGTATTCGCTGTCAAAATACTGCCAAATGTGCGTCGGCCGCTTGACCGAGCATGAGCACGGCGGCGCAATCATGCACGTTCCGGACCCGATGGAACACACCTCGGTGGCCGTGAAACATTCGGTCGCCAACGCAATGTATAACTTTGAGCGCAGCCCCTGGTCGCCGACCGACATCGATTTGTTGTTGATGCACCAGACATCAGACCGGTCGCTTCGCGATGGCATGCGCGCGATCAACAAATCATTCGGTCAGAAGATTTGCAACAAGGAAAACACGATTAACAACCTTGCCCATCGAGGCAACACTGCGACAACCAGCCACTTTGTCGCGTTGTGGGACAACATCAATAACGGAACGGTTCAGTCGGGCCACAACATGGTGTTCGGTATCACCGGCTCCGGCCAAACGATTGGAACGGGTATTTATACGTTCGACGATTTGCCGGAACGGATTCGTAGTCGCAAGGAAACGGGGAAAATTCCGGAAAAGCGGTTCATTGCTGAAGCCGAAGCGCCGCTCTCCGCACCGGCCTTGCCGCGCGTTGCGATTCGTTCGTTGGCCACGCGGCCACTGGACCAGCAGCCCGAGCGCGACACGACGAAAATGACCGCGGCGGTGGTAGAAGAGTGCTTGAGCCGGTCGGCCCGAGATCGCACCGACATCGAATTGCTCGTCTTCGGCGGCATGATGCGGACCGGTTACATTAGTGAACCGGCGATCGCGACACTGATCGCCGGTGAGATGAAAATGAACGACGTCATCGAGTCGGAACATGATAAAAAGACGTTGTGCTTTGACATTTACAACGCATCAATGGGCCTGATGAACGCTTGCGAAGCGGCAACCCGGATGATTCAGTCCGGCTCATTTAATAATGCGATAGTGGTTGCTTCCGAAGTTGAAATGAATGCAAAGTTCTTCCCCGATGAGCTGATGGGCGTCTGCGAAACGGCGTCAGCCGTGTTGCTCGAACCGTCTGCAGACGCCGCGAGCGGCTTCGGGCAGTTTGTTTTCAAGTATTCACACGAGAATGCCGATGCCCGCACGGTGATCGGCCGCTACGTTGACGGCAAACCGAATCTGCGATTGGAAGAGGATCCGGATATCGAGGCATTGTACCTAAAGTTGGTCCCCGAAGCCGTGCAGGAATTGCTTGATCGCGAAGGGCTCGACATCTCACAAATAGACGTGCTCATGCCGCCGCAGTTTTCCACCGAGTTCAATATGTACCTGGCCAAAGAACTGGGCATCGTCGCGGACAAAGTTGTCGATCTGCCGCATGAGCGGGGCGATCTCTTCACCTCGTCGGTGGTTTACGGCATGCAGGCAGCCGCGGAGAAGGGCCTGGCCAAAAAAGGCGATGTGGGGCTGATCATCACAGTAGGTTCCGGCATCCAAGTCGGTTGCGCGACGTATTATTTCTAGAGTCTCGCCCTTCGAAAAAGTTGTCCGTCATTAAAATGTCGAAGGAAAACGAGAGCCTGTTTGGCGCATTCATCCCGGGGCTGATCCGTTACCATCGCGGGCTCGGCAAGATGCCGGTTCGCTGGAAACCCTGGCTGACGCTGTTGCTGGTCGGCAATATGATCGTGCCGCTGTTTTACATTACGCGTCTCGAAGCGCAGGTTGTGCTTGGCGTGGCTGTGCTCAACGGGCTGATCTTCAGCTTGATCACGGGTTTGACCGGGTTCTCGCGACTGCTCGGCTTGGGGCACTTGTCGTGGATTCCGCTGATCGTCTTTCTTTGGTTGCGGCTTGACCAGTCTTCGCTGGATCAATTTTATCGTCTTTGGCTGCAAATGCTGATCGTGGCCAATGCGGGATCTGTTATTCTGGATGCGGCGAATGTGATTCGCTACTTGCGGGGCGATCGGGACGAGATGGTTGAGGGTCTTTAGCGGGTTCCATCGCGAGTTTGTTGGTCCGTGTGACGTAGCCGTGGTCCTGCAGCCACCGCCATGCGTCTTCGACCGTCTCGCGCACGGGTCGCGTTGTGTAGCCGAGTTCGGTTTTGGCTCGGGCGCTGGAGTAATTTCTCGGCTTGTTAGCGATCTTGACTGCTTCGGAGTTAAAGGCCGGCTCGTTGCCGGTGATTAGGCCGATAATATCACCGATCCAACCGATGACCGGACCGCAGCAGAATAACGGCCACCGCCCGCCCGTCACGTCGGCAAACAGCCGCCAAGCTTCGAGGTAGGACATCGTCTTGCCGGCCAAAATATAACGCCGGCCTGTTTGTCCCCGCTCCGCGGCGGCCACGATGCTACGGCAAACATCACGCACATCGACCACGCTAAAGTATCCGCGCGGCGCGAGCCAACTTAATCCGCGGGCGACGGCTAACAACATTTCGCCGGACGAAGGCTTCCAGTCCCACGGGCCGAGCATAAAACTCGGGTTAACAATCACCGCGTCCAAACCGTCGCGCAACTGCTGCAGAACAACTTGTTCCGCTTCATGTTTGGTGACGATATAGGGCGTGCAGATGCTGGTGTCGAACGGGGTATCCTCGTCGGCGGGTTCGTCGAGCGATTTCAGTCCCACGGTATCGGTACTGGAAACGTGAACCAAACGAACACCGTTCGCGCGAGCGGTGTTAGCGACGTTGCGGGTGCCTTCGACGTTGACCGTGCGAAACTTCTCCAGGCGGGTGCGGCCAATTTTGACGCGGGCGGCGGCGTGAATAATCAAGTCCGCATCGCGCGCAGCCTCCACGACGGCCGCAGCGTCGCGGATATCGCCCTTGTGGATTTCGACGTCCAGGCCTTCCAATGACCGAGCGGCCGAATTGCGGACGAGCACCCGCACGCGTTGGCCCCGCTCAATCAGAGTGCGGACCATATTGTTGCCGACCAGTCCGGTGGCCCCCGTCACAAGTGCCTTCATGAGTTATGATGGGTAGTGGGCGCGATGATCCTTGTTAGAACTGGCAATCATACCAAGCTGCGGCATGGAAACCCAGACACTAAACCACGATCGAACGGACCTTTGGGTCACCAGGTTTGACGAAGCTGTCGAACCTGCGTTGCTCGACGAATATCGCGCACTCATCACCGACGACGAGGGACTGCGCGCGGCGAGATTTATATTCGAACGCGACCGGCAGCAATTTCTAGTAACCCGGGCGCTGGTCCGCACCGTATTATCGCGGTATGCCGACGTCGATCCCCGTGACTGGCGGTTCGCTGAGAACCAATTCGGCAAGCCGTACGTCAGTGGTCCCGGCGATTTGCCCGTGGCGTTCAACCTTTCGCACACCGCGGGATTGGTCGTTTGTGCGGTTGCGGCAACGGAGACGATTGGTGTTGATGTCGAACGCATGGACCGCGCGGTCGAATATTTGAACATTGCCAAACGCTTCTTCGCCAGGACGGAATGGCAGCTCGTGAAATCGGCGCCGTCCGACCGGCGCGCCGAGGTGTTCTTTCGCGTCTGGACGTTGAAGGAGGCTTACATTAAAGCGCACGGCAGCGGCCTCTCGGTTCCGCTGTCGAGTTTCACGGTGTTACCATCCGACGATATGCCGCCGTCGTTGGAATTGCTGGATTCGCCGCCGCGCGGAGGCGATCAGTGGCAGTTTGCCCAGCTGGTGCTGGACGAGCGATTTCAGGTCGCCGTGTGCATTGACGCCGCAACAACCGCGGAGCTTGAGGTCTGCGTACACGACCACGTGCCGCTGCGCGAAAAGTAGCCGGCCACTTCGAGTCCCCAAATCCGGTGTCGCGGAAAACTAACGTCAAGGAGTGATATATTTACTTTGACTCGGGCGACCCGTAAGGTTCGGGACTTCGCGAAAAAACTCCGCGGAGCAGGAACATGAACATCACAAATACCGCTGTCCCGATTACCAGCGTTCCGGTCATCACCGCCGCGAAATGATCGCGCAACAATACCAGCCAGGGCGGTTCGCTGCTCTTGGGCGTCCGGCGATCATCCATCTTGCTGGCGTCGTTGCGCCATTTTTGCCAATCTTGGTGGGCCTCAGGCGTGTCGAGCGCCGCGGTCTGCGCGTCGCGTTCGCGGAGCAGCAGCAAGATGACGATCGTTATCGTGCCGGCGTAAGCCGCCAGCCACAGTCCGTTTTGCCAAGTCAGGCGCGGCATATTTCACTTCTCGGGCTTAAGCAATTCTAACGCAGCCGCTGCCATTACCGGGACGGACGTGAGCAACGCATCTTCGACATCGGGATAAAAGACCGGTGAGTGCAGCGAAGGCGGCGGTAAATCGCGCTCGGTGAAACTTGCCAGCCGCCGCGCATCGACCGCCCCGATGCGGTACATAAATATCGGCACGCCCGCTCGGCCGTAGCGGCTAAAGTCCTCACCGCCCATCGTCGGCTCCGCCAGTTCGACATTCGCGGCGCCGACCACTCGTTGAAACACCGGCACGATGCGG